>JBKGZI010000234.1:0-9379 GCA_046545675.1 Persicimonas sp.
GTGCTATATATGCCGGCGGGCGTTGTGCCCGCGACTTCTTGTAGAGGCGATTTCTCATGCCGCTGGGCGGTCTCACAGACGAGATCGACGTCAAGGTCTACCGAAGCCACGTGAAGATCCCACTGATCTTCTTGGTGCCGGCAGCCTTCGTCGCCACACTGTACGTGGCTCTATACCTTTATGCCAACTCCGGTTGGTTCGTCGAGGACCTGACTCAATCGCTACACCAGCAGATGGGCGGCCACTTCGCAGTCGAGGAGCTGGTCGTCGAGCCGAATTTGACCGGCGTGCGTCTGTTCGGCGCCGAAGTCCAAACCCCCGATCACAGCCCGGTCATCGACGCCGAGGAGGTCTACGCCTCGGTGCGCCCGCTGGTGCTGCTGACCAAGCGCATCTCCTTCGACGAGGCCTATGCCCGCGGCGCCCATATCCACCTGCGCTTCGACGAACAAGGGGATTTCGGCCTCTTCGAGGCGCTCGGCCTCGGCGACTCCGAGGCGCCCGACGACTCCGAGGAGTCCGGCGGAGTGTCCGTGGAGTTCTCCGACATCGAGGTGGCCGACTCGAAGCTCAGCTTCGTCATGCCCGACTTCGACTTCCACGTGCCCGAGCTCAACTTGCCCGAAGGCTCGATCGCCATCGAACCGGAGACTTTGTTGATGCGCGTCGATCGCCTCGACGTGCCCGAGATCGACTTCACGTTCACCAACGAATTGGTGCGCATGCCCGAAGAATACGGTGATTGGAAGTTCACCGTCGAGGACACCAAGATCCGCGAGTGGCGCTGGGCCAACGACGGCTACACCGTCGACACGCTCACCTTTTCTACCGAGGGCGCACAGGTCGAGGCCGGCGGTCAAATGAACTTCCCCGGCGGCGACGGCCCCGACGCCCAGGTGATGACCTACGACGGGGTCGGCTCGCTGAGCGTGCCGCTTTGGAGCCCGCTGTCGCAGTATTTTATCCGCGACGCGGTCCACTTCGAGGTCCCCGAATTTCAGATCGCCGCGCGCGGAAGCCTCGAGCAGATCGACGGGGCGGCCAAGCTGCGCGCCAGCCTCATCGAGGCCGCCGGGCTGTACTTCGAGGACGTCCAGGCCACCCTGGCGCTTCGCGACCAGTGGCTCGATATCACCGAGGCCAGCGCCAGGGTCCACGGCGGCGAGGTGCAGGTGCCGCAGGCGTATTTCAATATCTTCAGCGTCCAATACGGCGGCGAAGGCAGCTTCGCGGGGGTCAATCCTCGCTCGCTTTTGAACGACTTCGAGGTCGACTTGCCCTGGCTCGACGGCCGCGCCTCGGGCGGCTTCGAGGTCCACGGCGGCGTGCCGCTCGAGCGCGAGCCGGCCCGGCTGGGCCCGCTCGCGCTGCGGGACTACGCCCGGCAAAAATATGCCGAGGTCACCGCCACCGAGGACTGGGTGCTCGAGCGCCACAACCGCCAGCTCGCCCCCGCCTCGACGGCGGTCTTGCGCCAGGGCGCGACCACGTGGGTCAATATGGACCGGGTCGTGGTGCCTCAGGCGCGCCTGGGGCTCGACGGGGATAATATCCTGGTCGACGATCTGCGCCTCGACTATCACACGCTGACCTTCGAGAACGGGCCCGATGACAAGCCGGCGCGCGCCTCGGCGTATATCGAGGACGTGGACGAGTGGGCGTCGCTATACGGCCTGGAGGCCGTCGAGGGGCCGATCATCGCCCAGGCGACCGTCGAGGGGCCGCTGGCCTCGCCGGATCTCACGCTCGACGTGCGCAACCGACAGGCGCCGATTCGCTTCGCGGGCACGCCGGTGGCCGCCGACGATTTGCACCTGCGCCTGGCGCTTCGGAGCGGCCGGCTGACCATCGAGCAGGCCGCTGTCGCCACACGCCTGGGTCGCGCTCGGGCCAGCGGCTGGATTGATCTGCTCGAGTCCGACCCGGATCTGAGCCCCGGCGGCGACTCGGCGTTTGCTGTCCGGCGCGTCCAGCCGGCGAATCTGGAGTTTTCCAGCGAGGAGGTCGACCTCGGGGCGGTCGCCGAGCTCTTCGAGGTGGGCGTGCCTGTCAGCGGCACGTTTTCGTCGCAGGGCGAGCTGACCGGCACGCTCCAGCAGCCCAACGCACGCCTCGAAGCCGCCATCGACCGGGCCGAGGTCTTCGACCAGTCGATCCCGCGCGTTCGTCTGCAAGGCGGCCTCGAAGACGATCGGGCCGTCCTCGACTTCCTCGAGCTCGACGCCGCCGGGGCGGGGCGGCTGCGCGCCGACGGTTATCTGGGCTTTGACGAGTCCTATGAATTCAGGCTCGACGGCAGCGATATCAACCTCTCGCAGATCGCACCTCTCCAGCGGCTGCCCTCGTCGGCCAGGCCGCGTGGTCGTGCTCAGGTCGCGCTACACGGGGAGGGCTCGCTCGACGAGCCCGGCCTCGGCGGCGATTTGCAACTCTACGAGACGGCCGTCGGCGATCGCGAGATCGGCGACGCCGCGCTGGTGGTCAACGCCGTCGACGACTCGATCTATCTCGAGGGCGCCGTGCTCCCGCTGGCGACGGTGCGTGTGCAGATCCCGCTCGACGCCGAGTCTCCGTATTACGCGCGGTTGGGCGTCGAGCAGCTCGACCTGACCCGCGCCGTCTCCGAGCTCGGCGACAGCTCTGTGCTCTCCAAGGCCACCGTCACCGGCATGGTCGAGCTGTTCATGGAGAAGGATTTTTCGCGCTATCAGATCCTGTCGTATCTGACCCAGTTGGAGGTGGAGTCCTCGGATCGAACGATCAAAAACCGCGGCCCGCTGGTCTTCGGGCTCAATAACGGCGAGATCTTGCAGATCCAGCAGGCGACCATCGGCACGGGCGATCGCTACGTCAGCCTCGACGGTGCGGTCGTGCTCGATCCGCTATTGCTCGACGTCTCACTCGACGGCCAGCTCGATCTGTCCATGCTCAACGCCGCCCGCCGCACGTTTCCGGATGTCTTCCCCAGCGTCTTGCTCGACTCGGGCGGCCTGCTCGACGTCGCCGCGAGCTTTCGAGGCACGCTCGACAGCCTGGTGGCCGACGGCCGGGTCGAGTTTCAGGGGGCCAATTTTGCCCTGCGCGGGCTGCCCGAGCCGGTCACGGTCTCCAGCGGCACGGTCCAACTCGAGCCCGAGCGCATCTTCGTCGACGACCGGGCACCGCTGACCGGGTCGGCGCTGGGCGGCGTCTTCAACGCCGCCGGCGAGCTGGGCTTCGAGGGGCGCAAACCCAGGGGGCTGGAGGTGCGCGCCTGGAGCCACAACATGAACCATCGCGTGCCCAACACCGCCAACTTGACCTTCGACACCGATCTGCGCCTCGAGGCGCGAGACGTGCGCCGGCCGGAGACCTGGCTTGTCAGCGGCAGCGCCGACGTGCTCGACGGCAACTTCTACCGGGATATCAGTCTCTTCGAGCGGGAGGTCACCGGCCGGGTGCTCGGCGCCTTCAACCGCCGCACAGAGCGCTACGAGGCGAGCATCTTCGACCAGATACCCGCACTCGAGGATATCCGCTTCGACCTGGCGGTGCGCGCTCGCGACGGCTTCGAGATTCGCAACCAGATCGACCGGCTCGGCTTGGACCTCGAGCTGCGCGTCGACCTGCGCCTGCGCGATACGCTGCTCGAGCCCTACGTCACCGGCGACGTGGAGGCCTCCGGCGGCACGGTGAGCTTCCAGGGCGAGGAATTCGAGGTGCGCTCGGGTACGGTGCGCTTTACCGGCGCGCCCAAAAACCCGTGGATCGACGTCTCTGCGGGCGCCGATATCCGAAACCGTTGCCGCGACGATCAGCTCATCGATGATTTTCAGACCGATATGACGCTGTCGGGCGACCTCGACGAGAATGAAGAGCAGTACTACCACGTGCTTCTCAACCTGCAGGGCTACGCCGACAACCTCGACATTGAATTCGACAGCAATCCCTATGCAGATCAGCGTGATATTTTGAGCCTGTTGCTCACCGGGTGCACCGTCGATCAGTTGACCGCCTCGAGCGCGAGCGGGCCGACCCTGGAGATCGCGCTCGGCCCACTGCTCGGGCGCATCGAAAAGGAGATCCAGGACGTGGTCAAGGTCTCCGAATTCACGATCATGCCCGGCGTCGAGCGCACACAGGTGCGCATCGGCGACCGCTTGACGCGCCGATTGAGCTGGAATTTCCAGTTGGACACCGGCATGGCCGAGACCGCCGGTGGCCAGCGCTACCAACTCGAGTATAAGCTGTCCGACCGATGGTCGGCCGAGATGAGCGAGCGCAGCCAGACCGAGACCAATAACTTCCTGCTCGATCTCAAGCTCAAGTATCGACTCCCGCTCAATTAAAGGCCGTCCGTCCCGACATGCCGTACACCATCCCACATCCCAGCGCCTCCAGCGTCGCAATTGCGCTCGCCGTGGCCTGGTGCGTCCTGGGATGGAGCACGCTGGCCGCCGCCCAATTATTGCCCGATGATCCGTCCGGCCAGGTGCCCGACATCGTCGACGAGCGCTCCTCGGAGCAACCCGACTCGCAGGAGGAGCCCGATGACCTGGAGATCGAAAAGCGCGCCCTCTGGGCGGCTCAGCACGGCGAGCCGGTGGTGAGCATCGAATTCGATTGTGATCTCGACCTGTGTGACAACCCGGTCGCCGTCGACAAAATGCGCGATCTGGCCGGCCTTTATGTGGGCATGACGTTCAGCGCCGAGGCGCTTCGCCGGGCCGAGAATCGGCTGGCGAAGACCGGCTTCTTCGAGTCCATCAAAGCCACCACCGAGCTTCGCGACCAGGGGGTGGTGCTCGACATCCAGGCCACCGGCGCGGTGCTCATTCGCCGGGTGGAATTCGCCGGTATCGACGGTCCGCCGTTCGCCTCGGATCTCGAAAAATTGCTCATCTTCCGCCAGGGCCAGGCCTACCGGCGCGACCGATCCAAGGCGACCGCTCAGCTTCGCACGCTGCGCGACGCTTTCGAGAAGGAGGGCTTCTTCGGCACCGAGATCAGCATGTACGTGCGTCCGGTCGAAGACCAGGACCACATGGTCGACGTGCTCTTCCGCATCAAAAAGGGCGATGAACTCGAGATCTGCGAGGTGGGCATTCGCGGGCTGCGCTCGCTGGACTACGAGGAGGCGCGCGAGGAGCTGCTTTCCAGCCACTCCATCCTGACCAGACGCTTCGACATCATCGCCCCGCGTTTTAGCACCGAGGTGTTCAAGGAGGGCCAGGAGGCGTTGATCAACCACTACCGTCAGATGGGCTTCTTTCAGGCGCGCATCCTCGACAAACACGCCAAACGCGACTCTGAGGCCGGCTGCGTAAATATCTTGGTCGATGTCTCCGAGGGGCCGCAGTGGGATGTCGGCTTCGAGGGCGACGTATTCTTCCCGGAGGAGGAGCTTCGCCGCGAGCTCCCTTTCTACGAGTCTGGCTATGTGGACAGCGAGGAGCTTCGCCGCGCCGAGCGCGCCATGCGAAAGCTCTACGAGACCCGCGGCTACCCCTTCGCGACGGTGCGCGCCGAGGAGACTCGCCGCGACCGACTCGACCGGCGCATTCGCTTCGAGATCGACGCCGGACGACGCTACGAGATCCGCGACATCGTGCTGCACGGCAACCGAAAGCTCAGCCGTGCGCAGCTCACCGAGGACTTCGGCACGCGCCGGTTCGGGCTCTTCGCCGAGGGCGGTTATCTGCAGAGCGAGCAGCTTTTGGGCGACCTCGCCCGCCTCGAGGAGGTCTATCACTCGAAGGGTTTTTTGCAGGCGAGCGTCGAGCGCTTCGAACTCGAGGTCGACGGCGACGCGCTGCGCATCCACCTGTATATCGACGAAGGCGAGCAGACGGTCGCAGATCGCGTGGCGTTTATCGGAAACCGCAATATCACCCGCGGCCTACTCGTCGACGACATCACCGTGCGCGACCGCGGCCGCTTCTCGCCCATCGAGCTCAAGGCGGACCGATCGCGGCTGATTCAGCTTTATTCGTCGGCGGGCTATCCGCTGGCCGAGGTCCAGACGACTTGCCGCACGATGACCGGCGAGGCGGTCGAATGCCAGCCGCCGCGCATGCCCAACGGGTGCGTGGCCCAGAGCCTGGAGGACCTCGAGCAGCTTTGCCATTGGAGCGACGGAGACGACGGCAGACGGCGGGTCTGCCGGCGCATCCGCCGCGGCAGCGGCTGCGACGTCGAGGGCGGGGTGCAGACCGATCGAGTCCGCGTCTCTCACCGGATCACCGAGGGCCCTTTTGTGCGCGTCGGCGAGATCTTGCTCAGGGGCAACTTCGACACCAATACCTCGTTGATCTATCAGGAGATCCCGCTGGCCTCCGGCGAGCCCTTCGACGTGCGTAAAGTTCTCGAGGGCCAGGGCAATATGCGCTCGCTGGGCGTCTTCGACTCGGTCTCCATCGAGGCGATCGGGCTGGACGACCGGGCGCGCCTGGAGGATGAGGCCGACGCCGCGCTGCTCATCAACGTCGAGGAGAGCCGCAATCGCTACATGGACTTCAAATTCGGCTTCGAGGGCCGCGACCTGCTCGGCGACTCGCGCAGACTCCTGCTCACCGGCGAGACTCAGTATAACGACGACAACCTCTTCGGCCGTGCCCAGCGGTTCAGGCCGCGGCTCATCGGCGCCTTCGACTCCATGCAGCTCTTCGAGGCGGGCACCGAGACGGCCGGCATCACTGACCAGCAAGCCGGCCAGCTCGACTATTTGATCGGCGCAGAGCTCGTCTACAACCACCCGCGCTTTTTGAAGGGTTGGACCGACATCGACAAGCTCTCGCTGACGGTCGCGCCGTTTTATATGCTCGACCTGGTCGGCCTGAGCTTCGACGACGTGCTCCGCGAGGAATGGGGCCTGCGCCTCGAGCTCAGAAAGCAGCTCTCCGAGATCATGGACCGGCTGTTCGTCTCCTTTGGCATCGAGGGCAAGCAGGCTGCGTTGTGGACGCCGGCCGACCCGACCCTCGACGGCGAGCGCATCTTCTCGCCCAGACGGGTCACCGGAAAGCTCGTCCCCGAGCTGACCCTCGACCGGCGCGACAGCCCGCTCAACCCCACCGAGGGCTATTACGTCCAGCTCCAGCCGGGCATCGTCAGCGGGGCGACGCTCGTCCAGGGCGGCGAGGGCGCCATCGACGACTCCTATTTGCGGCTGCTGATCACCACGAATATGTACCTCGAGGTCCTCGACGACTTGATCCTCGGCCAGGGGCTTCGCTACGGGCATATCCTGCCGTTCTTCGGCCGCGACCGTCTGGTCACCGAAGACGAGCGCTTCCGGCTCGGCGGCGCCGGCAGCGTGCGCGGCTTCGCCAACAACAGCCTCGGTCCGCTGGACAACGACCAGCCCACCGGCGGCGAATTCATGCTCAACTACAACGCCGAATTACGCTACCCACTGATCCGCAGCATCAATCTGTACGGGGCGGTCTTCTTCGACACCGGCCTGCTGGTCGATTGTTTTTCGGGTTCTGCGAATACCGGTGCCCGGGTCGGTTGTTATGACGACGCTTTCGGCGGCGATAACCCTCTCGGAGACCTGCGCGCCGCCGCCGGCCTCGGGCTGCGCTATCTGATCGTCGACCAGATCCCGCTGGTCGTCGACTACGGCATGGTCCTCGATCGGCGCACCGGCGAGCAATTTGGTAATGTGCATTTTAATCTCGGGTATACTTTTTGAGGAGTGGCAGCTCGGCGGTGTTGTTTGAAGAGAGCGTTCGTGGTGTCTGAGGCTCTCTGGGGGTGCGCCCCACCGGACGCGCCCGAGGGGGCGCGTCCGGTGTCGGCTTACCCCCAGTTATGGTTCGGTCTTACGCCCGGTCGAGCGTCATGGGTGGTACGGTTTGCTCGTATGCGCATCGTCGCCACACGGACCACCCGATCGAGCGGCATGGGTGGTACGGTTTACTCGCATGCGCATCGTCGCCACACCGACCACCCAGAACGTTCGATGGAGCATGAATCCAAACCATAACCGGGGGTAAGAACGGCGCTGTTTGCCGTTCGCACCCTCGGATAGGGTCGCCGCTCGGCATAGTTCGACTTGATAACCTCCCACGCAAAACGAAAATCATGAGCTCTCACACAATCACAGCCATCCTGCCCCGTCTCCCCCGCTGGCTCCTCTGCGCCATCACGCTCACGGTCGGCCTGCTATTCGCCGCCCCGGCCGCCGCCTCCGATCCACCCTGGATGACCGGCGAGAGCCAGCCCGAGGACTTGAAAATCAAGCTGGTGACGTTCAGCCCGGGCGACGAGATCGTCGCCTGGTTCGGCCACACCGCGCTGGTCGTCGAGGACACGCGGCTGAACCACAGCAGGCTATATAACTATGGGATGTTCTCGTTCGGCGACGGGATGCTGCTCAAATTCGCCATGGGGCGGCTGTGGTTTTGGGTCGGCGAGGCGCCCGAGTACCGCACCTACGAGCTGTACAAGCGGATGAACCGCGACGTGCGCATCCTCGAGCTCAACCTCGAGCCCGACGAGCGCCAGAAGATGGCCACGTTTCTGGGCACCGACGTGCTGCCCGAGAACCGCGAGTACCTCTACCACCACTACGACGACAACTGCTCGACGCGCATCCGAGACGCTATCGACGACGCCGTCGACGGCCAATTCGAGGAGGCGACCTCCCACACCAGCGACCAGACCTTCCGCGACCACACCCGTCGCCACTCCATGCACAACCCGCCCATGGAGATGCTTTTGATGTTCTGGATGAACGACGACATCGACGAGCCGATCCAGCGCTGGGACGATATGTTCCTGCCCGAGGAGCTCGAGGAAGCCGTCAAAGACCTCGAGTATACCAATTCAGCCGGCGAGGCGGTGCCGTTGGTCAAAGAAGAGCGGATCTATTACGAGTCCGACCGCGAGCCCGTCCCCGACCAACCCTCGACGCGCTGGCCGTGGGCGCTGCTGGTCGGCTTGGGGCTGGGCGCGGCCGGCGTCGGCCTGGGCTGGCGCTACTTCGAGCAGAAGACTCGCGCCCGGCGCATCGGATTTGGCCTGTACAACGCGCTCATCGGACTGATGGTGGGCATCCCGGGCCTCGCGCTCTTCATCATGAGCACCGTCACCGACCACGAGGTGACCTACTGGAACGAGAATCTGTTGCTCGGAAACCCGCTCACGCTGCTCGTCGCCCCCCTCGGGCTCGCGCTCGCCTTCGGCTCGACACGCGCCGAGGGATGGCTGCGCTATCTTTGGATGGGCTTGGCGGGGCTGGGCTTGTTGCTCGTGCCGTTGAAGCTCTTGCCGGCGTTCGATCAGGATAATCTACTGCCGATGGTGTGGATTCTGCCGATTTTGGTGGGGGTTGGGTTCGTTTGGTGGTGGGGTGGGAGGGGCGAGGAGTGAATCTCCTCCACGCGCGTTTTAC
>JBKGZI010000235.1:0-9368 GCA_046545675.1 Persicimonas sp.
GAAGGTCTCCTCGGCTCCCCACACCTTGTCGAGCACCTGTGCGACTTGCTCGGGGTTGGCCAGGCCGGTGACGATGGGTACGATCTCGAAGTCGCCGACCACCTTTTGTAAGAAGGGCAGGTGTGTCTCTAAGCTATGCTCGGGGGCGTGCGGCTCGTCGAGTTGCTCGACCAGCCCCGCGTCGATGAGCTCGGAGCGGGCCTCGGCGTCCACGGCGACCTCGCCCAGCGGCGTCTCGAAGCTGTCCGCGCCGCTGATCGCCAGCCCGTCGACGCGCACGTGGTGCGCTGGCCCGATGAGCACGACGCGCCGGATCTGGTCGGCCGCGCGCCGCAGCGTCGCGAAGGCGTGGCCGGCCACGTCGCCCGAATAGACGTAGCCCGCGTGCGGCGCGATGGCCGCCTTGGGCGGCTTTCGATCCGCATCGCCGTGCGCCAGGTGTGCCTCGACGGCGGCCTCGAGCTCGCTCGGATCTGCGGGGTAAAATCGGCCGGCGACGGCTGCTGGGCGGGTTGTGGGCATGTGTGGCCTCGGGGTTGTGGTAGACTCGGGTCGAAATTAACACCTGTGGGTATTCGTTCAAATGGGTGTGGTATTAGAGTGAGCGACCGGTGTTCAGGAAATTCACATGGCCCACGGGGGCGTCACCCCGCCTATTAAGGCAATTAAGATTAATGTTCGCAGATCGGCGACATGGTCGATTTTTGAGGCCACGAACCGGCGCATACCGCCAGATACGAGGCCTTTAATCTTAAATTCGTTAATAGGCCGGCTCCCACGCCGGTGGGCCATGTTCGATCCCTGCACCCCGGTCGATGAAACTTCGCATTTCGCGAACCCCTGGACCCCTGGACCCCCGAACCCCTGCTTATGAAAGACATCTTCACCGTCCCAACCAAGCACTGGACCCAACTCGACAGCGGCAAGGTCCGCTGCGACGTCTGCCCGCGGGCGTGCAAGCTCAACGAGGGCCAGCGCGGCATGTGCTTTGTGCGGATGCGCGAGGGCGACGAGATCGTGCTGACCACCTACGGGCGCTCGAGTGGTTTTTGCATCGATCCCATCGAGAAGAAGCCGCTCAATCATTTTTTGCCCGGTACGCCGGTGCTCTCCTTTGGCACGGCCGGGTGTAACCTGGCGTGTAAGTTTTGCCAGAACTGGGATATCAGCAAGTCGCGCGAGATCCAGACGTTGGCCGACCAGGCCTCGCCGGAGCTTCTGGCGACGGCCGCCGAGGAGCTCGGGGCGCGCAGCATCGCGTTTACCTATAACGACCCGGTCATCTTCATGGAGTACGCCATCGACGTGGCCAGGGCGTGCGGGGAGCGCGGCATCAAGGCGGTGGCGGTCAGCGCCGGCTATATCGAGGACGCCCCGCGCAGGGAGTTCTTCGAGCATATGGACGCGGTCAATATCGACCTGAAGGCGTTCACCCAGAGATTCTACAAAAAGATCGCCGCCGGCGACCTGCAGCCGGTGCTCGACACGCTCGAATACCTGCGCCACGAGACCGACGTCTGGTTCGAGATCACCAACCTGCTCATTCCGGGCGAAAACGACTCCGACCAGGAGTTGAACGAGATGTGCGCGTGGGTTGTCGACAAGCTCGGCGTCGACGTGCCGATTCACTTCTCGGCCTTCCACCCCGACTACCGCATGAAGGACAAGCCGCGCACCCCGCCGGCGACCCTCCAGCGCGCCCGACGCATCGCCATGGACCACGGCATCCGCTACGCCTACACCGGCAACGTCCACGACACCGAGGGCGACACGACCTTCTGCCACGCCTGCGGCGACAAGCTCATCGAGCGAGATTGGTACGAGTTGGACGCCTGGAATCTGGACGCCGACGGCTGCTGCGCCTCGTGCGGCGCCGCGTGTGCGGGTGTGTTCGAGGCGGCGCCGGGGGATTGGGGGCGAAAGCGTCAGCCAGTCAGGCTGAAGGATTTTAGAGCGACAATTTCTTGAAGAGCTTCTCCGGAATCGCCTTGATAATCCCCATAATCCCACGCCAAAAATGCGGATAATAAAACGCATCCGCCTTGCGCGCCTGAGCCCGTCGAATCGCCCGGGCGACCTTTTCCGGCGAGGCGATGGGAATGGCCGTGTCCATGCCGTAGGTCATGCGGGTGTCGACGAAGCCCAGCTTGACCGTCATGACGTGGACGCCGTGGTCATTCAGGCGATTGCGAAGCCCCTGCAGATAGAGCGAGAACGCGCCTTTGGCGCTGCCGTAGAAGTAATTCGACTTGCGCCCGCGGTCGCCGGCCACCGACGAGATGCCCACGATGGAGCCTCGGCCGCGCTCGACCATTGGCCGGGCGATGGCCTCGCATAGCGATGCCGCGCCGGTATAATTGACGTCGATGACCCGCTTGGCGCGCTCGAAGTCGTGCTCGGCGGCCTCCTGGTCGCCCATATCGCCGAAGGCCAACAGGGCAACCTCGATGGGACCGCACTCGGCCTCGACCTCGTCGATAAACGGCTCGTGGCGGTCGAAGTCGAGCGCGTCGAAAGGCTTGGCCCACGTGTCCACCTCGAAGCGAATCCGCACGTCGCTCGCGATCCGCTCGGCCTCGTCCACGTCACGCGCCGCCAGCACCACCGACTCGCCACGATCGGCGTATTCTTCAGCCACGGCGCGGGCAATCGGCGAGGTCGCTCCCAAGATCAGTACAGCCATAAGAACACCAGATAGTAAGATAGTAAGATAGTAAGAGAGTGAGAGAGTAAGAAAGGCCTACCGAACGCAAGAGGTCGACTGAGAGCAGTTGCTGTATCTTACTCTCTTACTTTCTAACTTTCTCACTCTCTTGCATTACGCAGTCAATCCCAGCCGCTTGCTCAGCTCCGACTGAAAGACCCGCTCAGGGTCCCACTTATCTCGGACCGCTTTCCACTTTTCCCACTCCGGGTACATCTTGCGGAAATTCTCTTTGCTCAGGCGCGCGTCTTTGCCCAGGTAGACGCGGCCGCCGGCGGCGACGACGATATCGTCGAGGCGGTCGAGCATCTCGAAGAGCGGCCGGCCGAAGTTCGGGAAGTCCAGCGCCAGGGTCACGCCGGGCTGTGGGAAGCTCAGGCCGCCGTGTTCCTGGTCGCCGAATTCCTTGATGACCGCCAAAAACGAGGCCATGCCCGAGTCGCTGACTACCTCGAGCACGGCGCGGGCGGCTTCTCGCTCGGGGACGACCATCTGATACTGCAAGAA
Organism: Persicimonas sp.; assembly: GCA_046545675.1. Lineage (GTDB taxonomy): Bacteria > Myxococcota_A > Bradymonadia > Bradymonadales > Bradymonadaceae > CAYLTX01. The sequence continues at coordinate 3,212 of JBKGZI010000235.1, forward strand.
GCCGCGCTTTCCGTAGGCGTAATTCCAATTGTCGACGGCGTCGAGCGGGAAGAAGAACGGCCCGTAGCCGACCACGCTCTCGTGCATGCCGGGTGGGTGCTTGCGGAAGTAGGCCTCGTTGAACATCCGAATGGTGGCCTTGTTGAGCAGCCAATTGGACTCGAAGTGGCGCCCATCGACCAGCTTTTGGCCGAAGTCGGCGATGTCGTCGAGGAAGCTCGTCTGGGCCTCGACGCCGCGCGGGGCGTGGCGGCCGCGCATGAAGATGCCCCGGCCCATGGCGTCGCCGGATTTGACGCAGTCCACCCAGCTTACCGTGTGGGTATAGCCGCCGCTCTCGGTGCTCACCTCGAAGAATTCATCGAGGTTTTCGACCCGGATCGACTCCATCTCGATGGCCGAGGTCTCCACCGGATAGAGCTGGACCTCCAGGCTCAAGATCAGCCCGGTCAGCCCCAAGCCGCCGACGGTCGCCCAGAACAGCTCCGGCTCGTTGTCCGCATCGCAGATGACGATATCGCCCGAGGCGGTCAGCAGCTCGACGCGGCGTACGTGGTCGCCGAAGCAGCCGGCGACGTGGTGGTTTTTGCCGTGGATATTATTGGCCAGCGCACCCGCCACTGTCACAAATTGGGTGCCGGGGACCACCGGCGGAAAGAAGCCGCGCGGCGAGAACGTGGCGATGATCTCCTGGAGAGAGACGCCCGCCTCGCAGCGAAGCCAGCCGGTCTGCGGGTCGAAGTCGAGCATGCGGTCGACCCGGCCGGTGAGCACCTGGCGGCCGTCGGCCAAAAGCGGCGAGTCGCCGTAGCTTCGGCCCAGGCCATAGGCCAACAGCGGCTTGTCGCCGCGCTCGTCGAGCGCCGCAATAAGCTCCGAGCGGCGCTCCGGCCGGCTCACCTCGGTCTCGACGATGGGGTAGCGGCCCCAGCCGGCTAGTTGTTTGGTCGCCCAATTATTCGATGTCATGGTCTGGCGTCTCACGGGGGAAAGGCTCTGACTACCTGTGATTATCGCGCCCTGCAGTCGATTACAAGTTGCTCGCCGGTGCCAGGGCATCCTGCCCTGTGAAACCAGACCTGGGAAGGTCTGGCACCGATACAACCCTTGACGTTGCGGCCCCTGTGCAGAGTTTAACGACGGACGCGATGAACACACTAATTGGCAAGCCACTTAAAAAGTGAGGTAGCACCATGGCGAACAACAATCTTCAAGAATCGTATGAGAAGCTCAAGCAAAAGCGCGACGAGCTCAAGGTGAAGCTCAATCTCGGCAAGATGGAGGCCAGGGAAGCCTGGGAAGACGTCGAGAAGAACTTCCAGCAGCTCGAGTCGAAGATGAAGCAGATTCGCAGCCAGGGTGAAGAAGAGGTCGACCGGATGCGCGAGGACGTCAAGCTGCTGATGAGCGACATCAAAGAGGGCTTCGAGCGGGTGCGCAAGCGGGCCTGAGTCAAAAGATACTCTCCACAGAGTACACAGAGGGCACAGAGGCAAAAGTATTAGCCTCTGTGCCCTCTGTGCGCTCTGTGGTGAGCCTGTTGTTCTATGGCTCGACGGTCAGGGTGCCCTGCTGGTCGGTCTGGAAGTCGTTGTCGGTGCCGTCGAGGTCGCAGTAGGTCCAGGTGGTGCCGCCGTCGCCCGAGAAGCGGTAGGCGTAGCTGTAGGTGCCCTCGGTGTCGGGGGTGAGCGTGGCCTGGTACTCGTCGTTGTTGTCAGTGGTGTGGTCGGCGTTGTAGGTGGCCTCGGTCCAGTCGAAGGTCGCGGCGTCATCGCTGGGATCGGCGTCGGTGGGGCCGACGCCGAGCTCGGCGCTGATGCCTTCGCATTGAGCGTCGGGGCCGGTGCAGTCTTGGGAAAAGACCCGACCAAAGATCATCTCGGTCTCCTCGCCTTCGGCCGTGGTGGTCGACTCCGGATATTGCAGATTACACCAGTCGATGCTCGCGCTGACAGGGTCTTCGACGGTCAGCTCACCGGCCTCTTCGGTGTCGAAGCCGTTATCGCTGCCGTCCAAATCGCAGTAGGTCCAGTCGCCGCCCTCCACGGAGAAGCGAAAGGCGTAGCCGAAGCTGCCGGCGGCATCTGGGGTGATGGCGGCGGTGTACTCGTCGTTGTCGTCGCCGGTGTGGTCGGCGTTATACTCGGCGTCTTGCCAGCTCCAGTCGTCGGGGCTGGCGCTCGGGTCGACGGCGGCGTCGCCCCAGCCGATCTCGGCGTTGACCTGTTCACAGCGCGCGTCACCCTCCGTGCAAGTCTCGACGAAGACCCGCCCGAAGATCTCCTCGGTGGCCGTGTCCGTCTCGGTCGTCGTTGCGGCCGGATGCTGCACAGTACACCAGCCGATCTCCAAGGCGGTGGCGCTCGGGATGAACTCGAAGGCATCGGTGAGCGTGGCAGACTCTCCGTCGGGCGTCTCGACGCGGACGTCGACGGTGCCCGGCGCGGACTGCGGCGTCGTCGCGTCGAGCTGCGTGCTCGACACGAAGGTCGTCGAAGCCTCGTTGTCGCCGAAGAACACCGTCGCCCCGTCGACGAAGCCGGTGCCCGACACGCTCACCTCCTCGCCGCCGGCAGCATCGCCCTCGACCGGCAAGATCGACTGGACGGTCAGCTCGGCTTCGTCGGTGTCATTCGTGGCGTCCGGCTCGGCGTCCGGGGTGTCGGTGTCCGGGGCGGTGTTGTTGGTGTTGTTGGCGTTGTTGTTGCTGTTGTTGTCGCCGTTGGGCTCCGGGTCGTCGGAGCAGGCGGTGAGGGCGAGGGCGGTGCAAAGGGCGATGATGATGTGGCGTTTCATGGGTATTCTCATATTTGCGTTATTGTGATTGGTTGGTTTCCGTGGCCCCCTCCGGCGGCTACGCTACGCTTCGCCGCCACCTCCCCGCAAGCGGTGGAGGAGTGGCGAATCTGGACTCCCTGCCGTCTTGCCACCCCTCCCCAGATTCTAGGGAGGTGCCGAGCGTGCCGTTCAACGCGAGGCGGAGGGGGCCACAGACACCTTCCACGCCACAACATTCACCCCTTCACACTCCCCGCCGTCAGCCCACCCACCAAATGCTTCTGCAGCGCGAAGAACAGCGCCATCACCGGAATCGACACCAAGATCGCGCCGGCCGCAAAGCGGCCCCACTCGGTCGAATAATCACCGACGTAGCGTTGCAGGGCCACCGGCAGCGTAAATTTGGTCGGCTCGGACAAAAACGTCGCCGCCAGGATGAACTCGTTCCAGGCGGTCATAAACGAGAACAGCGCGGTCACCACGATGCCCGGCTTGGCCAGCGGCAAGATGATCTTGGTGAAGATGCCGAACCGGCCCATGCCGTCCATGATCGCGGCCTCTTCGAGCTCGACGGGGATCGTATCGAAGTAGCCCTTGAGCATCCACACGCAAAAGGGCACCGCCGTGGTCGAGTAGACCAGCGCCATGCCCGTCAGCGAGTTCAGCAGCCCGAGCTCTTCGAGGATGATATACAGCGGGATCGTCATGACGACCCCGGGGAACATCTGCGTGATCAGCAATAAGTTCATGCCGCCCTCGCGGCCGGCGAAGCGAAACCGGCTAAACGCGTAGGCCGCCGTGGTCGCAAAACCCACCCCCAGCACCGTCGTCGCGACCGCGACCAGCACGCTGTTGAAAAATTGGCGAATGAATAGCCAATTGCCGGCCATGTCCTGGGCGGTCAGCAGATCTTCGAAGTTGGTCAGCGAGAACTCGGTGGGCAGCGGGTTGGCCGACATCGAGAACGCCTGCGACGGCGCGAACGCCATCTTGACCACCCACAATACCGGATAGAGCGTGACGAACACGCACAGAATCAGCGCCGCGTTGGTCAGGAACACATTGTACCGGGTCGGTTTCACTGCATTCCTCGCTTAGCGCAGTCAAGAACCAAGAACCAAGAACCAAGAACACGGACATAGTGGCACACGAGCTTCATCAACCCTCCCCCGTACGATCTTCAGTCACACGCTTCGTCAACCACGAATAGGCAATGAGCGCAATAAAGATCAGCGTGGCGTACGCGGCCGCATAGCCATATTGCTCCTGGCGGCCGAACGCCCACTTATAGGCCTCCGAGATCAAGATCTCGGTCGACCCGTCCGGCTCGCCGCCGCTGACCAGGTAGATGATATTGAACATATTGAAGGTCCACACGCTGCCGAGCACCACCGCCGGCACCAGGGCCGGCTTGATCTGGGGCAGGATGACTCGCCAGAAGCGCGTCCAGCCGTCTGCGCCGTCCATCATGGCGGCCTCCTCGAGGTCCTTGGGCACCGCCTGCAGCGCGCCCAGGCATACGACCATCATGAACGGGAAGCCCAGCCAGGTATTGGTGGCCACGTTGGCCGCAAAGGCGGTCCAGAAGCTCGAAAACCACGGGATTGGCTCCAGGCCGATCGTGACCAGCAGGCCGTTGATGGCGCCGAACTGGCTGTGGAACATGCCCTTCCAGATCAGCGCGGTGATATAGCTGGGCACCGCCCAGGGCACGATCAGCAGCACCCGATAGACGCCCTTGAGCTTCAGCCACGGGTTGCGAAGCAGCATCGCCATCGCCAGGCCGATCGTCACGTGGAAGAAGACGTTGATCGCCGTCCACATCACCGTCACGCCCAGCGTGAAATAAAAGGACAGCGGGTCGGTGAGCGCGTAATCCTTCGAGAAGATGATGCTGAAGAAGTTCGACAGCCCCACGAACGTAAAGTCGCCGCCGCGGTGGGCGAAAAACGCCACCGCCGTGCCCACGATAAAGGGCACCAGGATGAGCAAAAACAGCGCGATGCCGCCGGGAAGCAGGTACAGATAAGCGTGTTTTTGCTTGCGCAGCGCCGCGATGCCGCCGCGGCGCCCGAGCGCGCGCCACATCCACACGAGCACGCCGAGCATCAGCATGAGCGCGCCGACGATATACGGCAGCGGGTTTTTGGCGTCGGGGGCCGGGCGAGTGACGATGTCCAAGCGGCTCTGGGCTTTTTGGAGCGCGGCCTCGGGCTCGAGCGAGCCGCGAAGCGTGGTGCGCATCGCCAGCGCCATCGGCTCCCAGACCGCGCGCATCAGCGGCTGATTGGGCATCGGGAAGGCCCGCTCGGACTGCGCCTTGAAGGCGGCGAGCGCCGGCGGGATGTCTGCGTCGTCGGTGTCGTAGATGCCCTGGTTGGAGACGAGCTGCTGGCCACGCTCGAGCCGGGCTCGCGCGCCCTCCTCGGAGGCCAGAAACCGCGCGAACTCCAGCGCACCGTCTCGGTTTTTCGCCTCGGCGGAGACCATCGCCGCCTCGACGGTCAAAAACGGGCTCGCGTCGCGGCCGGTCTCGGAGACCTCTGGCAGCGGCGCGACCGCAAAGGGCAAATCATCGTCGAGTTCACCCAAAAACCACGGCCCCTGGATGACCATCGCCGCGTTGCCGTCGTTAAAGAGCTCGGCGACCAGGGCCGCGGTGGGCTCGTCGGGGATGAGGCGCTCTTTGCGAAGCTGACTCACGAAGGCCAGACTGCGCGCATTCTCGGGACGATCGAGGCGCGGCGTGCCGTCCTCGTCGAAGAGCTTGCCGCCGAAGCCAAAAAACCAGCCGGCGTGGAAGTAGAAGCTATCCGCCTGATAGGCCAGCCCGTAGCGGTCGGTCTCGGCCTCGGTATGCGCCCGGGCCAACTCGACGAGCTCGTCGGTGGTCTCGGGCGGCTCGTCGATGAGCTCGGTATTATAGAAGAGCGCCGCGGACTTGAACGCCAGCGGCACGCCGTAAAGCTGGCCGTCGTAGCGAAGCGCGTCGACGGTCACCGGCAGGAACTCGGCCAGCTCCTCGTCGCCGAGCTCCTCATCCAGTGGCGCGACGATATCCGATTCGGCCCAGTCGCCGACACGCTCGTGGGCGAAGATAAATAGGTCGGGCCCCTGGCCGCGCGGGATCGCCGAGGTCAGCTTGTTGGCGTAGGCCTCGTGGGGCACCGCGAGCAGCCGAATCGGCTCGTCGGGGCGCTCGTCGTTCCACTGCTCGGCGAGCTCGCCCAGGGCGGCTTCCTCGGCGCCGCGGTAGCTATGCCAGACGCTGATCGGCTCGGCGTGGGCGGTGGCGGCGCAGAAGAGGGTGAGTAGGGTGAGTAGGGTGAATAGGAGCGTTGTGATGAGCGAGCGTCCCCTCCCCGCGCGTAGTTTAGCG
>JBKGZI010000236.1:0-9353 GCA_046545675.1 Persicimonas sp.
CGCTGATGGTACTGCAGTGGTAACGCTGTGGGAGAGTAGGTCGCTGCCGGCATTTATTATCGAAGCGCGCATCAGGGCCGCTCCCGTCGACGGAGCGGCCCTTTTGTGTGTCTGCTGTGTCAGAAAGCCTCGACGTACTCTTCGAGTACGCCTGCGTTTTCTGACTTCGCATCCACAGCAAAATGGCTCGCTCCTTTTCGGTCCGCGACCCTCTTGCTTGCTTCAGGTTGAAAGAGAGCAAGAAAAGGCCTCGACAGGTTTTGCCTGTCGGGGCTTTTTGTGGTTCTTGGGTTTAGCGGGGAGGGGTGAATAATGGGCCCGGGAGGGTGTCTGGCGAGGATCGGGGGAAAAAGTACGCAACGAATTGGGGACTTTTGCCGAAAACTGTAGTGAGGGGGCCGTGTGGTCTCCGAGCTATCTTCAAAAGAAAAAGGCGGAGGATCCCGTGACATATATATCTGAAGACGAAGGCGGCGTCGGTGAGCAGCCGGTGTCGGTGAGTGAGATTCGAGCTTTATTGGGCGACGAGCGGTGGGCGCGGCTGGCTGAGCGGCTCGGGTTCGAGGTGGAGCATCGGGCAGAGATTCCGCCGGAGGCCTGGCCGGTATGGGGCATCGACGAGGAGGTGGCTGGGGAGTTCGACGGACTCGAGGTCTTGGCCGCGGCGCCGTCGTACCGGCTGCTGCTCGTTCGCGGTGGCGCCGAGTTTCGCGGGCTTCGACGTATGATGCTGGGCGTGCGGCGGGTAAACCCTGAGGACATGGCGATTTGGTGGTGGGTGCGCGGCGATGATCTAAGTGTCGCGGTTGTGGATGAGCGTCCCGACGGGCGTCCGTTCGTGCGGCGTATGGACGTGGATACGCAGGAGCCCGATCCTGTGGGGTTGCAGCAACTGGTCGAGCTGGACCTGCGCGGGATCGCCGGCGACGACCTGGTCGATCGGGCGAAGGCGCACCGTCGGCATGTTGGGGCCGTGCTGGAACAAGAAGGGCTGACTCGCGAGTTTTTCCGGCGCTTCGAAAAAGCGCTCGAGTTGCTCTGTGAGAAGATGGAACACGGCCCGAGTGAGGAGCGCGACCGACACGACGCGGCGCTGGCGACCTTGCTGCGGCTGGTGTTCCTGTACTTCCTGCAGATCCGTGGAGCGCTCGATGGGGACAGAAGCTTCGTGCTGCGCTGGCTTCGACAGGCCCGTTCGGTCGGCCAGGAGTTCTACGGCGCGGTGCTTCGGCCGCTGTTCTTCGGTGCGCTGAACTGCCCGACCGGCTCGAGAGAGCAACCGGCGAAGCGTTTGGGCGAGCTGCCGTTTCTAAACGGCGGGCTCTTCGAGCCGCTTCCGGTCGAGCGCGATTATCCCGAGATGAGCTGGCCGGACGAGGTTTTCGACGAGATCATCGAAGAGTTGCTCGAGCGCTATCACTTCGCGGTCGAGGAGATGCAGGGGCCCGACGAGCAGCGCGCGGTCGACCCGGAGATGCTCGGCCGGGTCTTCGAGGGCCTGATGTACGGCGAGTCGCGCCAGACTTCGGGGAGTTTTTATACGCCGCGCGACGTCGTGCGAAAGCTCGTCGACGAGGCCATTGGCGGCTACCTCGAGGATGCGACCGGCCTCGCGCCGGGGCAGATCGCACAGGTTCTCGAGGGGGCGGCGGTCGATCTCGATAATGCCGCGCGGGCAAAACTACGCGAGGCCCTGGCCTCCGTTCGCATACTCGATCCCGCGGTCGGAACAGGAGCATTCCTTTTGGAGGCGCTGCAGGTGCTGCGCCGCTGCCACGGCTCGCTATCCAGCGAAGACACCGAAGATGACCCGCTCGCCGAGTATCGCCGCGTGCGCGAGCTCATCCACGAGCATCTATTCGGCGTGGATATCCAGCATACTGCCGTAAGACTATGCGAGCTCAGGCTATGGCTGGCACTGTTGACGACTCTGCCGGCGATGCCGGTCGATGAGCTCCCGGCGCTTCCGAACCTGTCGCATAAAGTCTGCGTGGGAAATTCGCTGCTGTCGCCGATCGACCTGGTGAGTCTGCGAAGCGGCGCGGGGAGCTTCGTCTCCTGGAGCGATGGGCTAGACGCACTCGATGGGGAGTCAGCCGGCGAGCTTGTGGGCGAGCTCGAGCGAACTCAGAGAGAGTACCTGACGACGCACGGGCCGGAGAAGGCGCGCGTGCGCAGCGAGATGGCGCAGCTCGAAGAGCGCCTGCAGCGTACGATGCTCGAGGCTCGCAAACATGCCATCGCCGCGAAGCTCGAGCCCATCGAGGCGCTCGCCGATTCGCGCGATCTCTTCGGCGAGGACGTGGAGCTGAACGCGGCGCAACGCCGCGAGCGGGCGGCCCTCGCCGAGGAACTCGCCGCGCTCGACGAGGCGATCGAGGCGCTCGGCGCCGGCCGCCAGGCACGGCTGTCGTTTAGCTATGCGGCCCGATTTGGCCAATTGCTGCCACGCGGCGGCTTCGATGTGGTGATCACAAACCCGCCGTGGGTGCGCGCGCACCGAATCGACGCCTCGCAGAAGAAGGTGCTGCAATCGCGCTATCGCTGTCATCGGCGCGTGTTGTGGCCGAGCGCCAAAGCTGCCGGCATTCGGGCGCCCTTCGGGCCGCAGGTGGATATGTCGGCGCTTTTCGTGGAGCGCTCGCTCGAGTTGCTGCGTCCCGGCGGAAGGCTGTGCGGCCTGGTGCCGGCCAAGCTATTTAGCTCGCTGCACGGCACGGCGCTGCGCGAGGAGCTCGCCGAGCACGCGCTCGTCTCGCTCGAGGATTATTCGGACGCCGACCGGCAGATGTTCGACGCGACGGTGTACCCGGCGATGGTGCATGTGAAAAAGCGCGCGCCCAAGCGGAGATCCCAGACGTCTCGGGCGAGTCGGCAGCCTAAGCCGGTGCGGCTGTCGGTGTGGCGCGGCGGGCGGCGAAGCTCGTGGGAGGCGCAGCCCGAGGAGATCTTCTCGGCCGCGGGTGAGGCCGGCGCGCCCTGGGTCATGGCTGAGCCGAGTGTCGCGACGATCTTCGAGCAGATGCGCGAGGTGTCTGTGCCGCTGGGCGAGGTCGACGCGCTGCAACCCCAGCGCGGTATGTTCACCGGGTGCAACGATGTGTTTTTGCACGAGCCGCGGGCCGCGCACGAGCTTCTCGGGCCGCATTTCGAGGAATTCAGCCGCCCGGTCCTCAGCGGGCGCGATGTTCGCCCGTGGTCGGTCGATTGTGAGCGTCGGATCCTGTGGCCTTATGGTCCGGCGCTCGAGCTTCGGCGCGACCTGCCCGAGTGCCTGCGTCGTTATTTTGCCGGTCACGCCGAGCGGCTGGAGAGCCGCAGTGATCACCGCAAAGAGCTGCCGATTTGGCAAATGTTCCGCGTCAAAGAGGGCCTGCTCGCCCCGAAGGTCGTCTGGCGCGACATGAGCCCGAAGCTCGAGGCGGCGCTGGCGCCGTCGGAGATCGTGCCGCTCAACACCGTCTACTTCATCGGGCTGTCCGACGAGCGTCAGGCTCGCTTGCTGGCCGCGTTGATGAATAGCCCGCCGCTTCGGGCGATCGCCTACGCATTGGGCGAGCGGGCGCGCGGCGGGTGGCGCCGGCATTTCGCGTGGGTGATGCGCATGCTCCCGGTGCCTCGGCGTTTTGTGGACTTTCTCGAGGCGTGCGAGACGGGCGCGGCGTCCGACTTCGAGGAACTATTCGACCTCGAGCGCCGCATCCGTGTCGGTGAAAAGGAAGCAGCCACGGAGTTGGCGAAGCTTATCTTCGAGCTTTCGGACGCCCAGGTGAACCGGCTTCACTCTTGGCAGCAGGGCGACGAGTTTCGCCTCGGGGAGGTGGGCTGATGGAGGCGACCGATACAGAGGAGACGAGGCAGGCGGCCGACGACATGAGCGTGCGCGAGTGGTTTCGGCGCTGCCTGTCGGCGCAGGCGCCCGAAGCTCCCGCCGGCGACGAGGTGCAACGCGTTGGAGAGTTGGAGTTGGCCGGCTTCCAGCGCCGCGCGGCGGCCCGCGGCCTTCAAATCGCTCGGGCGTACGGAGGCGTCTTGCTGGCGGACGCCGTCGGCCTCGGCAAGACGCGCGTCGCGCTGGCCATCGGCCGCGCCCTGGCCCGCGACCGCAGACTGAGCGCGGGGCGCGATCGGCCGGTGTGGTGTTGCACCCCGGCGAGGCTGCGCGAGCAGTGGAAGACGGCGGCGACCCGCGCCGGACTCGAAGACTGCCAATTCGTGACGCATACCGACCTGAGTCGGGGCAAGTTGCCCGATCCCGCCGAGCCGTCGGTGGTCATCGTCGACGAGGCGCATCGGTTTCGTAACCCGCGGGCGAAGCGAAGCCAGGCGCTGGCGGCGCTGGCCGAGAGGGCGCCGCTTGTGCTGGCGACGGCCACGCCGGTGTGCAATGCGCGAGAAGATCTCTATCACCTGCTCAGCCTCTTTTTGGCCGAGTACGACCTGCGCGGGGCGGTGGGCTGTCATCTTCGCGAGGCGTTCAACATGGCCGAAGACGGCCGGTTCGACCTGAGCGAGGTCGTCGAGCAGGTGGTGATTCGGCGCATCGAGGCGCCGTCGCGTGCTGGCTTCGGGCGCCGGCCGGATGTCGCGCTCGAGATCCTCGATTACCAGGCCGACGGAGCCGAGCGCTGGCTGTGGCAGAATCTCGAGGGCGCGCTCGCCGGCATGACCATGGAGCTCTTTCGCGCCGATTGGCCGCGCGGCCTCCTGCTCGAATACGTGCTCAAGCGATGGGAGAGCGGGGCCGACGCGCTGCTTGCGACGCTGGCGCAGATGACCTCTTTTCACCGGCGTTGGCTGGAGGCCGACGACCATGGCCGGAGCCTGAGCCGGGAGAGCTTCCGGCGGCTCTTCGACGGCGACTTGGAACGCGCGCAGGGCGTATTCCCGTTCGTCTTCGACACACCCGGCAATGAGGCGAGTAGAGAGCGCGATGAGCAGACAAGGGTCGAGCGGCGAGGCCTGGTCGAACGCGACCTGGAGCGCCTCTCGGAGCTCGAAGAACGTGCTCGGCAGGTCGCAGCTTCCGGGGGCGGCAAGCGCGCGGCGATCCTCGATCTCGCAAAGCGCGACGGGGCGAAGTTGCTCATCTTCACCGGCTACCAACACGCCGCTCAGGGGCTCTACGAGCATCTGGCCGACGGGCTCGGAGCCCGGGCGCGTGTGGGCCTCGTGACCGGTGCGGGCGCCCGCGCCACGGGGCTTGGTCGCAGCCGGCCGGAGGAGGTGATTCGCCGCTTTGCGCCTCAGTCGAATGGCGCAAAGCGGCTCGCCGCGCACCAGCAACTCGATGTGTTGGTGAGCACCGATTGTCTGTCGGAGGGCGTCAACCTGCAGGATTGTGGCGACGTTGTGCTCGCCGATCTTCCCTACTCGCCGCTGGGCGTCGAGCAGCGCATCGGGCGCCTGGTGCGCCCGGGCGGGCCGCACGAGCAGGTGACGGTGTACCTGCCGCGGCCGCGCTCGTGGACCGACAGCCTGGGGATGCGTCGCAGGCTCGACGACAAGCTCGGGCAGGCCGCCGACGCCGGCGCGGCTTTTGCCACCGCCGGGCAACTCGCCGATGGCGGGCAGGCGACAAAGGCCGTGGGCGATGGCGAAATGATGGGGCCATTGGCGGCGCTGACGCGCCTGGACCACCTGATATCCGTGCTCGAAGCCGACACCGCCGAGCCCATCGAGGCCGGGTTTTGGCGAGCGGCGGCGCGCCATGGGCCGCCGAGATTGTGGGCGCGAGTGGCCGTCCACGAGGAGTCGGCGACGCGTTGGCTGTGGTGTCTGGTCAGAGATGGCGCGCCCGCCCAAATGCGGCTGCACGGACTGTTGGACGAGCTCATTCGAGACAGTGATCTGACCGGCGCGCTCGAAGCGTGCGAGCCGTCGGGTGCGCTGTGGGAGGAGGCCGAGCGGGCGGTCGAGCAGCGCGAGAAGCTCCTGCGTGCGGCGCGGCTGGCGCCCTTTCCGCTGCGACTCGACGCCCCGCAGCGCGCGCTGTGGGCCAAGATCGGCGCCGCCGTCGAGGGCGGCGCGCTCTCGCTCGAGGCCGACGCGTTGGGCGAGCTCCGCCACGAGCTGCTTCGCTCGTTCCCGCGCGGCGCCGAGCGGCGCCTCGGCGAGCTCGCCGCCGGCGATATGTCGCCCAGGCGGCTGCTCGCACAGGTGCGCCGCATCGTCGGTCATGTGCCCCGCTGGAGCCCGCAGGTGCGCCTCGAGATCGTGGCGGGCTTGGAGGTGTGCTGATTTACCAATACGTCGCACTCAACGGCGATCAGTTAAGGCGACCCCGGCGAGGCTTGTCCCGCCGGTGAAGAAGCTTGTCAGCTAGTCCAAAGGAGCGTTGAAGACCGACCCCGGCGAGGCTTGTCCCGCCGGTGAAGAAGCTTGCCAGCTACTATAGCTGCCCAGGCTGATTCACCCGCTGGACAAGCCAGCGGGGGTCTTAGGGAAGGCCGTTTCGCTCTAGCTGCCCAGGCTGATTCACCCGCTGGACAAGCCAGCAGGGGTCTTGTGAACGCTTAAGTACCTAGCTCTGACGTGGCGCTCAAAACCCGCGCGGACGCTGCTGATTGGTGGACTTGAGGATCTGCCAATTTTGCATGGCGAACATGCCGGCGATCACCAAGATCCAGATGAGTCCGAGGCCGCCGAAGCCCAGCGCCAGGAGGCCGAGGACCAGCAGGCCCAGGAAGACCAGCGAGCTGATCGCCGAGTAGCGCATGGCTTTGCGCTGGTCTTTGAGGCCCCATCTAAGTCCGTGCAGCACGACGTGGCCGCCGTCCATGGGGTTGATGGGCAGCATGTTGAACACCGCCCAGACCACGTTGACTAGCGCCATCGTCTGCAAAAACGTAGCGAAGACCCCTCCGCCCTCGAACGCGCTCGCCACGTCGCTCAAGCCGGTATAGAGCAGCAGCGCGCCCCCCGAAATGACCGCCAGCAGCAAGCTCGCGATGGGGCCCGCCAGGCTGATCATGATCGATTTGCCCGGGGGGCTTACTTTTCGTCGCTCGTTGATGGTCACGCCGCCAAAGCCGTGCAGCACGATGCGGCTATTTCCGTAGCCGTAGGCCTGCAACGCGAAGGCGTGGCCGAATTCGTGGAAGAGAATGCCGATGAACAAGACCGGCGCCCAAACGATGATATTCGTTAGAGCTTCCATCCCGGCGCCTGCCTGCAGCCCGCTAAAGGCGAAGAAGGCAATCAGCACGAGGAAGAAAGGCGTGACGTAAATCGGGTGGCCGAAGAGCGTAAATAGCTTCCAGCGCTTTGAAGAGTTGCCAAACATAATACTTCTCTCGTTCGGACGAATGCAGCTACTCAGTAGTGAGTGAGGGCTGCGAAATCAAGGGTGACAGTACAAAGCTAACGACGCGACGCGCAGAATCTAGCGTCGTCGAGAAGCTCCTAAGTCGCGGTCATCGCACAGTTTTCGGGCGATCCCCGGCGTGGCTGATTCAAAAAAGTATGACGAATCACGCAACGATCCGGCCGGTTTTGCCGAAAACCTTAGTGAGGGGCACGCCTGAGTGCACCTCATTTGAGACTGCACGACTTAAACAAATAAATACGCGGAGAAAATCCGCGAGGAGATACAGATGAAGGGATTGCATAGCTATTTGGAGCTGGTCGAAAACGGCCGGCCGCTGGAGAAATCACCCGAGCAACCCGCGCTCGACGAAGCGCTGCTCAAACTTCTGATGCACGCGCGATGCCAGGGAGAGCTGGGCGTCGAGGGCGCCTGGCGGCTGGACTCCCGTGTGAGCCGCGCGCTGGAAAAAGAGCACGGCTCGAGCCCGCCCGGCGGATGGGCGGGGCTGGCGGGCTTGGCCTGTGGTTGCGGGGTGCTCAAGGCGACGCGCGAGGCATTCGAGCCGTGCATGGACATCGGCGAGATCGCCGATTGGACGGCCGAGAGCGCCCGACGCCTGCTGCTCGAGGCGTTTACGCGTCTGTTGGTGCCGCCGTCGACCGCCGCCGGGCTGTTCATCTTGCTGGGTCTGCACCCGGCCTGGGGGCTTCGCGTGGCCCACGCCACCCACAGCCGCGGCCGCTGTGAGATAACCGGCGAAGCACCCGGCGGCATCGAGCCGGGCTGGCGCGACCAGACGCTCTTTCCCGACGAGACCAGCCAGATCGTCGAAGAGGCGACGTTTGCGGCGATCTCCACCATCCTCGCCACCCTGCGCAAGCTATCGCCGGGGTGTCGCTACCCGGTCGACGCGCTCGCCTCGGTGGTCGAGCAGGCATGTCTCTTCGCACGCCAGAGCGCCGAGCAATGCCGCGAGGAGGAGATCGAGCCGGGCCTGGCGCCGTTTCTGGACAATTTCGGCAGCCCGGGCGGCCCCAGAAACCACCGCGCGCTCGACTTCGTCACCGTCGACCTGCTCGACTCTTTTCTGGTCCCCGCCGGGGCGGCCCGGCGCTTCGACGACGGGACATTTTGCGTGTTCGAGGGGGCATTCGAGGGGGTACGCGTCGGCGAGATGGACGCCAAAGCGCAGGAGGTGAAGCTTACGTGGCTTTTGGCCGGGGAGTGCGGCTGTTTGGTGGCGTGATGAGGCAGGGGTTCCGGGGTCCGGGGGTCCCGGGGTCCAGGAACGGCTTGGTACTGCAGGGGTTCAGGGGATCCATGTTTTTCCTGGACCCCTGGACCCCCGCCACCTGATCTAAGACGTCTCGATCTCCGCCTCTTCCGCCTCGCTGATCTCGTAGAACTCCTCGATCGGCCGCCGACCGCGTACGCCGGCGCGGACCTCGTGCCAGTGGGTGACCTCCTGTTCGCCAAGACGCCAGCACAAAAACACATCGCGGCCGTTTCGGTGGGTGTACCAGTCGACGAGGCCAGTATCGATGCCCTTGACGAGGCAGCCGGAGGCGCGCACGCGGTCGAGCTCTTCTTCGACCGCTTCGATGAGCGCCTTGAGTGTGCCGCGGTTGTGGACGGTCGAGGCGGCGGCGCCGGGCTGGGCGATCTTGAAATCGTCGGATTCGGGGGCGGCGTCGGCCATCTCGAGCAGCTCGTAGACCTCGCTGATCTGCCGGCGCATCTGCACGATGCGGGTAAACGCCGCCTCGAGGAACGGGATCATCTCGTTGGCTTCTTCGACGGTGAAATATCGTTTTTGCATCTCTTCTCCAAATCGGGAGGTGTGCGCTCTCTCATTGATGGCTCGATATGACATGCCCAATGGGCATAATGCAAATGTTCTTGGTTGTTGGTTCTTGGTGGTGTTATACGGGGAGCGTCGTATCAAGCAGTTCCTGGACCCCTGGACCCCTGGACCCCTGAATCCCTGATCAACCATGAATGGATATTATCGGCAGCCGACTGTCTATCGCGATCGCGTCGTCTT
>JBKGZI010000237.1:0-9312 GCA_046545675.1 Persicimonas sp.
GCGCCTTGAAAGGCAACAGCGCGTTAATCATCGAGATATGTATGATGAAAAGCCGTCTCGGTGTCAGCGGCAAAAAGGAATCTCAACGGGAGATTCTGCGAGCCTCCGGTAGAGGTGCTCGTGAGAAATCGGGGTTAGCCGGGCCATCGAAATCGAATACGACGTGCAGGCAGGCACCGCCGAGGTCGTCTGGGAGTACCGTCCGGATCCGGACATCTACACCCCGATCTGGGGCGACGCCGACCGGATGGACAATGGCAACACCCTGATGACCTATGGTGAGCGCCAAGAAGACATCACATCTCACCTCATCGAGGTCACCCCGGACAAGCAAAAGGTCTGGGAGCTCATCGCGCCGCTAAAATGGAGCTGGTACCGCGCCGAGCGGGTCGTCTCGCCACACACCGGGCATGTGATCGACTGATGGAGGGCGTCCAGTAGGTCGTACCTGCGCCTCGGACCCGCAGGTAGCCGCCGAGGCCGAGCCGGCCGCTCCGCCGCCAGAGGCGTTCGTGCGCGCCGAGTCCGAGGCAGACGCCCGGGTCAACGCCCCCGAGACGGCTTTTGCCACTGTGTACGGCCAGGGAGAGAACGCCACGCAGCCTCAATCGTCGGGAGTGACGTACACCTGAGTGGTGTAGAGCTGCTGCCCGAAGGCGGCCTCGATCAAATAGGCCGAATAGCCCTCGCTGGGGGCGTCCACCTGCGTGGAGAAGTCGCCGCTGCCGTTGGCGCTCAGCTCCGTGGATTCCCAGATGTCGCCGACGACGTCCATGCGGAAGTTTCGCGCCTCCGGGTTGGTGGCCGACCACATCTCGACCTTGTCGGGCGTCGGCGAGGCGGTCAGTGTCAACTCGCCGTCCTCGTGGGTCCAGGACAGAGTGGGGCGCGCGTCTTCGGCGACCACTGCTTTGTACCAGGCGACCAGCGGCTCGATGGTATCCAGAAGATCTTCGCCGGGAGGGGTCAGCCCGTGGCCGGAGTTGGGCACGTAGCGTACCAGGGTCTCGCCGGGTAGGTCGTCGAGATAAAAGCGCATGGAGTCGGGCAGGAAGAATTGGTCGCCCGTCGAGGCCATGATCAGCTTGGGCATGGTGAAACGGTCGCGGTAGGCGTACGGGTCGCTGGTGTCCAAGAGAATCTGCGCCTCCGGATCTTCGACGCGCTCCAAGAGATCGTACTCGGCATAGTCTGCGACCGCCGGGGCCGGCTCGCCGTACACGTCCAGATGATGGCGGGCCTGGGGGCGGAAGTTCAAGAAGTCGAAGACGCCCGGGGCCATCGCTACCACGCGCGGGTCGGCGGCGGTGGCCAGATAGGTCGTCGCGCCGCGCTTTGAGAAGCCGGTGAGCACAAAGTCCGCGATGGGCTCGTCGCGTTCGTCCATAAAGTCCTGAACGGCGTCTATCGAGCGGACCACCGACCGGGTCATCGGAAAGTAGGCCGACCAGGTGGGATCACCGGTCTCGATCGCCTTATGCCAGCTAGATGCCACCAGGTCGTCCTCGACCATGTCCTCGCCCTCGCCATAGATGGTCAGCGGCTGGTTGGGGATCTGGGAGATGCTGATCACCGGGGTGCGCACGAGGCCGGCGACGAGCTCCATGGTCGTGACATCGTCGTCGTTCTTCTCAGGTGGGGAGCCCGAGTTATCGCCGCCGTTGATGAGCACCAGGGCCGTCGAGGTGTCGGCGTTATTGGGCACCGAGATGGTGACGTCGTGGCGCCACGTGGTGCGGTCGACTTCGTCCTCGGTGCGCCACTTTTGCGAGGTGACGTCGAGCAGCCAAGTCGTGGCGGCCGCCCCCGACTTCTCCCAGACGAGCTCGTATTCGAAGTTGCTGTCGTCGGCGACAAAGTCGTCGAGGGCCTTGTCGCGGACGATCCCTTCGCCGCCGTCTTGGTCGCCTCCATCTTGGGCGTCGACGCCGACATCCGCATCACCGGCCGCGTCCGCCTCGGGCGCGTCCTCATAGACGTCAGCCAACTCGCCGACATCCTGGTTCTGGGAAGTCTCGTCGACGGCGTCGTCGCCACAGGCGGCGACGAGTGTGGTGCTGAGGAGAAGGATAAAGAAGCGGCGCGTGATCATTTCAAACATAGCAGGCTCAGTGGTGAATAGGGTCCAGTTATCACTATCGAATAGTCATACCATCGATGCGCAGAGATCTTTAGAGCCAAGTGGGCCTCAGACTTGCAAATTTCTCTGCGGCTCGCGCGCTGCGTCGACGACGAGGTGGAGGTGGACGCGTTTTTATCGGCGGCAATACGCTGGTGCCGAGCATCCTTCGCGATCACGCCGACGCGCTCGAGCCACAGGCGCCGTCGGCCGCCTTCGATGAGCTTATTCGCCAGGTGCAACACCAGCTCCAAAACGACACCGCGCGTGTGTCCATCGCCTCGGCTCAGAAGACCGCCGACGGGCTTCGCATCGGCGTCGACATCGTCAACCTCACCGGCCACAAATTCCCCACCGGCTTTCCGAGCAGGCGCGCCTGGCTGCACGTGACGGTGCGCGACGCCGACGGCGGTGTGGTCTTCGAGTCGGGTCGTTGGAACGACCGTGGCCAGCTGGTCGACTCCTCCGACGCGGTGCTCGCCATCGAGCAGGTCGATGGTCCGGTCGAGCCCCACCGCGACACGGTCAACGCCTCCGAGCAGGTCCAGATCTACGAGCCGATCATGGCCGGCACGGACGGGCAGGCGGTGTTCCGATTCCTGCGTGCTGAAACTTACGCCAAGGACAACCGCCTCCTGCCGAAGGGCTGGTCCTCAGCCCACGCCCAGGCCTCCGACACCGCGCCGGCAGGCGTCGACGGGGACGAGAACTTCCGGGGAGGCGCCGATCGCGTCGTCTACGAGGTCGTGCTCGACGAACTCGACGGAGAGTTCACCGTCGACGCCGAGCTCGTCTACCAGGCGCTGGGGGCGCGCTTTGCCGCCGAGATCTTCACTGCGGACACCCGTCCGATGAAGGTCTTCGAACAGTATTATGACGAGGCGGATGTGACACCGGAGCTTGTGTCAGGGGATACGGCGGTGGTCGAGTAAGGGAGCGGCCGCGTATCGTCCGCTCTCCAATTTTCATTGCTCCTTCATTGGTCCCCCAACTCGTCGGCGAGGCGTCGGCATGCTTGTCGGTATTCATTATCCAGGCGGTCGACGAGCTCGGCCACCGCGGGCACGTCGTCGATGGCGCTGACGCCGTGGCCGGCCGACCAGACCGTCTTCCATGCCTTGGCCTCGTCGCCGACGGTGAGCTTCTCGCCGAAGTCGACATGCGCCGGGTCGGTCAACTTGTCCATATCGAAGTCGTTTTGCTCGAGGCTCTGCCGGATGAAGTTGGCCGGCACGCCCGAGACCGCCGGTGTGTAGATGATGTCCTCGGGCCGGGCCTCGCATAGTAGCTCCTTATAGGCTTCTTGGCCCCGGCTCTCACGGGTGGCGATAAAGCGGGTTCCCATATAGGCGAGGTCGGCGCCCATGGCGCGCGCCGCGGCGACGTCGCGGCCGGTCGACAACGCGCCCGCCAGAATGATCGCGCCGTCGAAGAGCGGGCGAATATCGTTGAAGAGCGCAAAGGGGTTGGTCTGGCCGGCGTGGCCGCCCGCGCCGCCGGCCACCAGGATAATCCCGTCGACACCCGCCTCGATCGCCTTTTGGGCGTGGCGCCGGTTGGTGACGTCGTGGAAGACCACGCCCCCGTAGCCATGCACCGCGTCGACGACCTCCTTGGCTGCTCCCAGAGACGTAATAATCAGCGGCACTTCCTGGTCGACGCAAACCTGCAGATCGGCCTTCACGCGCGGGTTGGAGCGGTGGACGATCAGGTTGACCCCGAAGGGACCGACCGGCACCTCGGGCTGGTCCGCCCGCGCCTTGGCGAGCTCTTCCTTGATCTCGACGACCCACGCCTCGAAGCCCTCGGTGGTGCGCTGGTTGAGCGCCGGGAAGGTGCCGGCGATGCCGGACCGGCAGGCGGCGACGGTCAGCTCGACCCCCGACACCAGGAACATCGGCGCCGCGATGAGCGGCAGGCGCATGTCTTTGAAAATTTCGGGCAATGCCATCGATTATCCTTTGGTGAGAGTCTCCAACACACTGCGAATCATCGGCCGACCCGCCCGACAATGCAACCCGAACGCCTCGAACTAGACGAACCATCCTTCGAGAAAGTATATCGAGGATCGAGACGTCGAAGCCTGCGAACCTCTTTTCACCGCCTCTAGAACCCGCGCCCGAGGACATCTTCATGAGTGATATCATCGACCGCAAAGACCTGGACTTCCTGCTCTACGACTGCCTCGACGTCGAGGAGTTGACCGACCACGACTACTTCGCCGACCACAACCGGCAGACCTTCCAGGCGATCATCGACACCGCCATCCGTATGGGCCGAGAGAAGTTCGAGCCGCACGCGGCCAAGCTCGACCGACAGCCGCCGAGCTTCGACGGCGAGCAGGTGCATATCATCGAGGAGGTCGCCGAGGCGGTCGACGCGTTTGCCGAGGCGGGCTTTTTGCGCGCCTCCTTCGACGCCGAGCAGGGCGGCATGCAGCTGCCCTATTCGATCACGCAGGCGTTTATGGCGGTCTTCTACGCGGCCAATTGCTCGACCGCCGGCTACCCGCTGCTCACGCTCGCCGCTGCCAATCTCTTGGCGACGCATGCGAGTGATGAGCAAAAGGCGCGCTTTTTGGAGCCGATGCTCGAGGGGCGATTCTTCGGCACGATGTGTCTGTCCGAGCCGCAAGCCGGCTCGTCGCTGACCGACATTACCACGGTCGCCGAGCCCGTTGCCTCCGAGTCCATGGGGGAAGGGCGTTACAAAATTCGCGGCAACAAGATGTGGATCTCGGGCGGCGACCACGACCTGGGCGACAATATCGTCCACCTGGTGCTGGCCAAGGTCCCGGGTGGGCCGGCCGGGGTCAAAGGCATCTCGCTATTTATCGTGCCGAAATATCGCCTCGACGAGCAGGGAGAGCCGGCCGAGTCCAACGACGTCGCGCTGACCGGGCTGAACCACAAGATGGGCTTTCGCGGCACCATCAACACCGCGCTCAATTTCGGCGAGAACGACGATTGCATCGGCTGGTTGGTCGGTGAGGAGCACCATGGGCTGCGCTATATGTTCCACATGATGAACGAGGCGCGCGTCGGCGTGGGGCTGGGAGCGACGATGCTCGGCCACGCCGGCTACCAGCACAGCCTCGAATACGCCAAGCAGCGCCGTCAGGGCCGGCCGGCCGCCGACAAGGACCCGACGGCCGAGCCGGTCGCCATCATCGAGCACGCCGACGTGCGCCGCATGCTGCTGGCCCAGAAGGCGGCCACCGAGGGCGCGCTGATGCTCGGGCTGTACTGCGCGCGGCTGATCGACGAGGTCACGCTCGCCGAAGAGGAGGGCGATGACGAACGCGCCGACGGCACGCGGCTATTGCTCGAGCTGCTCACGCCGATCGCCAAAGCCTGGCCCAGCGAGTTCTGCCTGGAGGCCAATAAATTGGCCATTCAGGTCATGGGCGGCTACGGCTATTCGAGTGAGTATCCGGTCGAGCGGCTCTACCGGGACAACCGCCTCAACGCCATCCACGAGGGCACCAACGGCATCCAGGCGCTCGACCTCTTGGGCCGCAAGGTCACCATGAAAAACGGCGCCGCGCTGCGCCTGTTGCTCGGCCGCGTCAACGACGCCATCGGGCGCGCCAAACAGCGGCCCGAACTCGCCGAGACGGCCGCCGCGCTCGAGACCGCCGTGGGTCAGGCCACCGGCGCGACCATGGCGCTGACCGGCGCGGCGATGGAGGGCAAGATCGACCTGTTTTTGGCCAACGCCAGCGTCTACCTGGAGATGCTCGGCCACCTGGTCATCGCCTGGATGTGGCTCGAGCAGGCCATCGTCGCCCAGACCGAGCTCGACGAGGAGGACGTCGACCCGGGGCGCGAGGTGTTCCTGCGCGGAAAGCTGCACGCCTGCCGGTACTTCTTCCGCTGGGAGCTACCCAAGGTCGAGCGCCACAGCGAGCTGCTCGGCGAACTCGACGACACGACCCTTTCGATGCGGCCCGAGTGGTTCTGAGGGCGTCGCACCACGAGCTTGAAGTGACTCCGGTTTTCTCGCTAAGCTCCGAGAATGCCCACTGTCCCGCTCGGGGGATTTTCAATCAGGTTATTTTGATGTTGTGCTGCCGTGAACGCTTCTTCTTCGTATTCGCCCTCAGCTTGTCCAGCGTACTCGCCTTCGGTTGTGGCGAAGATGCCGCGCCCAGGGACGAAAGCCCGCTAGATGGCGGCTATCTAGATGCCATTGGCGATGGGGGAGACACCAACCCGAACGCGCCTGACGCAGGGGATACCGGCGACGTCGTTCCCGACGTTTCTGACACAGGTGACACAGGCGACACGGGCGACGCCGATTCGGTCCGGCAGATGCAGGTATGCGTGCTCGATGGCGAGTCTCCCGACGCCCCCTGCGCCGATCAAAATATGATTGACTTTGGCTCCGTGGACGCCGGATCGGCGGTCACGCGTATGTTTCGGCTGACTAACGCCGGCGACGAAACCGTCGAGTTCACCCACACCGACGCCGACGCTGCCGCCTGGGACATCGAGGTCCTTGCGGTCCGCTACGAGGCCGACCCGGACGACCCCTCCAGTTTCATTCGCATCGAAGAGCAGTTGCCCCTCGACCGAGGCCCCGGAGAGTCCCTGTACTTCGAGGTCACCCTCATGCCCAACCCAACCCTCGGCGAATTAGCTGATAGCAGCGTTCGCGTGCTGGTCGACGAAGGGGCCGAAGCGCTGACATCCTACACGATTCCGGTGGCCGGTGAGCTCGCCGGATGCCCCGAATCGTTGGCCGACTGCGATGGCGAGCCTGCCAACGGCTGCGAGGTCGATCTGACAAGCTCGGGCGAGCATTGCGGAGCGTGCAACAACAGCTGCGCGCTCGACCATGCTCAAACCACCTGCAGCGAATCGATGTGCGAGCTCGTCGGCTGCCAGACCGATTGGTTCGACCGCGACGGTGATCCGGCCAATGGTTGTGAGTTTCACTGCCCGTCCGGCTCGCTAACCGACGTGCCCGACGACAACTTCGACGACGAAAACTGCGACGGCATCGACGGCGACGCCGCCAACGCTATCTTTGTGGCACCCTCCGGAGACGACGCTGACGCCGGAACCATGGCCGCGCCCAAGGGGACGCTGCAGGCGGCGATCGATGCCGCGTCCCAGGGCATGCACGTCTACATCGCCGCCGGCACGTATCGTCCGTCGGCGACCATCGAGCTTGCAGACGGTGTCTCGCTCTACGGTGGCTACGACGAAACCGACTGGAGCCGGGCAGCCGACAACGAGGTGCGCATCGAATCGAGCGCGACGACCGTCGCAAACGCAACGGGCATCGACGCTCCCACCACCATCGACCGGGTCGTGATGATCGCAGCGGACGCCAGCGCGCCGACAGTTTCCTCGTACGGCCTCTTGGCGCAGGAGTCGAATGGATTGGTGATCACCCACAGCCAATTCGAAGCCGGAAACGGCGGCCATGGTACCGATGGGGGGGCGCCCTCCGGCTCGGCCGACGACGGCAGTCCGGGCCAGTACGGCGCCGATGGCCGGGAAAACGACCCAGATTTTATGTGTGACCAGAACCCGGTGCCCAGCGGAGCTCTCGCAGGGAGTAATGCGGCCTGTCCGGCTGCCAATGGAGGCGACGGAGGCGACGCTGGTACAGGTGCCCAATCGGGCGGAGACGGCCAAGCCAGCGCCGCCGGAGCGGCCGGCGGTCCGGGTGTGCCCGCGACGACTCAGTGGAACTCACCCGGTATCTACGACGGCGCCGATGGAGCCGACGGGCTCGCCGGCACAGACGGTGCTGCAGGCGTCGGAAGCTACGAGCCCATCGGCTACCGCACCGAGCCTGGCGAAAACGGAGCGTACGGCGCTCCCGGCGGCGGTGGCGGTGGCGGCGGTGGCGGCGGTGGCGGTACTGCCTCATGTGAATCGACCGGCGGGGCAGGTGGCGGTGGCGGCGCCGGCGGCTGTGGGGGCGTTTCGGGAGGCGGCGGCTCCGGCGGCGGTGGCTCCTTTGCCATCTATTTGTACGCCTCCGATGTGTCCATCTCTGACTGCACACTGGTGACCGGCGATGGCGGAAGCGGCGGTAACGGCGGCACCGGTCAACCGGGCGGCTCCGGCGCGGTTGGCGGCCAAGGGGGCTCATCACAAGACGACAGCTCCCGTGGCGGCAAAGGCGGGGACGGCGGAGACGGCGGCCGCGGCGGCCACGGCGGCGCCGGCGCAGGAGGACCGTCGGTAGGCATCGTCTACGTCAACTCGTCGCCGGCTCTCTCGGGGAATACCTATCAACTAGGTGCTGGCGGCGCCGGCGGCACCTCCGCGGGAAATGACGGCCCGGCGGGTCCGAGCAGCAACACCTACACTCCGTGATTACGCCTCCACCATCCCCCGAAGCTCGAGCGCGGCGAGTTGCTCGGCGCGCTCGACGACACGCCCCTTTCGAGGCGGCCCGAGTGGTTCTGAGGGTGTCGCACCCCTAGACGAGCGTCGGTGAGGTCAGTTCTTTCGAGACGTTCGGGTTATTGAGCAGCCCCTCCGTCGAGCGCTGTACAACGCGCTCGACACCTCCCCATCGCGCAAAGCAGCGCGCGATAGGGAGGAACTCAAAGCCGATCGGTGGCGTGGCTGCTTGCCGTTCGAATCACGACGCGGCAGCTTTCTGAACCTACGAAAAGCAACCCTTGCGCGATCTGGCAGGGAGGTGGTGAGCGAAGTACGCGAACCGGAGGGGTTTCCTCAACAATCATTGAAACTAGGCAATAAGTAGTCCTTGGTCATCGCCTGGATGTGGCTCGAGCAGGCCATCGTCGCCCAGACCGAGCTCGACGCCGTCCTCAACCTGCACGCGCATGTCACTGAGTTCGACGCCCTCCATTTCGAACTGGTCGGGGTATACCGTGCGCTTGGCTTGGAAGACGCCCTCCTGATCGACTGGAATCCCGCCACCACATCCGACCAGGAGTATGAGAAGTACGGCCAAGAAAGCGGATCGAAGGTTCGGCATCATGGCATTTTTCGGTTCCGGGCGGTGTTCGAGTAAAAGGGCAGATCCCAGCACTCGTATTTTAAGATGCTCGGTCGGCCGGGGAGGTTACGCCGGCCCCGCTGAGGCCCCGTCCGGTGTGGCTACATACTCGGTGCCGAGGTCGATGACCCGGGGACGACGTCTAAGGGTGTGTTCATCGGCGGTAGGTTGGCGAGAGACCCCCTCCCCGCTTTTGCCGT
>JBKGZI010000238.1:0-9209 GCA_046545675.1 Persicimonas sp.
AAGATGGTCTGGCACCGATTGTCCACGCTCAACCAAACGGTTCCGATTGCACTCACTGTGCAATCCACCCCGTCGGCGGAGATTATTTGCGCCCAAGGGCGCTCATGGTAGTTTTTGGCCCACGGAACGATCTGCGCGCAGATGTGTTATTTGAGCTTGTAGACGTGTTGTTCAGAGCAGGCCGCCTGCCCAGCCGGGCACCCGCCCATCATCCGGAAAACCCATGGTTTCACCAGTCAAAACTGCCGTCCAAGATATGCGTCGCCTGCGCGAGATCAGCGGCGTGCTGACTCGCCACGGCTTCTCGGCGGTCGCCCGACGCTCCGGGTTGGGACGCTTTGTGGGCGACGTACCCGCCGAGGCGGAGTTCGAGGACGCCGACGAGCAGCTCCTGGGCGACGACCGCAGCGAGGCTGCGGTGCGTTTTCGCAACGTCCTCGAGGACCTCGGGCCGACCTTCGTCAAGCTCGGCCAGGTGTTGTCGACCCGGCCCGATATTCTGCCGCCGGAGTTCATCGACGAGCTCAAGCACCTCCAGGACCGGGTGCCTCCGCTGAGCTTCGAGGACGTCAAAGAGCAGATCGAGGCCAACCTCGACGACGACCTCGACGATATCTTCGCCAGCTTCCAACAAAAGCCGCTCGCCGCCGCCAGCATCGGCCAAGCCCACCGCGCTACGCTCGACAACGGCACCGAAGTCGTCGTCAAAGTCCAGCGGCCGGGTATCCAAGAGAAGATTCGCAGCGACCTCGACATCCTCTATTATCTGGCCCGCTTTATGGAGGCGACCATCGAGGAGCTCGAGCTATATACTCCCACCGCGATCGTGCGCGAGTTCGAGCGGGCCATTCTGACCGAGCTCGATTTTCTGCAGGAGGCCCAGAATATCGAGGAGTTCGCCGAGAACTTCGCCGAGGTCGAAAAGGTTACCTCCCCCGAGGTGATGCACGAGTATACGACCGACCAGATCTTGACCATGGAGTTCATCGACGCCGCCAAGCTCGACAGCCTCGAGGGCGGCTCGCCGCGAGCCATTTCGGTGCTCGACACGCTGCTCGAGTCGATGGTCCAGATGGTCCTATACGACGGGTTTTTCCACGGCGACCCGCACCCCGGAAATATCCTGGTGCGCGAGGACAATACGCTGGTTTTTATCGACTTCGGGCTGGTCGGCCGGCTCAGCGAGGGCCAGCAAGACGACCTCATCGACCTCATCCTGACGGTGCTCACCGGCGACGTCGACGGCATCTCGCGCAGCTTATTAAAAATGGGTTATCCCATTGGGCGAGTGAATCTGCGCGAATTCAAGTCGGACATCACTCAGATCCGAGACAAATATCTGTCGATGAACCTGGGAGATATCGAGGTCAGCGAGTTCATCCAGGAGACGATGAACGCCGCTCAAACCCACCGCATTCGGATCAACACCAATTACGCGGTGTTGACCAAAGCGGCGATGACCGTCGAGGGCATCATGCGCACCCTCGAGCCCGATATGGACATCATGAAAAAGGGGATGCCCTACGCCAAGCAGTTGGCCGCCCGGCGTTTCTCGGCGCGCAAGCTCTTGCAGGGTGCGATGAACTCGGCGATGGGGTTCTCGGGCTTCGTCCAGCAGATCCCCCAGCAGATGGACCAGATCTTGATGGATCTCGAGGGCGGCAACCTCACCATCACCGTCAAAAACGAGTCGCTCGACGAGATCGGCACCTTCTTGAACACCCTGGGAACCCGCCTGTTTTTGGGCATCACCGCCGCCGGCCTGGCGGTGGCCTCGGCGGTGATCCTGCGCGGCTTCGACTACGAGATCCAGGGCGTCTCGGTGATGCTCGTGGTGGGTATCGTGCTGGCGCTGGTCGCGCTGGGGTTGTTCTGGTGGACGCTCAGTTGGCACGTCGTCGGCGGTTCGGCGCGCTCCAAGCTGCGCCTGGAGCCGTTTATGCGGTTATTTCGCAAGAAGTGACGAGGACGCCCATGTCGATCGATGAAGTCTTGATATATGGCGCCTTTTTGGTGGTGATCGTCGTATTGGCGATCCTGAGGGGCCGAACCATCGGTGACCGGGCCGACCGTAACGTAGATCGCAAGCGGGCGAAGGCACGCGAGTTGCCCGACGACAGCGCGCTCGACAGCCCCATCGACTGCGACACACTTCGCGGGTCTCCCGACGAGCTCGATAAGTTGGCCGCCAAGGTCTCTTCCGTCCACGTCATGCGCGTCCCAGGACACGACGGGTCGGACGACCACTACGAGGGCTATGTCGTCGATATCAACGGGCTGCCCGCGGGCTTCGCCCTCGACACCGACCGAGCGGTCGTCCTGAGACAGGCGAGTTGGTTGGCCGAACAGCTCGAATTGTCGCTCTCCGATGACACCTGATTCCGAAGGCGATGAGGGGCGTTTCCGCTCCGCATCCCCACCACAGCCCGGCAAAAGGCAGCTTCAACGATTCAAGGCTGCTCCATGTGCTCTACCATGCCTCCACGAGAGCAATGGTTCGGTGGTTCCATGCCTCAATGCTCAATGCCTCAATGCTCAATGCCTCAATGCTCAATGCCTCAATGCTCAATGCTCAATGCTCCCAATCCTCAAGATCCGAATAGAGAGCAATACTGCTCAATACCGTCGTCAACCGCTTCACAAGTCGATTTGGAACGAAAATACAAAATAGTACGCAACGATCCCCCTCCTTTTGCCGAAAACAATAATGACGGCTCTAGGTGAGTCGTAGCTTTACCTTCACTCAATCAAGGAGGGCTTCATGGCCTATCATGACGATATTGCGAACGATAAAATGACCGAGCTAATCATTGGCAAAGCCATCGAGATCCACAAGGGAGTCGGCCCCGGTTGGCCCGAGGAGCATTACCAGGAGCTGCTCTTCGATGAACTCGAAGAAGCAGGTCTGGATTGTCAGTGCGAGCACGAAGTTCCGATCACCTACAAGGGCAAATCCGTCGGTGTTGGTTATGCTGATCTCTACGTCGAGCAGACGGTCGTGCTCGAACTAAAGGTGGTCAAGACCACGACGGAGGCTCATTTTCAACAGCTGGGCCGATACGTTCGTGCGCTGAATGCGACGCGGGGGCTCTTGCTTAATTTTGGCTCCAGTACGCTAATTACACGACGATATACTAACTTTAAGGCGCAAGCGGAGCAGGCGGAGGAGGCGGAGGAGGACGACCGGGTGGCGTAACTGCCTGTTCGTGGAGGCGTGGAGCCACGAAGCGACGGAGGCACGGAGCCATGGAGCCATGGAGCCATGGAGCCATGGAAGCGTGGAACCTTGGAACATTGCTCTCACGGAGGCGTGGAAGAGCCCATGGAGCGGCTTGGAGGGCATGGAGGCTGGTTGTTGGGACATTGACGCGCCGTACAGCCGTCACCGATCGGCGAGGGGGCAGTTTCAATGATTCAAGGCTGCTCCATGGGCTCTACCATGCCTCCACGAGAGCAATGGTTCGGTGGTTCCATGCCTCAATGCTCAATGCCTCAATGCTCAATGCCTCAATGCTCAATGCCTCAATGCTCAATGCTCAATGCTCAATGCTCAATGCTTCCACGCCTCAACGCTTCAATGCCGCCGCCAATGCTGCTATGAAGTGACCGTGCTGAGAATCACGTCAACGAGGACACCCCATGTCCATCTCACGCGAAAAAGTCCTACACATCGCGCGCCTAGCGCGCATCGAACTGAGCGACGAGGAGGTCGAGCGTTACCGCGACGACCTGAGCTCGATTTTGGGCTACGTCGACAAGCTCGACGAGCTCGACGTCTCCGAGGTGGAGGCGACCACCCACGCCGTCGCGCTCGACTCGCGGCTGCGCGACGACGAGGTCGAGCAGCGGCTGACGTCCGAGCAGGTGATGCAGAACGCGCCCGATACCGAAACCGGCCACTTTCGCGTGCCCAAAGTGGTGGAGGAATGATGTCTCTGAATACTCTGACGATCAGCGAGTTGCTCGCGGCCTTCGACAGTGGCGACGCCAGCGCAGAGGATGCGCTCGGCGATACGCTCGCCGCGATCGAGGACGGCGAGCATCTGAACGCCTTTATCAGCGTGCGTGAGGCCGACGAGCTCCTCGCCGAGGCGCGCCGCGTCGACTTGGCGCGCGCCGAGGGTGCCGAGCTCGGGCCGCTGGCCGGGGTGCCGGTGGCTATCAAGGACAATATCTGTGCGCGCGGCGGCCGCACGACCGCGGCGAGCAAGATGCTCGAGGATTTCGAGTCGCCTTATGATGCTACCGTGGTCGGTAAGTTGCGCGAGGCCGGCGCGATCATCGTCGGAAAGACCAACCTCGACGAGTTTGCGATGGGCTCGTCCAATGAGACCTCGCAATTCGGGCCGGTGCTCAATCCGCACGACCCCGAGCGCGTCCCCGGCGGCTCGTCGGGCGGCTCGGCCGCGGCCGTGGCTGCCGGGCAGTGCACCGCCGCGCTGGGCAGCTCGACCGGCGGCAGCATCCGCCAGCCGGCCAGCCACTGCGGCGTGGTCGGCATCAAGCCGACCTACGGGCGAGTGAGCCGCTACGGGCTCATCGCCTACGCGTCGAGCCTCGACCAAATCGGCCCGATCGCCCGGTCGGTCGACGATGCCGCCAGGCTGCTGGAAGTGCTATGCGGCTTCGACCCACACGACGCCACCAGCGCGCAGCGCGACGTGCCCCAATTCGGCGAGGCGGTCGGCCGCGGCGTCGACGGCCTGAAGATCGGCGTGCCCAGAGAATATTTCGAGGCAGAGGCCGGCGCTGGGGAGACCAGTCTCGACGAGGAGGTCGGCTCGCTCGTCCAGGACGCCATCGCCGGACTCGAGCAAAAGGGCGCCGAGATCGTCGAGGTGTCCTTGCCGCACACCGAGTACGCCGTGGCGACTTATTATTTGATCGCTACCGCCGAAGCCTCGAGCAACCTGGCGCGCTTCGACGGGGCGCGCTACGGCTGGCGCGCCGAGGCCGACGACCTGGTCGAGATGTACGAGAAATCGCGCGCCGAAGGCTTCGGCGCCGAGGTCAAACGGCGCATCATGCTGGGTACCTATGTGCTGTCGGCGGGCTACTACGACCAATATTATCGCAAGGCCCAAAAGGCGCGCACGCTGGTGCGGCGCGACTTCGACGAGGCCTTCGAGGAGGTCGACGCGCTGGTCGCACCGGTCGCCCCGACCGCCGCATTCGAGCTGGGCGAGAAGACCCGCGACCCGCTGGAGATGTACCTCGAGGACGTGTTTACGATCTCGTGTAACCTGGCGGGGCTTCCGGGCATGAGCGTGCCCTGCGGCCAGACCCAGGCGGGCCTGCCGGTGGGCCTTCAGGTCATCGCCCCGGCGTTCGACGAAGAGATGTTGGTGCAGGTTGGCAGCGAGGTGCAATCATGAGCGATATTCATGCCGTTAGAGATAAGTACGAAGCCGTCATCGGCCTGGAAGTCCACGTCCAGTTGCAGACGAAGTCCAAGATCTTCAGCTCGGCGTCGGCGGCCTATGGCGCCGAGCCCAACACGCAAGTGGCCGAGGTCGACCTCGGCCTGCCCGGCGTGCTCCCGGTGCTCAACCGCACCGCGGTCGAATACGCCATGCGCGCCGGCCTCGCCCTGAATTGCGAGGTGCGCCAGTGGAGCCAATTTGCGCGCAAGAACTACTTTTATCCGGACCTGCCCAAGGGCTACCAGATAAGTCAGTTCGAGCACCCGCTCTGCGAAGGCGGCCAGCTCGACATCGAGCTCGACGACGGTACGGAAAAGACCGTCGGCATCACCCGCATCCATATGGAGGAGGACGCCGGAAAGTCGAGCCACGTCGAGGACCGGCCCTACAGCCTGGTCGACCTGAACCGCGCGGGCGTCCCGCTCATCGAGATCGTCGGCGAGCCGGACCTTCGCTCGGCTGACGAGGCGGTCGCCTACCTCAAGGAGCTTCGAAATATCGTCGTCTATCTGGGCATCACCGACGGCAATATGCAGGAGGGCTCTTTTCGCTGCGACTCCAACGTCTCGGTGCGCCCCACAGGTCAAAAAGAGCTGGGCACGCGCACCGAACTCAAGAACATCAACTCCTTCAAATTCATCAAGGACGCGATCAACTTCGAGATCGCCCGTCAAATCGACGTTCTCGAAGAAGGTGGCGAAATCATTCAAGAAACGCGCCTTTATAGCCCGGACCGAGGCGAGACGTTTGCGATGCGCTCCAAAGAGGAGTCGCACGATTATCGCTATTTTCCGGACCCCGACTTGCCCGCGCTGGTCATCGACGACGCGTGGCTCCAAGAGGTGCGCGAGTCGCTGCCGGAGCTGCCGGCCGAAAAGCGTGCCCGCTACGCCACCGAGTACGAGCTGGGCGACTACGACGCCGGTGTGCTCACCGACGACCGCCAACTCGCCGAATATTACGAGCTGGCCGTCGAGGCGTATCCGGACAACCCCAAAGACATCGCCAATTGGGTCATCAACGAGCTTCTTGGCCGCCTCGACGCCCAGACCACGCTCGAATCGCTGCCTGTCAAGCCAGCGCAGCTCGCCGAGCTCGTCGAGCTGATCGACGAGGACGTCATCAGCGGCAAGATCGCCAAAGATGTCTTCGAGGAGATGTTAGAGAGCGGCGACGACCCGGAACAGATCGTCGAGGACAAAGGGTTAAAGCAGATATCCGACGAGGACGCCCTCGCCGAGATCATCGACGGCATCATCGCCGACAACCCCGACCAGGTCGGCCAATATCGGGAAGGCAACACCAATATCGTCGGTTGGTTCGTCGGGCAGGTCATGCAGGCGACCAGAGGCCAGGCCAACCCGCAATTAGCCAATAAAATGCTTCGAGAAATGCTCGAAAGAGAGTGAGAAAGTAAGAGAGTGAGAGAGTAAGATAACGGCGTTCCACCGGGCATCGCAGGTAGGCTGGGAGCAGTTGCAGTATCTAACTCTCTAACTTTCTAACTATCTCACTTTCTCAGCTTCGATCTGGCACATATCCACAGCAAAAACATAAGAGGAACAACGCTCATGAGAACCCAAGTGGCACCAGTAAAATGGATCGGCTCGCACGAAGACGGCCACCTCGACATGCTCGACCAACGCCTGCTGCCGGCCGAGGAGACGTGGCTGGAGATGAGCACCTACGAGGAGGTCGCCGACGGCATCCGCAATATGGTGATTCGGGGCGCGCCGGCCATCGGGATCGCGGCGGCCTACGGCGTGGCCCTCGCCGCGCGAAAGCTCGCCGGTGAGGTCGGCCGCGCCGAGTTTGCCGGCGAATTGCAGGCCGTCTACGAGCACCTGTCCAAGACCCGGCCCACCGCGGTCAATCTGTTCTGGGCGCTCGAGCGCATGGAGCGCTGCGTGGACGAGGCCGGCGATCTGACGGCCGAGGCGCTGGTCTCCCGGCTCTTCGAGGAGGCCGAGGCGATCTTCTCCGAGGACCGTGCCAATAACCTGCGCATGGGCCGGTTGGGCGCCGAGTTGCTGCCCGACGGCGCGCGCGTGCTCACCCACTGCAATACCGGCGGGCTCGCTACCGGCGGCTGGGGCACCGCGCTCGGGATCATCCGAGCGGCCAACGCCGACGGCAAGCTCGAGAAGGTCTGGGTCGACGAGACGCGCCCGTATCTGCAGGGCGCGCGGCTGACCACCTGGGAGTGCATCCAAGACGGCGTGCCGTGCACGCTGGTCACCGACAGCATGGCCGGCCACCTGATGCAATCGGGCAAGGTCGACGCGGTCATCGTGGGCACCGACCGCGTGGTCGCCAACGGCGATGTGGCCAATAAGATCGGCACCTATAGCCTCGCTGTTTTGTGCAAGCACCACGGTATCCCGTTTTATGTGGCCGCCCCGGTCTCGACCATCGACTTCCAGACGCCTTCGGGCGACGGGATCGTCATCGAGCAGCGAAGCGCGCGCGAGGTCACCCACGTGGGAGATCACGCCATCGCACCGGAGGGGGTCGACGTGGCCCATCCGGCCTTCGACGTCACCCCCAATACGCTGGTCACGGCGATCATCACCGAGGACGGCGTGGTCGAGGCCCCCTACCGTGAGAGCCTGCAGACCCTGAGAGATTGAGCCGGCGTTGAGGCCTTGGTATATTCGGAGTAGCTCGGTTTAGCCGAGTGTCTCCGAGTGCCTCTTAGAGCAGCAGAATATCATGGTCGACAGGCGCAAATATCGGTTGAAAGGGCGGCCCGGGCGCTTGTCGCGACGTCTCAGGCTCACGGCGGGCATGCTGTGTGCGCTGGTCGTTCTCGTGCTCTCCGCGGCTGCGCTCGCCGCTGACGGCGACGGCGACGGCGATGGCGCGCCGGTCGCCGAGCGCGCCGCTGAGACAAAAGACAATCACCAATCGGACAACCCACAATTGGGCTACCTGCTGCTGGGAAGTTCGATGATCCTGGGGTTGGCCCTGGCCGGCGGCTATTATTATATGCGCCGCCGCCGCCGACGCCGGGCGTATCCCTCTTTCGGCAGATCACCCTCTCGCAATTTTGTAGGCTCCGGCGGGCGCGACCTCGCCACGCGCGCGATGTGGCGTTCGGTAGAGGTGAGCAGCAACAAGTCGGTGATGATCAGCGAGGGGGCCTCCGAAGATCTGGCCCCGGATAAGCTGATCTCAGATCGGCTGGGCGTGGTCGGCTTCGTCCCCCAGGGCTATCACCAATCCCAAAACACCGGCCGCGATCGAGCCGAACGCCTCGACCAGATGGCCTGCACGGGCTGCGGGCGCCGATACGCGCGTCGCGTCGAGTTCTGCTACTTCGACGGCCTGCCGCTGGACCGCGACACTCGCCAAAAACGCAGCGAGGCGCCGAGCTTCAAGGCCTGTGATAGCTGCGGATGGGAGGGCGACTCCGAGGCGTCGGCCTGCCCGAACGACGGCGCCGAGCTCGTCGAGGTCGACCCCACCGAGACCGCCCCCATCGCGCCGGCCATCCCGATGACCGTGTGCCCCAAATGCCGACACCACGGCGCTCCCGGCCAGGCGTTTTGTCCCGAAGACGGCGAGGTGCTCATGCCAATGGTCAGCGTACGGCTGGCGAAGTCGCCGCCGCGCGGGTTCGGGCCGCGTAGAAAGGTGTGTAACGAATGTGGCGGGGAGTTTAGCGGTCACGCGCGGTTCTGTAGCCAGGACGGCTCGAAGCTTGTGGCGCTAAATTGAGCTTATCAGGCATCACGCGAAGGCCCCTCCGCCTTCGCGTTGCTCAGGCACCTCCCCAGCGCAAAG
>JBKGZI010000239.1:0-9190 GCA_046545675.1 Persicimonas sp.
ACCAAGACGTCGAGCGGGAATGCCTCGAAGAGAATTGCTGTGACGAGGTCAACGCCGCCTTCTGAGTGAAGTCCGAACAATCAGCATGAGCAACAAAGAGCCCGCCGAGATTCACTCGGCGGGCTCTTTGTTTTCATTTAGCCGCTTCGTTGCCCAGGCTAGCTCACTCAAGCTTATTCACCCACCGGACAAGCCGGGTGGGGGCCTCAAGCCTTTCCTGGACCCCTGGACCCCCGGACCCCTGAACCCCTGGCAGTGCCTAAAACAATTCGTTGAGATCGGGGAAGATCTCCCAGTCGTCGATGGGGCGTTTTTTGCGGGCCATGGCCACGCAATAGGCGTCGAGGGCGGCGCCGATGGACAGCAGGCCGCCGGCGGCGCAGGTGAAGATGCTGACCGCCAGGATCACGATGCCCTTGGTGGTCTGGCCGAGCATCATCTGGCCGACGCCGGGGAAGAACACCGACAGGACGATGGCGATGATGTCGTTATTTTCGAGCTTCGGTTTATTCGAGCCGGGCTGATGGACCGGGGGTTGGTCGTACTGGCCGCCCTGAGGGTGGCCGGGGCCTTGTTGCCAGGATTCCTGACGGGGTTGCTGTTGCTGTTGCTGCTGGTTGGGCTGGTTGTCGGTGTGGCCGGCGCTCCATTCGCCGCCCTGGGGCTGGCGAGGGCCCTGCGGGCCGGGTGCCTGGGAGTCGTCGGGCTCGTGAGGCGGCTTGGATTGCGGGTGGCTCCAGTCGCCGCCGCCGCCGTTGCCGTTGCCTTGGTTGCCGTTTGTCATCTCTACTCCTGAGTTTTGGCGAAATAATGAAGAGTCGTGACGGAATTTAAGCTTTCGAGCCGACCAATGCTTCGACTTCGGTGGCGGCTTTGGGACACATGCCGGTCAAGTTCTCATAGCCGTCGTCGGTCACCAAGATGTCGTCTTCGATGCGCACGCCCACCCCGCGCAGCTCGGCGGGGGCGTCCTCGTCGTCTGCGGGCACGTAGATGCCCGGCTCAATGGTAAGCACCATATTGGACTCGAGGGGGCGCCAGTCACCTTCGGAGGCGTGGTAGGGGCCGACGTCGTGGACGTCGATGCCCAGCCAGTGGCCGATATTGTGCGGGTAGTATTTTTTGTGGGCCTCGTCCTCGATGAGCTCGTCGACCGCGCCGGACAACAGCCCCAGATCGATCATCGACTCGGTGAGGCTGCGAACG
The DNA here is from genome assembly GCA_046545675.1 of Persicimonas sp. Lineage (GTDB taxonomy): Bacteria > Myxococcota_A > Bradymonadia > Bradymonadales > Bradymonadaceae > CAYLTX01. Next base: position 1,207 of record JBKGZI010000239.1, read on the forward strand.
GCGGTGTCCTGCAGCTCGTTGTACAGCACGCCCGGCTCGATCCGGTCGATGACCTCGAGTTGGGCGTCGAGCACCGCGTCGTACAGATCGCGTTGGGCGGCGGTGAACTCGCCGGAGGCCGGGAAGCTGCGGGTGATGTCGGTGGCGTAGAAGCCGAACTCGGCGCCGGCATCGATCAGGACGACGTCGCCGTCTTCGATGACGTCGCGGTTTTCGATGTAGTGCAAGATCGTGGCGTTGTCGCCGGCGCCCACGATGGAGGTGTAGGCGGGGTACTCGGCGCCGTTTTTGCGGAAGTGGTACTCGATGAGCGCCTGCAGCTCGTATTCGTGCATGCCCGGCTTGCAATGCTCCATGGCCAGGATGTGGGCCTCGGCGGAGATCTTGGCCGAGCGCCGCATCACCTCGAGCTCCTCGGGGCGCTTTTTGACGCGCATCTCGTGGAGGATGTCGCGGGCGTCGATGAGCATGCCCGGCGCGCCCGACGGTTTGCTTCTGCGGTGGCGTAGCTTGTTCATCCAGCGGGTGATCCGCCGGTCGAATTTGTCGCTTCGGCCCAGCGTGAAGTAGAGCCGCTCGCGCTCCTCGAGGAATTCGGGCAGCTTGTCGTCGAGCTCGTCGATGGTAAAGGCGTTGTCGGCGCCGTAGTCTCGCTTGGCACCCTCGACGCCGGCGCGGCGTCCGTCCCATTGCTCTTTTTTCGGGTCTCGCTCGCGCACGAACATCACGAAGTCGCCCTCATCGTGGCCGGGGGCGAAGACCAGCACCGTCTGCGGCTCGCGAAACCCGCTCAAATAAAGGATGTCGCTCGACGGCCGATACGCGTAGGTCGTGTCGTTGGAGCGGGGCCGCTCCGGGTTGGCCACCAAGATGGCCACGGCGTCGTCTCCGATTTGCTCGACGAGCTGCCGGCGGCGTTGGGCGAAGGTCTCTGGGGAGAAGGCGTACATGGGATCGTCCGAGGAGACATGGAGGTTGTAAGAGCGCTGGCCGGTGTGCAAATTGGGGGCCCAGCGATGATCACGCAACCTTGTAGTAATAGAGTTTGACGTCTAAGCGCAAGCTTTCAAGGGATCAAATGGATAAGATGGAGCAGAGCCTGATCGCGTTTCCGGCGCTTCGCCGGCTCCAAGCGCTACTCCCCCGCGGGCTGGATTCGGCGCCCGAGGTGGTGCTGCGCGCGCTCGAGAAGGAAGATTATACGCGCGCGCTCAAAGAGGCCAACACGCGCTATGCCAACCGGGGCGTCGACGACGAGATCGCCGTGCTGACCTACGCCTGCTTGTTGGTGGGCCGCGAGCTGGTCGTCGAGGCGCGCAGCCTGCTGGACAAGGCGATGGAGGTGCACGGGCGCAAGCCGAACCTGATGGCCCTACTCGGCGACGCCCTGGTGCTCGAGGGCGACCTCGAGCGCGCCCGCGAGACGCTCGCCGAGATCGACCCCGAGGCGATCGAGCGGGCCTCGGTGGCCGGCTTCGTGGCCGACGTGCTGCTCGATCTGGGCGCCGAGGACGAGGCGGTCGCCTTCTATCAATTGGCCATCGATCGGCAGACCGACGACGTGGAGAGCGCCATTCGCCTCGGCCAGCTTCGCATGGGCCGCGACGAGCTTCGCCAGGCGGCCGAGGCCTTCGAATATGCCGCGCGCCTGGCCAAGAAGCGGCGCGGATTGTGGCGGACCACCCGCGACCTGTGGTTCGAGCTGGGCGAGGAATTTGCCGGCTATCGCGCCCAGCAGCGCCTGCTCGAGTTGGAGGGCGGCGAGCTCGAAGACTGGCTCGACCTGGGCCTGGGCCTGGCCGCGCATGCCAGCTACGAGGAGGCGCTCGACGCGCTCAGGACCGCCGAGGAATACGACCCCTTCGACCCCGACCCGCTGGTCGCCCGCGGCCATGTGCTCCTGGAGATGGGACGCGCCGAGGAGGCGATCGCCGCCTTCGACAAGCTGACCAAGCTGGTCGGAGAGCGCGCCGCTGCCCACCGCGGAGTGGCCTCGGCGGCGCTTATGATCGGGGATTTGGAGCTGGCCAGACAGCGTGCGCAGCGTGCCGCCGACCTCGAGCCGGCCGACGCCGAGGCGCTCCATACGCTGGGCGTGGTGCTCCAGCAATGGGGCCGCCACGCCAAGGCGCTCGCCGAGATCGACCGCGCCATCGAGCTCGACGGCGAGCGCGCCGCTTACCACCAATCGCGCGCGCTCTCGCTGGCCCCGCTGGGCCGAGACGACGAGGCCACCGAGGCCATGCTCCGGGCCGTCGAGATGTCCGCCCACGGCTTCGAGGGTGTGGCCGACCTGGCCCTCGAATTGGTCAAGCGCGCCAAATTCGACGAGGCACGAACTTTGATCGATAATGTACATAGCGAGGCGGCGACATTTAAACTGATCTACGAGCTCATCGGCTTTGTCCTGGGCGTATTCGAGGATCGGGACGGCCGAGCTGAGGAGGCCGAAGATCGCCTCGTCGAGCTGGCCGCGGCTCACCCCGAGTGGCTGCCGGTCGAGCTGGACTACCAGGGCTGGCTTCGGCTCGGCCGCAGCATGGACGACCCCACAGGCGAGCGGCTCGAGGCGCTGCTGGCCGCCCTGCAGGGCCGCTTGGCAGAATAATTCGCCCCGCGGCTCGTCCATAGGTTTGACGGCAGTCAGACTCCGCAGGGATTTCATAGAAGAGCGAGCGCGATGAAACGATTTTGGCTCATTTGGATGGTCGGTCTTCTCGGCGCGGCGTGCACCGAGGAGAACCCGTATAATACCGAGCCGCTGGTCGCAGATGCCTGCGAGCAGCAGGCCCGAGAGTTCGAGGGCCCCGCGGCGTTGGATATCCTGGTGGTCGTCGACAACTCCGGTGATGTCATGCGCGAGCAGCAGCGGCTGGCGATGGCGATGCCGGACTTTTTGGGCACCTTGGAGGCCCGCGGGCTGTCGACTCGGGTGGGGGTGGTCAGCACCGACGCCAGCGCCGAGGCCGATCTGCGCGAGCCCGGCACGATCTACGAGGGCTGTGAGCAAAACTCCGGCCAGATCGCCGACTCCGACGGGGCCGGCGACTGGAAGAGAATCGCCGCCTGCAACGTCATGATCGGAGACGACGGACAGGAGCGCCAGCAGGCCCTGAAGGTCATCGAGCGCAGCATCGTCGACCGGCCGGGGCAGCTCGACGGCTTCTTTCGCGACCAGGCGCGTTTGCTGGTCGTCGTGCTCACCAACGAGGACGATTGCTCCGGCGACGAGGCGCTGCCCGGCGAAGATCCGACGCGCAGCGAGTGTGTCTGGCATCGGGACCGGCTGACCGAGGTCGACGCCGTCGTCGAGAGCATTCACGAGCAGACAGAATCGCGCCGGGACATCGCGCTGGCCGTCTTCGCCGGGCCTCCCTCGGGCCGCGATGTCGAGCAGGGCGAGCAGGTCCGCCCGGTGTGTCAGGGCACGCTCGGAGCGGCCTATCCCTCCAATCGCCTGTACGAGGCGACCCGCGCCTTGGGCCAGCACGGCCACTTCGACAGCCTGTGCACCGATGATCTGAGCTTCGGGCTGGCCGAGGTCGCCGCCGAGGTCGAGCAACTCTATTGCGCCGACGAGTTGAACGAGGAGCGATAAGCCGGCCACCTCGCTTCACGTTCTCGGGCGTGTGGGCTAGACTTCCCGATATGACAGTACAGGACCCCTACGTCGAGGAATGCAATTGAGTGTCGATTTGGCTGAGCCGACCCAGAGTTTTCTATCGGATGATGAGATCGAGGGGCTCGATTTTTCGGGGCTCGCTCCCGCTCGTGCGCTCGACGACGACAGCGTCGACCAGGAGGAGGGTTTCTGGCATGCCTTCGATGACGAGCAGCTCTTCTGGCAGTCCTGGGAGCCTCGAGGCGGGCCCAGTCGCGGCGCCGTGGCGCTGATGCATGGCTTCGGGGAGCACTCGTCGCGCTACGACCACGTCGCCGGCGCGCTGTGCCGGGCCGGCTACGCGGTGCTCGCCATCGACGCGCGCGGCCACGGCAAGAGCACCGGAAAGCGCGCCCACGTCGAGCGCTATGACCACTATGTGCGCGACTACGACCTGCTCAAGTTGCAGACTGCGGCGCGCTGGCCCGAGGTCGACTTATTTTGTGTGGGGCACTCCAACGGCGGGCTGATCGCGCTTCGCTATGCGCTCACCCGCCCCGACGGCGTCACCGGATTCGTGGTGACCAGCCCGATGTGTGGCCTCGCCCTGGAGGTGCCCAGGCTCAAGGAGGCCGCGGGGAAGCTGATGAGCAAAGTCTGGCCGTCGTTTACGATGCCCAACGACCTCGACCCGTCCAAACTCAGCCACGTCCAACGCGTCGTCGACAAGTACAGCAAAGATCCGCTCGACCTGAAGATCGTCTCGGCGCGTTGGTTCACCGAGGCTGGCCAGGCCCAAGATGACCTGTGGGAGCGCGCAAGCCAGCTCGACCAGGCGTTTTTATTCTTGCTGGCCGGCCAGGACGAGATCGTCGACACGAACGCCGCCGAGGAGATCTTCCACCGTATGGGCAGCGGCGACCGCGAGATGGAGGTCTTCCCCAAGCTCTACCACGAGATTCTCAACGAGGAGTCGTGGGGGGCGATCGTCCGCCGCATGATCCGCTGGATGGAGCGCCATCGACGAGACGAGATGGCCGCAGATGAGATGGACCAGCGTGACGCAGAGGGATCATCATGAGGAGAGCCGAGAGTGAGCGGCGTATGAACCTGACCGGACGGGCCGCGCGGGTGGCCTATATGTTGTCGGTGCTGGGGCTGGTGGTGGTCGGCTTGTGGGGCTGCGACGACGAGGAGTTCGGCGACGCCGAGCGTCGCGAGGTCAAAAAAGTGCTGCAGACCGGCGTCGATATGGACAGCGACCCGCACGTGCAGGCCGAGACCATGCGCGTGCTCGAGCTCCTCGGCCAGCCGTCGATGGCTCACTTCGCCGAGGGGCTCGTCGAGCATCCCGACTCGGCGATGGTGCGCGTGGCCGCGCTGCGAGTGCTGCTGGCCACCGGCCAAGACGATATTCGGCGTGTGACGCTCGCTCAATTCAACGCGGCTGCCGAACCGGAGAAGATGGCCATCTTGGAGGCGGTGCTCGAGTATGGAGCCCCGCCGCTAAAGCGGGTGGTGACCGCCCGGGCGCTTCGCTCCAGCGACCAGCGTCTGCGACGTGCAGCCTTCGAGCGCGGGCCGTTGGCCAGGCTCGAGAAGGCCAGTGAGGAGGGCAATACGAGCTACCTGGAGAATACGCTATTTCCGGAAGTCGGCCAATACGTCGGCGACGACGACGAGGAGCTCGCCGCCCGGGCGCTTCGTGGTCTCGTCGAGGCCGGCCAACCCGAGCGCGCCGAGCCCCTGCTCGAGACCCTCGAGGATACCTCGGCCGACCGTGACAAACGGCTGGCCGCGGCGCGGGTTCTGTGGCGGGCGCGAATCGAAGCCGCCGAGCCGCTCTTTGGTGAGGTCTTGCAGTCGGTCGACATCTCCGACGAGGGCGAATTCGTGGTGCCCAAGCGCATCGATAGCGAGCTCGTGCGCGCCGCGACGCTCGGCCTGGTCGCCCGCGGCCAGATCCAATACGTGCCGCAGGTGCAGTCCTATTTGAATAACGCCGGGGTCGAAGAGTCGGTCGAGGTGCTCGACGCGCTGTCGACCAACCCCTCCGAGGACGCCGCGGTCAGCCTCAAGATCGCCATGCAGGACGCCCGCCCGCCGGTGCGACACCGCGCCATCGAGCTGTACGCCGACAACGAGCACGCCGACGCGCGCGCCTTTATCTCGGCGACGCGCACCGCCGACTTCGAGACCCAAAAACAACTGGCGGGAGTGCTCACCCGGCACTATCCCGACCAGTGGGCGCAGCACCTCTCCGAGCAATTAGCCGACGAAGACTCTCGCCTGGAGACATTGGCCCGGCTTCGCGATCTCATCTTGACCCCCGAGGACGCCGCCGTCCTCGAGCCGCTGGCCGACCAGCTCTACAAGCTCGCCGCCGACGGCGACGAAGAGGTCGCGCCGCTGGCTGCGCTGCTACTGGTCCGCGTCGCCGACGATGCCAAAAGCCGCGAGCTTCTGGCCAATATCGACGACCTGCAGACGCGCTACGCCTACCTCGAGCATCTCGTGCACAACTCGCCGGCCGAGCATGTCGACTATTTTCGCAAGAATTTTCGAAGCGACGCGTATGCTATTCGGCTGATGAGTGCGGCGGGGATGTTGCTCGCCTTCGACGCCGGTGAGCCCCAGCGCGGAGAAGAGGGCGCTGAGGGCGGTGAGGCTTGAGGCGTCGAGCCCTCATTGCTCATTGATCGCCCAATCATATTCGGAGAACTCCACCTTCGCTTCTCCGCTTTCCAGCACCTTCTTTGCCTTCCCATCCACGTATTTCGCCAGATAAGCCTCGACGGATCCTTCAGCCGCCTTGAAGTCGTCGGAAAACCAATTGAACAACTGGCTGGTGGTAACCTTCTTGCCCGACACCTTCGTCGCTTTGGGGATGAACTCTTTGGCCGCCGCCTCGAGTGAGGCCTCGAGATTCTTTTCGGTCATCGGCGTCTGACGCAGCCGCGGGCAGCTCTTGGCCGCACAAACCAACACAAAATGAATGCGCGGCTCTTTGAAGCGCGGGCGGATGAGCTTGTGCTTGAGCGCGTCGAGGGTGAGCTTTTTGTCGGCGACGGTATGCTCTTGCTTTTTGAAGAAGCCGTCTTCCTTCATGACGCTTTTGACCGGCCATTTGTCGAGCACCGAGTCGAGCACGACGGCGTTGTAGGCGTTGATGTAGAAGGCGAGCTGGGCCTTCTTTGACCGGGTGTCGGGTTTGGCTTTGGCGACCTCGTCGAGGAAGGCGTCGAGCCGGGCGCGGTCTTTTTTGCTCTCGTGCCAGGCGGCGTAGTCGACCTGGCCGTTGGCGTCGACATATTTTTCGAGCAGCGTGCCGAAGCCGTCGGTGTCGACCACGTCAGCCGCCCAGGCGGATGGGGCGACGAGCAGCATCGAGAGGGCGATCAGAAGGGCGGCAAAGCGTCTCATGGGGTTCGATCCGGTGCGGGAGCGTGTGACTACGACCATAAGACGGTCGCAGGCGGTCCTAGATTCAAAATCGGTGTCGCCGAGACTGTAGAATAAACAAAAAAGCCCCGCCAGGCGCGATGCCTGGCGGGGCTTTGGGGCGTCTTTACGACGTTACGGGTTTAGCTCGTCTTAGAGCGACACCGGGAACTCGTAGGACTGGGCCTTGTCGAAGTTGTGGGCGACGTTGTCCCAATTGACCACGTTCCACCACTGCTCGACGTACTTGCCTCGGTTATTCTGGTACTTGAGGTAGTAGGCGTGCTCCCAGACGTCCAGAAGCAGGATCGGAATCTGGTTGTTGAAGAATTGCTTCTGGTGGTTCTCACCGGCGATGGTGCTCAGGTACTTGCCTTCGGGGTTCCAGATCAGGATGCCCCAGCCGCTGCCTTCGACGGCTCCGGCGCATGCGCTGAACTGTGCCTTGAGGTTGTCCAGGCTGCCGAAGTCTTGGGCGATCTGGTCGGCCAGCGCGCCTTCGGGCTCACCGGACTGGTCGGCCGGGCACATATTCTCCCAGAACAGGGTGTGGTTGATGTGGCCCGAGCCGTTGAACGCGATGGCGCGCTCGATGCTTCGGATATTGCTGAAGTCGCCCGACTCGCGGGCTTCGGCCAGCTTGCGCTCGGCGGAGTTGAGGCCGTTGACGTAGCCTTGATGGTGCTTGTCGTGGTGCAGACGCATCGTCTGCTCGTCGATATACGGCTCGAGTGCGTCGTAAGCGTAGGGAAGGTCGGGCAGTGTGTGCTCTCCAAATCCAGCCATTTTTAATCTCCTATTTGAGTATATTGCTCTGTAATTGTGCGTGAAACATAAAACACGTATTCGGAGAGTCAAGCCGGTAGCTCGGAATCGCGCTCAGTAGGGGTGATTGCGCCGGCGGGTGAGGGGGTTGTAGTCTGAATGGTGGGTTTTGGGTTT
>JBKGZI010000240.1:0-9189 GCA_046545675.1 Persicimonas sp.
TACCACGACGAGTACCGCGAAGCGCTCCTCGAGCTCATCGAGCAAAAGGCCCGCCAACACCGGCCCACCGGCGATCAGTCCGAGGAGGCCTCCGAGCCCCCGCCCACGCCCGAGGATACGGCGTCGGCTGATTTGGGAGAGCAACTCCGGCGCAGCATCGATCGCATGCGTTGAACGCGGATCCCTATCCGCTGCGACGGTCGAGCACTGTGCGAATCTGGTGGAGCAGGTCTTCGGCGGCCATCGGCTTGGACAAAAACGGCACATCCTCGAGCAGCCCCTCCGCCTCGAGCTGCTCGTAATCTCCGTATCCCGAGGTCATCACTACCGGAATGTCCGGAAACGCCTCGATGAGCTCGGTGCGCAGCTCCTCGGGCGTCAGATTTGGAAGCACCACATCGGACAATACCGCGTCGATACTCTCACTGAACATCGCCAACGTCTCGACCGCCTTCCTACCATCGCCACACGGGATGGTATCGTAGCCGTGTTGTTCGAGAACCTCGGTGATATAGTCGAGCACGTCCGGATCGTCCTCGATCACCAGGATGACCTCGTCGCCGCCCAATTCGCTGCGCTCGACGTGCTCCTCGGAGGGCTGCTCGGCGGGCGGAGAGGCTGGAGGAAAGAGCAAATTAAAGGTGGTTCCCTGACCAGGGGTCGAGTCGACGACGACCTTGCCGCCCGCGGCGGTCACAATTCGGCATACGGTGACCAGGCCCAGCCCAGTGCCCCCGCGGGCGCCCTTGGTGGTGAAAAACGGCTCGAACGCCCGTTCGAGCACCTCGGAAGGCATCCCGATGCCAGTATCAATGACCTGTAATAAATGTGCCTCGTCTCCGGGAAACTCAGCTCTGGCGAGCAGATCGGCCGTGGCTCGGCGCGTCTTCAAGGTGATTTGACCGGTGCCTTCGATGGCGTCACGAGCGTTGACCGCCAAATTCAAGATCACCTGCTCCATATCGCTCGGATCGAGCTCGACAAAGCAGGGCTCGCGGCGGGTGTCGACCTCGATGGTGATCGTCTCACCGATGAGACTTCGCAGCATGTCCAGCAGGTTGTCGATCGCCTCATTGAGGTCGAAGACGGTCGGCTGGCGCACCTTGCGGCGGCTGAACGTCAACAATTGGTCGGCCAATTGTTGGGCCTTGACCGAGACATTGCGCACCTTTTCGATCTGGGCCCGACGCGGCTCGTCTTCATGCATCTCCGACAGGAGCAGCTCTGAATACCCTTTGATGACCGTCAGGTGATTGTTGAAGTCGTGAGCGACGCCTCCGGCCAAGAGCCCCAACGCCTCGAGCTTTTGGGACTGTCGAAGCTGTTCGCGAAGTCGGACTCGCTCGGTGACGTCCCGCTGAATCGTGGCATGACCGACCGGCTCGCCGCTCTCGGGGTCCTCGAGCATCAATACGGTCGCCTCGGTATGATGGGTCTGACCCGTACGAAAGTCGTTCAGGCACATCGAGCCTTCCCAGCGACCGCAATCGGCGACGATGGGCATGATCTCATCGAAGAAACGCTCGCCCTCACCCTCGGGCAAGAAGTCGACGACATCGAGGCCGTCTACCTCGGACGGCGAGAGGCCGACGAGTTCGCATCCCGCCTGATTGAGGTAGGTCACCCGTCCTTCGAGGTCACTGAGACCGATGAGATCGGTAGCGTGCTCGACCAATAAGATGAATCGATCGCATTGCTTCTGCTTGGCGAGCTCGCGCCGGAGATGCGAGAGCGCTTCGCCAAATAACGAGGCGGCGCGGCCTGCAAATTCACGCTCCTGCTCCGAGATCTGCCTGGGCTCTTCCCAGTGAAATTCGCACACTCCCCAAGTCGTGTCGTTGAAAGCCACGGCCACGGCCATCGTGGCGTTACAGCCCAGGAGTTCGCCGAGCGGCGACGGGGCGTACTGCTTCTGTCGGACGAGGTCTTCGACCACCACCGGCTCGTCGCTGCCAAGCGCCACCTCCGAGACGGTCTCCTCGCCGACTCCGACCAGATGCGTACCGCATAGCGATCGATCGGCTCCCTGCACGGCCACCAACTCGAAGTCACGGCTCCCCGATGAGCATCTCAGCGCACCGACACATGTGGCATCGAGAGTGCCCCGGAGAATCTCGACGGCCTCTTGCCACATGCCTTCCTCGTCCCCCTCGGCGCGCAGAGCACACCGTCCGAGCTCGAACATCGCCCGTTGCGGATTCGAAATGACATCGACCTCTGGCGCGTGGCCGTCGCCCATCGTCGACTTCCCCCCATAGGTCACAGTGTATCGGATCTTTCGACGCGCATGAGACCTCCAGAAAGAATAGGTATCCTATTCACAGCAATGCTAAGCACGCTGCTTCCTGGTCAATCATGCTCGAATCGAGCCGATAGTACGGAGTTTAACCAGCCTATTATTGCCTCTTTACTTTATACAACTAACAAACACCCAAATCAAAACAAAACCCTAGCAAAACACCGAGACCTCCTCTTGTTGACCCCGACGAGCCCCTGCCGCCTCAGGCCCCAAATTTTTCGAGCCGGAGTGCGTTGGCCAGCGCCAGCGGCATCAAGTCAATGGCCGGCAATCGCGCTCCCAGCGCCCCTGACAGACAAGCCCGCTCGCCGAAAGTCTCGACGGCGTCGGCTCGGCAGTGCTCAGACCACAGCACCACCGGCACCGGATGCCAGCTATGATAGGCGAGCTGAGCAGGTGTGGAGTGATCGCCGGTGACCAGCACCACGTCCGGGTCGAGGTCTAATAGCCCCTGGAGCTGTTCGTCGGCCTCTTCGATGGAGCGCATCTTCGCCTCGAAGTCTCCGTCCTCGCCGCGGCTGTCGACGCTCTTTTTGTGGATAAAAAAGAAATCGTAGTCATCCCAATGCTCCCGAGCGATGGCGAACTTATCCTGCAGCGACGCCGGCCCCTCGGGGGTGTCCATGCCCAAAAGACTGGCGACCCCTCGATACATCGGGTAGCTGGCGATGGCCGCCGAACGAAGACCGAACGCCTCTTCAAAGGTCGGCCACTCTGGCTTTTGGGCAAACCCGCGCAGCAATAGACCGTTGGCCGGAGCGTGGTCGGCCAGCTTCTGAGACGCCTGCTCGAGAAATTCACGCACCAGCTTCGAGGTCTTCTCGGCGCGCGGTGACAGGGCGAGCGGCTCTTCGGGCCTCTTGCCGGTCTGCTGGGGGTCGGTGTCTTCAATCTCGTCGCTGAGCCCCTCAGCGCGCAGCACGAAGAGCATGCGGTGCTCTTTGACCGTACGAATATGGACCTCGGCGCCGTCGACTTCGATCTCGCCCAGAAGCTCGCACAGCTCTTCGTTGGTCTCTGTGCTGATCCGGCCGGCGCGCCGGTCGGTAACCCGACCGTCGTCGTCGAGGGTGCAGAAGTTGCCGCGAGCGGCGACGTCGCCCGGCTGGAGGTCGAATTCGATACCCAGCGCGGCGAGCACACCGCGGCCGACCGTATATTCGGTGGGATCATAGCCAAATAAACCCAGGTGCCCCGGCCCGCTTCCCGGCGTAATCCCCGGACCGACCGGTGTATGCAGTCCGGACACGCCCCGTCGCACCAGCTCGTCCAGGTTGGGAGTATCGGCGGCTTCGAGTTCGGTCCTGCCCTGCGGCCCGCTGGGCAGCCCACCCAGACCGTCGAGCACGAGCAACACGATCTTGGTGTCGGCCTCTTTGACCAGGCCCTGAAGAAATTCGAGCTTCATCTGCGTTGTCCTCTGATAGCTGTGAATGAACGTGTCAAGCCTAAGCGCTCTGGGGATGAGGTCAACCAGTCTCGGCCCCACCGACCTGGTGCACGTATATCGGGGCGGTTCGGACAGCGATTGACCTGCGACAGCCCCGGATCTACATTTTACCTAGATTCGCAGACGTCCCTGATGGGGCCTGCCCACCTGACGCACCAGCCGAGCATCGAGCCGTGACCACCGCCGAGACCGCCTACACCGGAGAAACCAAGCCCCGCAAGAAGTGGGTCGCCGTCGCGCTGACCTTTTTATGTCCGGGGCTCGGATATATGTATGTGGGTCAGTTCATCAAGGGCTTGACGGTCAATTTGCTCTTCTTGTTGCTGCTCGAGGGCTTCATCATCGCACTGAGCGTGCTGAAGTTCTTTCCGCTGCTGCCGTTTTTGGTATTGGCCGGCGGATGGCTGGTGTTCACCGGCCTGATCGCCTCCGAGGTCGCCGCGCGCGCCGAGGAGGCCGGTGATGGTTACGTGCTGCAGGGCTACAACCACTGGACGATCTACCTGGTCGCCTTTTTGTTGAGCTATCTGGTGCCGATTGCGCTGACGGCCAACTTCACCACCAACAATCTGTGGCGCCTCGAGAGGGTCGACAACGCAGCGATGTATCCGACCATCGAGCCGGGTGACACCGTCCTGGTCGACCTGACCGCGTTTCGAACCGACGCCCCCGAGCGCGGCGAGGTGGTGGCGACAGGCGCCGGTGCCTCCGCAAATTCGGCAGCCGACAGGGATAGTCCGCTCGAATTTTTGCGCATCGTCGGCGTGCATAATGACGTGGTTCGCATGGAGGGCAACACCCTATACGTCAACGACGACGCCGTCGGCCACTCCCCGCTGGACGAGGCTCAGGTGGCCGAGTCCGAGCTCGACGGTGAGACCGGATTGCTGGCCTGGGTCGAGCACAACCAGGGCGAGCGTTACGTCATCTCGGTCTCTCCGCGGGTCTACACCGAACTGACCATGGAGCCTGCCCGCCTCGAGTCCGACGAGTACTTCCTGCTGGCTGACAACCGCAGCCAGGTGCCCGTCGACGGTCGAGAAGCCGACATCCGCGACAGCCGTAACTTCGGCGAGGTCGCCGGCTCGAATCTGGTCGGCGTGCCCCGGTATATCTTCTGGTCGACCGACCCCGACGGCTCCGTCCAATGGGAGCGCATCGGCCTTCAGGTACGTTAGCTACAATCCCGTCGATCTCGGGCTTTCGAGCAGTTTGCGCCACCCGGCGAGTAGCTGCTGATCGGCTATGAGAGAATAAGATAGTGAGAAAGTGAGAAAGTAAGATACGGCGACCTTCTCGAGGCGATCGGGGTGATTTGTAGCGTTGTTCTCACTCTCTCACTCTCCTACTTTCTTACTCTCTCTAGCGTGAGCGCTGCTCGAAGGCCCGTTGGGTGGAGAGCCGAAAGACTTGCGTGATTCTACTTGGTGCGCTGAGCTTGCCCATCAATTCGGAACATGGTTAAACGGTCGCCGGTTATAGTGGCCACGGCTATTATGGCTGCCACACGCAGTACCACCAACCGCGCGACTCATGAGCCAAACACCCACTTCAGACACAGACGACGCACCACCGATCGATCGCAGGGTGCGAAACGCTAAATTGTGGGAGTATTTTGCCCGCTATAAGTGGTGGTTCGCCGTCGGCGGGCTGTTTTTGGCGTTGACCAACATCTTGAACCTGGCCATCCCGGCGTATATCGGCGATGCCGTGCAGATGATGCGCGACGCCGCCGAGGGCGGAGAGCTGGCGTCGATGCGCGGCGATCTGGTCGATATCGGCCTGGTCATCATCGCGCTGGCCATCGGTGGTGGAATCGCGCGTGTATTTAGCCGCGTCTTTATCTTCAACGCCGGACGCTACATCGAGTTCGACGTCCGCAACGACATGTACGACAAGCTCGGCGCGTTGAGCTCGAGCTTCTTTGGCAGCATGCCCACCGGCGACATCACCAGTCGTTCGGCCAACGACGTCACCTACGTGCGTTTGCTGTACGCGATCACCTTTTTGCACGTCATCAACACGGGCATCGCCTACAGCATCGCGATGTCGCGCATGGCCGAGCTCAACTGGAGACTAACGCTGGTGTGCCTGATACCCTACCCGGTCATCTTGTACTTCCTGCTCAAGATCATGCGGGCCCTCTTTAACCAGACCAAGATCGTCCAGACCCAGCTCTCCGACATCTCCTCGAAGGTCCAGGAGAATCTCGGCGGCGTCTCGGTGGTCAAATGCTATGCCATCGAGGAGCGCGAAAAGGACTCCTTCGGCCAGATGAACGAGGCGTTTTACGGCAAGAGCATGAAGCTCGCCACCATTCGCGGCGGCATGCAGTCGTTGATGACGCTGGTGGCCGGCGTGGGCACCTTTGCCGTGCTCATCGTCGGCACCGGAATGGTCATCGAGGGCACGATGACCCTCGGCGCGTTCGTCGAGTTCAACTCCTACGTGGTCGCGCTGGCCTTCCCGACCATCGCGATGGGCTGGGTCTTCTCGGTGTGGAACCGGGGCTTGGCCGCCTTCGACCGCGTCCTCGAGATCATGGAGCTCGAGCCGGATATCCAAGAGCCCGAGGCCGAGCGGCGACGCGAGCTGCCCGAGGTCGTGCCCGGCGTGGCCCGAGGAGGCGTGCGCTTCGACCACGTCTCGTTTGCCTACCCGGACGACGAGGACGACGAGCTGGTGCTCGACGATATCGACATCGACATCGAGCCCGGCTCGACCGTCGCCATCGTCGGGCGCACGGGCTCGGGGAAGACCACCCTGGTCAAGCTCATCTCGAGGCTCTACGACCCGACCGAGGGCTGCCTGCATATCGACGGCGAGCCCCTGGTCGACCTGGCGCTTCGAGACACCCGAAGTGAAATCGGCTTCGTCTCTCAGGAACCCTTTTTGTTCTCGATGACCATCGGGCAGAACGTACGCTTTGGCCTCGACGCGCTCGAATACGACGAGAGCGTCGGACGCAAGGCGCCCGAGCGGGCGCTGTTGGCCGGCGACAAGCGCGAATCGGCCCCCCAATCAGAGCGCATCGAGCAAGCCGTCGAGGTCGCCGGGCTCGCCCCTGATATCTCCAGCTTTCCCAAGGGCTTGGACACCCTGGTCGGCGAGCGAGGCGTGACGCTTTCGGGCGGCCAGAAGCAGCGCGTGACCATCGCGCGGGCGCTGCTGGTCGACCCCCGCATCCTCATCCTCGACGACGCTCTCTCGAGCGTCGACACCGAGACCGAGGGAGTCATCCTCGATCACCTCGACGAGATCATGAAGGACCGAACGTCGATCATCTTGACCCACCGCTTCAACGCGTTGAGTCGCGTCGACAAGATCTTCGTGCTCGAAAATGGCCGCGTCGTCGAAGAAGGCTCGCAGGACGAGCTTCTGGCGGCGCGCGGGACTTATTATGAGATGTGCGAGCGTCAGCGTCTCGAGGAGAGCCTCGAGTCGTGAGTGATCTGAACGAAGAAAACCAGAATCAGGCCGATCCGAACACAGAAGACAAACAGGATCGCCCCAAGGGCGCCGCGATCGGCTCGGGCTTTAAAGAGCAGAAGCTCGGAAACGCCACCGATCTGACGCTCATCGCGCGTCTGTGGACGTATATGCGTCCCTATTGGTTCACCTTTGCGCTGTGCCTGCTGCTCTTGCCGGTCATGTCCGGGCTGCAGTTGGTCCAGCCGCACCTATTGCAAGTCGCCATCGATGATTACTTGGTCCCCCAAGAACTCGGTGGGCTTACCTGGGTGATCGCCGCCTTTGGCTTCGCGGTGTTCATGCAGGCGGGCACGCGGTTTTTGCAGTTCTACCTGATGCAGAAGGCCGGCCAGCGCGCGCTATACGACCTGCGTCAGAAGGTCTTCGACCACGTCCAATCGCTGTCGGTGAGCTTCTTCAACAAGCACCCCACCGGCCGGCTGATGACGCGCATGACCACCGACATCGAGTCGCTCCAGGAGGCGCTCGCCTCGGGCATGATCACGATGGTCGGCGACATCATCACGCTGGTCGGCATCGTCGCCATCCTGTTGTACAAGGACTGGCGCCTGGCACTGGTCAGCTTCGTGGTGGTGCCGTTTTTGGTGCTCATCACCGCTGTGGTTCGCCATTTCTTGCGCAAGGCGTTTCGCGAAATTCGCGTCAAGATCGCCCGGCTCTATGCCCACTTGCAGGAGTCGGTGACCGGCATCGAGATCATCCAACTCTTCGTGCGCGAGAACGTCAGCGCCGACGAATACCGCGACATCAATGAAGAGTACCGCGACGCCAATATTCGCTCGATTCGCTACGACGCGATCCTCTACTCGGTCGTCGAGGCGGTCGGCGCGGTCACCGTCGGCGCGATCATCTGGTACGGCAGCGGCCAGGTCTTGGACGGCCTGGTGACCATCGGCGTGCTCGTCGCCTTCATCGAATATATGCAGAAGTTCTTCATCCCGATCCGCGACCTCGCCCAGAAGTACAACCTTCTGCAGAGCGCGATGGCCAGCAGCGAGCGCATCTTCGAGTTGCTCGACTCCGAAGAGCATATCCCCCAACCCGACAACCCCAAGCCGCTTCCGGCCGACGACCTGCACATCGAATTCGAGGACGTCTGGTTTGCCTATAATGAGGATGAATGGATCATCAAAGGCCTGAATTTGGAGGTCAGACCCGGCGAGAAGATCGCCCTGGTCGGTCATACAGGCGCCGGGAAGACGACGATCATCAGCCTGTTGATGCGCCTCTACGACGTCACCAAGGGCCGCATCCTCATCAACGGGACCGATATCCGCGAGTTCGACGTGCACGCGTACCGTCGTGCGTTCGCGGCCGTGCTGCAGGACTCGTTTTTGTTCCAGGGAACCATTCGCGAGAACCTGACGTTGGGCGACGACGAGGTCAGCGACGAAGAGCTGGTCGAGGCGGCCGAGATTGTCCACGCTCACCCGTTGATTACGCGCTACTCGGATGACTACGACCACCGCATCGCCGAGCGTGGCTCGAACCTCTCCTCGGGCGAAAAGCAGTTGTTGTCGTTCGCCCGCGCGCTCGTCCAAAAGCCCAACGTGCTCATCCTCGACGAGGCCACCGCCAACGTCGACACCGACACCGAGGCGATCATTCAAGACGCCATCGACCGCCTGATGTCGCGCCAGACCTCGGTGGTCATCGCCCATCGGCTGTCGACCATCCAAAAGGCCGACCGCATCATCGTGCTGCACAAAGGCGAGATCCTCGAGCAGGGAACCCACCGCGAGCTGCTCGACCACGGCGGCCACTACGAGACGCTGTACCGGCTCCAATACTCTTTCGACTTGGACCCCGACGAGGCCGTCGAGCCGTCGATGGCGGGCTAAGTGCAATCACGGAGATCTTGTGGTTTACGAATCGTGCCAGGCTTTTCGTATCGTCTCGAGTAAACGCACCTGTTCTTGGTGGTTGGTTCTTGGTTCTTGCCTCGATT
>JBKGZI010000241.1:0-9174 GCA_046545675.1 Persicimonas sp.
GCGCTACACTACACCTCGTTTCGCGAAATTACCGGGTTTCCGGATCGCAACTAAATAGGTCGGCGGGTAGGTTTTGCTTGGGGCGATTGCCCAGGTGCTTAGCTTCGCAGCGGGGCTGCTTGCACGATCTGAAGGGTCAATGAGATCTCGAGACCATTTGGGGAACGATGGGGTTGCTAGACGGGTTGACGCCCAACATCGCCGAGAGACGCTGGTTCGAGTCACTGGCGAATCTATTCGGCCATCAATACCGCCGGGTGCGTGAGGCCAACGGCCGTCGCCTGCATATCGAATTGCGCGACGTGGGCCCAAAGAAATTTGGCCAATACGCACGCAAGCTCGAGGAGGCCTTCGACAAGATCGAGGGCGTCGAGTGGGTGCGCATCAACGGGCACCTGGCGCGCGCGGTGGTCTCGTACCGCTCGGCGTTGGTCGAGCCTCGTCAGATCGTGGCGCTGGTCGAGGGGGTCGAGTCACATTGTGGCCTGTCCGAGGAGGCGTTTTCGGGGCCGCGCCCGGAGCATCCCGCCGATATCGAGCCCATCGCACGCAAGATCGTCGACATGAGCGTGGACGCGGTGGCCGTGGGGCTGGGCACGACCCTCAAGCTGGCCGGCTTCGAGCCGTCCCAGCTCAATTTTGACTTCGCGGCGATGACCAACGTGGTCGAGAATACCCCCCGGCTTCGCCAGCGCATCGAGGGCCTCTTCGGCGCGCAGGCGGTCGACGTGGGTTTTGGCACCCTCAACTCATTGGCCCAGGCGGTCGGCTCCGGCCCGGTCGGCCCGGCCATCGACATGGTCTTCCAGGCGGCCAAATTGCGCGGAGAGCGCGCCCGCCAGAAGGTGTGGAAGGAGCGCGAGCCGCAGCTATGCTACTTGAATTGGGACCGGCGGCGCACCCCGGTCGACGCCGGCAAGCGCCCTCGGCCGCTGCCCGAGGGCGTCATCGAGCAATACGCCGACGATGCGTGGTTTACCTCCATCGGCGGCTTCGTGGTGGGCCTGGCGGACACCCACGACCTCGAGCGGTCGACCGCGCCGCTGTTCGGAGGGCTGCCCAAGGCGGCCCGGTACGGCCGCGACGGCTTCAACGCCGAGATGATGCGGGTATTCGCCCAGCGCAATATCGTGGCGCTGAGTCCGTCGGGGTTCCACGTCATGGACCGCGTCGACACAGTCGTCATCGACGGGCGCGCGCTCTTTACCGGTGAGCTGTGCGTCGGCACGGTCGCGCCTATCGGTGAGGTCGACATCGACGATGTGCACCACCATGCGCACGAATTATTCGAAGCCGCCGAGCCCGAGACGCTGCGCACCAGCGGGGGCTGGAAGCTCGGCCCGCTCGAGCGCCTCGACGCCGAGGTGGATGCGGCCGTCCGGCAACGCGCCGACCAGCTCGGCAGCGCGCAGGCGCCGGTGCTCGGGCTGGCCCGAGACGGGGCGCTGTGTGCGCTGGTGCAGACGCGTGCGTCGACCGATCCGGGCGCCGAACCGCTGCTCAGCGGGGCTAGAAAAGCCGGGCTCCGCATTGTCATCGCCACCGACGACACAGACGCCGGGAAGTCGCTCGGGCCCGACGAGGTCGTGCAATTCGACGGCGGTCTGGCGGACGTGGTGCGCGCACAACAGCGCGACGGCGGCGTCGTCGCGCTGGTCGCGCCGGGGCCCTCGGAGGCGATGGCCGCCGCCGATCTGGCCATCGGGATCTGCCGGGGCGTCGACGGCCCGCCGTGGGCGGCCCATATGCTGTGCGACGGCGAGCTCGATTCGGCGGCGTTCGTGCTCGAGACCTGCGCGCGCGCCAGGCGCGTCTCCGAGCAGAGCGTGGGGCTGGCCGGCCTGGGCGCGGCGATTGCGACCTTTTTGTCGCTGCGCGGCCTCAACGACACCGAGCCGGGCAACGTCATGTTGGGCGTCAATGTCGTGGCGCTGGTGGCGCTGGCCAACGGGCTTCGTCACGCGATGCTGCTCGAACGCGAGCCTCGTCCACCCCGGCGCGATCCGACCCAGTGGCACAGCCTGACGGTTGACGAAGTGCTCGAGCGTCTGGAGTCCTCCGAGCAGGGACTGGCCCCCGGGATCGCCCGCCAGCGACAGCCCGAGCGTGCCGAGCCCGCCACTCGGAGCGAACTCGTCGTGCGAGCGGTGGGCACCGAGTTGGCCAACCCGTTTACGCCCGTGTTGGCGGCGGCCGCCGGCGTCTCTGCGGTGGTCGGATCCCTGGGCGACGCGGCGATGGTCAGCGCCGCCATCGCGCTCAACGGTATCCTCGGTGGAGTCGAGCGCTTCAAGGCCGAGCAGGCCGTCGCCGGCCTCGAGCAGCGCGAGGCCGAGGCCGTGCGCGTGGTGCGAGGCGGCAGTGAGACCACCGTCGACGCCGATGAATTGGTCCCCGGAGACGTCCTCGTGTTGAATTCGGGAGATGTCGTGCCCGCTGACTGTCGGATCATCGAGGCGGCCGATCTGGAGGTCGACGAGTCGAGCCTGACCGGTGAGTCGCTGCCGGTCCACAAGGAGTCGTCTGTGTCGTATGCGGCGGCGGTGGCCGAGCGCAGCTCGATGCTCTACGAGGGCACCTCGATCGCCACCGGGCGCACACGGGCGGTCGTCGTGGCGACCGGCGGCCAGACCGAGGCGCGCCGCGGTGTGCTCTCCGGGGCCGGACAAGCGCCGGCGACCGGCGTCGAGCAGCGGCTGGAGGCGTTGACCGACGTGACCGTGCCCGCCGCGGGCTTGAGCGGGTTGTTTCTGATCACCGCCGGGCTCGGCCGGGGCCAGGATTTGGACCGGCTGATCGATGCCGGCGTGGGCATGGCCGTGGCCGCGGTGCCCGAGGGGCTTCCCCTGCTGTCTACGGTCGCCCAATTGGCGGCAGCGCGCCGACTCTCCGAGCACGGCGTGCTCGTTCGAAACCCACGCGCGGTCGAAGGGCTGGGGCGCGTCGACGTCGTCTGCGCCGACAAGACCGGCACGCTTACCGAGGGGCGCATTGAGCTCGACGTGGTCTGTGACGGCCGCCGATGTCAGCGCATCGACGGCGAGCCCCAGCCCTGGCAGGCGCTGATCCTGGCCGGTGCCCTGCGCGCCAGCCCGGCTTCGCCGGATGGCCACGAGCTGCCTCATCCGACCGACCGCGCCGTGGTCAACGGAGGCCACCAGGCCGGCGTCGAGTCTCACGAGGGCTTCGAGGGATGGCAGCGCATGGACGAGATGCCCTTCCAGCCCGGCCGAGGCTACCACGCCGTGCTCGGCCGAAGCGACGAGGGACTGGTCATCAATATCAAGGGCGCTCCCGAGGTGGTCATCCCGCGCTGCTCGAGGCGGACCACCGATGAGGGCACCGAGCCCATCGACGAGGCGATGCGCCAGGAGCTCATCGGCCGCGCCGAGGAGCTCGCCTCCCGCGGCTTGCGCGTGCTGGCAGTCGCCGAGCGGGCCGCCTCCGAGGAGCGAGACCTCGACGAAGCGCGCATCTCGAAGTTCGTCTTTCGCGGCTTTGTCGGGCTCAGCGATCCAGTCCGCCCGACCTCTGCGGAGGCCATCTCGAAGCTCCACGACGCCGGCGTCGCCGTGCTGATGATCACCGGTGACCACCCCCGAACCGCCCATCGCATCGCTCGAGACCTCGAGCTCATCAACGGCGGGCGCATGCTGACCGGCCCGGAGTTGGAGCAGATGACCGATGACGAGCTCGACGAGGCGCTTCTGCACTGCACGGTCATCGCCCGCGCGACGCCTGCTCATAAGGTGCGCATCGTCCAGGCCTTGCAGCGCGACGGCAAGACGGTCGCCATGACCGGCGATGGGGCCAACGACGCCGCGGCCATCCGTCTGGCCGACGTCGGCATCGCCCTGGGCGAGGACGCCACCGCCGCCGCCCGCGAGGCCGCCGATATCATCGTCGTCGACGAGCGCATCGAGACCATCGTGCGTGCGGTGGCCGAGGGCAGGGCGATGTGGGGCTCGGTACGAGACGCCGTGTCGATTCTGACCGGCGGGAACTTCGGCGAGATCGGCTTTACCCTGCTGGCGAGCCTGCTGAGGCGGCCACCGATGAACGCCCGCCAACTCCTCTTGGTCAATTTGCTGACCGATATCGCCCCGTCGCTGTCCATCGTGATGCGAACGCCCAGTGAGGCCGAGCTCGGCGACGTGCTCGGCGAGGGCCCCGGCGAGGCGCTGGGCACCAAGCTCGACAGCGCCATCCTGGACCGCGCCATCACCACCGGCGCCGGTGCCTCGCTGGCCTGGATGATGGCGCGCGGGATGCCCGGAGGCAAGAAGAAGGCATCGACGGTGGCGCTTCTGGCGACCGTGGGCACTCAGCTCGGCCAGACGCTGGCTGTGGGCAAGCCCACCCGCGAGACCACCGCGGCCAGCCTCGGCTCGGCAGCGGTGCTGCTGGCGCTGGTCGAGACCCCCGGCATCAGCCACCTCTTTGGGTGTCGTCCCGTCGGGCCCATCGGTCTGGCGACCGCGCTCGGCTCGAGCGCCGCCGCCACGGGCGTCTCCGCGGCCCTGCCTCCGGCTGTGAAAAAGAGCAAAGAGCTGGCCGCAGCCCTCAGAGGCCAGCTCCGCAAATTGGGCAATTACCCGCTGTCCGAGGAGTTCCGCCGGGAGGAAGCTGCGAGCCTGCCTCGGACGCCGGAATCCGGCGATGGGCCACGAATGGCCGCCGAGTGAGTTGTCAGATGCCGGTCGCTCGCGTTCGCTGGGCGACCGCCGAGTCGCTGGCCAGATCCCATAGAAGCAACTCCGACTCACTCTGGCAGATGCCCACCAGGTTGTTGTCGGCGTCAAAGAAGACTGCAGTGGGGCGGTGGGTCAGCTTGTCGAAGGCGGCGATCTGCTGGCCACTGCCGGCGTGATACAGGTGGACGGTGTCGTCGAGGACCACGGCGACCAGTTGGCCGTCGGGCGAGAGGGCGAGCGCGGAACAGCCCCCGGAGCAATGAAATTCACATAAAACGGTGTGGGGCGGCTCGAAGTTTCGAACCTCGACGGTGCCGTCGAGGCGCAGCACGGCAAAGGAGGCGGCGGGGCCGGCCAGGGCGATGTCGATCGCCTCTTTGCGTGTGCGCACCCGCTCCCAATCCGAGTCGCCTATCTGGTCGACCGTCTCGTCGACCAGCGTGGCCGCATAGACGCGCCCGCTGGCCGCCGAGGCGACGACCTTGCCGGTGTGCGCATCGACCGCCAGGCCGGTGATCGAGGCGCGGTCGATGGTCTCGAGCAATACCTGTGTATCGGCGCTGTCGATGTCGCGGCGCTCGATCTTGCCGTTTGCCAGGCCGACGAGCAGCGCGTCGCCCCACAGGGCCACCGAGCGCGGCGCGATCTCGAGCTCGCCGAGGCTGTCGGGATTGTCAAAGGCGGGCCGGTGGCCAGCCACAATGTGTCGGTGTCATCGGCGACGAGGAGGCGGCCTCGGCGGTCGCTCGTCACACAGATCAGTCGCCCGATGGGCGTGACTGCGTGGGCGGGACGCTTGACTTTGCCGTATAGAGCCCCCGAACTGCTTGCGCTACCCCCATCGCTGTCGTTGCTTTGGCCGTCTTGGTCGCTCTGGTGAGAGTCTTCGAGCGAGGCATCGGTCTGCGCGGGAGGAGGCTCGCCGGTCTGAGGGCGCTTGATCCATCCGAAATTCTCCGTCCTCTCGGCGGAGGCGGCTCTGAAGACCGTCGTGTTGGTTGTCTGGAGATCGCCGGGGAGGTTCTCGTCGGGCAGTTTTTCTTGCGATGGCGGGGAGGTCGCATCTGGGCTATCCGACGCGCTCGCCGGAGCCCCCGAGGCGTCTGGAGGCGGAATTGGCCCTTGGTCGCTGGGTTGGCCCGCTCTGGTCGTCCGCGAGGATGGGAAATAGCTGCCGCTGGTGAGCGTCTGGCGCGGTGAACCGGCCCTGGATTCGGGGGCGGGCTGGTCGTGCTCGGCCGGAGCGATATGTTGATGAGCGCGCTCGTGGGCGCCTGCATATTGCTCGAGCAGCTCGACGACGTCGGCGATCTTCTCGGGTCGGCCCAACGGGCTGCGCGCCATCATCGCGGCGACCAAAGTGTCGAGGACGCCGGGCACGTCGTCGGCCGTGCGGGCTTGAGAGACGCGCACCATCTCGGTCTCCACGCGCACGCCCCAGCTATCGTTGGCCGAAAACTGGGGGGAGGGCGTTTCGCCGGTGAGCATGAAGAAGAGCAGGGCACCCAGGCCGTAGAGGTTGCTGGCCCGATCGATGCCCTTCTTTTTGCGCTGTTCGGGGCTGTAGAACGCGCGCCGGTTCAGAGCGTCTGCGCCGCGCCCATCGAGCGCCGGCAGGCCAAAGTGAAGGATCTGCGCAGTCTCACCGGCCTCGGGCAACTGGGAGATGACCACCGTCGAGGGATCGAGTTGGCGGTGAACAAGCCCGCTGGCGTGGGCCTGGTGCAGTGCGTGGGCGAGTTGTGCGCCCAGCTTGCAGGCGCGCTCGACCTCGAGCGGGCCGTCCTCGGCGAGGACGTCGTCGAGGATCATCCCGGGCGGATAATCCATGACGACGCCGATGTGATCGTCGGAGAATTCGAGGAGCTCGTGGACGGCGACGAGGTGCGCCGGGTCCAGCCCGTGCACCCTGGGTACCTCACGCATCATGCGCGTGATGAGCTGCTGGCGGCTACAATCAAACGCCTCGAGCCAGCCCAGCCACAGCCCGAAGTGGCGCGCGTCCGACAGGCTGGTCGCCCGGTAAAGCGCCTCGTCGCCGCATCGGTATAACCTGCGCGTCAACAAAAAGCGTCGGTCGACCGTGCGCCCCAAATATGCGTCGCCCAGTTCGGAGAGTGGCTGCCAGCCCTGCGCCGGTCGCGCAGCGCCGCAGTCGACGCAGGTCGGCTCGCGCCCAAAGCGCAGCGACATGCACTCGGTGCATAGATGCTCGGGCATCTCCCCGACTGCCGCCCGCTGAGGTGGGGGGCCATCGACCATAGTTTGGGAAGCTCCGCCGCTGTCAAAAATCACAGCAACCGGGGCCATCGAGTGCGTACATGTCAAAGGAAACTCGGTTCCCTCGTATTATAGGCGCAAATCGTCGTCCTATACAACGCGGGAAGGCCGAGCCGACACCAGTCGTTGAATCCTCCGCGGCCTCATGCTACTTAGTTTGGCGCATTTTGGTCCCGTAGCTCAGTTGGATAGAGCAACAGATTCCTAATCTGTAGGTCATGCGTTCGAATCGCATCGGGATCACTTCCTTGGACAGCCACGTCACGTTTTGCCACCCCTCCACCGCTTGCGGGGAGGTGCCGAGCGCAGTCTGCGAGGCGGAGGGGACCACGGCAAGCAGCCAATTGCCGATTCGAAACGTCGAGACGCCAATGAAGTGCTGTTTGTGGCCCCATCAACGACAACGCGACGACCATGAAGGCGAGATGGCGAAACGTCGTCATGATGCTCTCTCGTTTCGAGGACGTTGGGAGCGCGCTTTGTTGGGAAGAGCGGACGGCGTCAACTTATTTGCTTTACCTCACCGGCCGTCGGGCCAACAATATTTGGGCAACCGGACCTATCGTTAGAGTGAGGAGAGCATGGACGTTCAAGTAGCCGATCTTTGTGACGAATTCATCGACGAGATCCAGATCGCCGAGCCGATCTTTCGAAGCTTTGGCAAGTTACGGGTGCCGGCCACCCTACAACCCAGTTCTGATGCAAGTTACGGGTGCCGGCCACCCTACAACCCAGTTCTGATGCGGGTTTGCGGTCGACTGCCGCCTTCACATCGAGGCCCGAGGCTCCCCCGGAAGCTGCTAGCGGCGCCGCTTCCTTGTTCAGTGCGGCGGCTTTGTCGGCGAGGCGCCCGTGTCGGCGGCAAGTGGTCGAGCAGTGTGGTGGAGAGGGCGTAGGTGTGCCTTGACGGCCTGTGGGTCGAGAAAGCCAGCCGCGTCATGGGGGTTGTCGATGTTGATGTGCCTGCCGTATGCGCCCGGCGACTATGCAACTCAACATGGTGCCAGGGGTGATGTTGAGCCGCTACGCGCTGAGCGCAGCGACCAGCTCTGCCGGTGTGTAGATGGCCAGACGCGAGCCGCCAAAGTCCTTGGCGTTGCGCGTCACGATCGCGTCGAGCCCGGCGCGCTGCGCGGCATATTCGAGCACCGCGTCTTCGTAGTCGTCGGAATCCGATGAGAGCGCATCCCGGAGGACAGCGCCGTCGATCGCGACGACGCCGTAGTGTTCGAGGAGTCGGCGCACCTGTTCGAAGGCCGTTTGGCGGTTCGCCTTCTTGGCGACCAGATAGAAGATCGTGGTCACGGACGTGGCGCTCAGGAAAGCGGCGTGTTCTAGTTCTTCCAGAATGGTGAGGGCGAGAGCGGAGTCTTCGTAAAAGGGCTTTCGGTCCTGCAGGACGTCGAGCCACACGTTGGTGTCGACCAAAACCTTCATTGATGCTTCTCTTCGAGATAGTCGCGGTAATCGTCCTCGCCCGCGTCGTCGGCTGCGATCCCTCGAAGTGACTCGACAAAGGGCGATATCTCGACCTCCTCGCGCGCCTTTTCTTTGCTGAGTGCGTCGAAGAATTGCTCGACGAGCTTGGAGACGGACGTGTCTCGCTTTGCAGCGTAGGCCTTGGCCCGCTCGATCGCCTCCTGGTCCATACGCAGGGTGAGCTTTTTCTTCATGGTGCAGCCTCGGGCATGTGTACGTGCACTTGTGGGCTAATGGTACGTCTCGCCATGCAGAACGTCCAGAGGTGCATTGAAGATTCCCACCGGGGACGTAGTTCCCTTTCACCTGAGGGTGTGGAGTGGAACCGTTCCGCAGCAATAATCCTCAGGCGTTGGAGGGAACCCCGGTTCGGGTGGCTCCGCAGTCACGCATGTATTTGCAGCTTACGCTATCAGGCGGATTCGCAGGATGTTCATGCTGGAGAAAAACGGCTTCCCGCTACTGGCCCGCCAACTGCAACAGCGCCTCGATTCCGAGGAGTCTGACGAGGAATAGCCGGTAGGGTCCTCGCCCGCCTCGTGGGCGATGCCAGGGTTGTCGGGTTTCGGGTTTCGGGTCCGGTTGATGGAAGCGCCATCCGCCCGTGATTCCTTTTCGAAGGCGACTTCGTTATAATATTCACCGTCGAACACTCTGATCGAGCTTCCACTCTTCGTCCATCCCATGAGCCACCACCCCGACAACTCGAGCGCCCTGCCGG
>JBKGZI010000242.1:0-9127 GCA_046545675.1 Persicimonas sp.
CCCGCCTCGACGGCCTCGACGACGGCGGCGAGCGCCTGCGGCTGACCTTCGACAGTACTTATCAGACCTACGACGGCGAGTTCTGCGACGAATTCGGCTGCCACGCGGCCAACGCCGAGGTGACCGCGCATATCTGGCGCCACCCGGACCGGGCCCAACCCACCGTGGTGTGTCTGCACTGTTGGTGCGGCGGGTATCTACGCTTCGAAGAGCGCATCTTCGCGGTCAAGAAGCTGTACGACCAGGGTTTTAACGTCGTCGTGGTGACGCTGCCCTTCCACGGCGATCGCACGCCGACCGACGCGCTATTCTCCGGCCAATTCTTTCCCAGTCCCGACCTGCGGCGCACCAACGAGGCCTTCGGTCAGGCGGTCGCCGACGTGCGGCTTCTGACCCGCTGGCTGCGCAAAAAGGGCCATACCGGCCCGATGGGCGTGATGGGCATCAGCCTGGGCGGGTATTTGAGCGCTCTGATA
The DNA here is from genome assembly GCA_046545675.1 of Persicimonas sp. Classification (GTDB taxonomy): domain Bacteria; phylum Myxococcota_A; class Bradymonadia; order Bradymonadales; family Bradymonadaceae; genus CAYLTX01. The sequence goes on from JBKGZI010000242.1 coordinate 477, forward strand.
GTCAGCCTGAGCGATGATTATGATTTCGCCGTGCCGATCATCGCGCCGGTCTCGTTTGGCGACATCCTGTGGTGGCACGGCTCGGAGCGCGAGGCGCGCTCGAGGTTCGAGGACTCCGGGATCAACCTGGAGTTCTTGCGCAATGTCTGGGCGCTTCATTGCCCGTTGAGCTACGACCTGCAGATCCCCAAAGACCGCGTGCTCATCGTCGCCGGCGCCGGCGACGAGGTCGTCCGGCCGGCCCAGAGCCTCGCGCTTTGGAGCCACTGGGACGAGCCGGAGCTGCGCTGGTTCATCGGCAGCCACCTGGGCAATTTGCGCTGGCTCGCCGGCAGCTTCACCGGCGGTGGCGGGGTCTTCGACTTTATGAGCCCGGTGGTCGATTGGCTGGACGAGTTGGAGTTTTGAGGGGCTTGGCGCCCAGGGTGCGTCCATCATCTGTAGGATGGCCGACGATAGCCTCCCCGCTTTTGCAGTTTAAAAGTGGGGAGGATCAAGGTGGGGGACAACGCAACCTGAAGCCCCCACCTTGATCCTCCCCTTCTCTCCGCTGCGCTCCGAGTGGGGAGGGAGCTTATCGCTAACAGACGGCGGATGAACACACGTTGCCCAAACGTCCCTTGACTTTGCCCCCTTGCCTGCCGATGCTTAACAGGACGCAGGTAGTTTTAGCGCACCGAGTACATACGAAGAGCAACTCATGCTGAGTCAGCAGAACATTCTCGACAGTCAGTGGTGGTGGCCTTGCTACGCATATACATGCGGTGGCCGCCTTCTGGCTGTGAGCGAATGAGCTGACTCACAGAGATAAAACGCACAGGCGATTCGAGCCCACCGGAGACGGTGGGTTTTTTGTTTTCTTGGACTATTCGAGACAGACGTTTTTCAAACCAATGAAGGAGAAGTCATGATCATCGTATTGAAGCCACAGACCACCGAAGAGCAAGCCCGCGAATTGATGGAGCGCATCGCCGAACTCGGCCTCGAACCGCTGCATATGCCCGGCACCGAGCGCACGGTGCTCGGGGCGATCGGCGACGAGCGCCTCATCGAGAAGTTGCACCTGGACAGCCATCCCGCCGTCGAAAAGATCACGCCGGTGCTCAGCCCCTACAAGCTGGTCAGCCGCGAGATGCAGCCCCACGACACCGTCGTCGACGTCGGCGGGGTGGCAGTCGGCGGCAGCCGCCTGGCCGTCATCGCAGGGCCGTGCTCGGTGGAGAGCGACGAGCAGATGCTCGAGACCGGCCGCGCGGTCAAAGAGGCCGGCGCGTCCATCCTGCGCGGCGGCGCGTTCAAGCCGCGCACCAGCCCGTATAGCTTCCAGGGGCTGGGCGTCGAGGGCCTCGAGATCTTGGAGCGTGCCAGCGCCGAGCTGGCCATGCCGGCGTTCACCGAGGTCATGAGTGAGAATGATGTCGACGCCGTCGAGGCCCACGCCGCGGGCTTCCAGATCGGCTCGCGCAATATGAAGAACTCGCGCTTGTTGCAGGCGGTCGGTCAGCGCAAAACGCCCGTGCTGCTCAAGCGCGGCATGTCGGCGAGCATCAAAGAGCTGCTGCTCGCCGCCGAGTATATCGTCGCCGAGGGCAACCCGAACGTGATCTTATGTGAGCGCGGCATCACCACCTTCGAGACGGCCACCAGAAACACCCTCGACCTCAACGCGGTGCCGGTGCTCAAGCAAAAGACTCACCTGCCGGTCGTCGTCGATCCCTCTCACGGCACCGGCGTACGCGAATACGTCAAGCCGATGGCGCTGGCAGCGCTGGCAGCCGGGGCCGACGGCATCATCGTCGAGGTTCATTGCAAGCCCGAAGATGCGCTCTCCGACGGCCAGCAGTCGCTATACCCCGAGCAATTCACCGATCTCATGGACGGTGTGCGCCGCATCGCCGTCGCCATGGGGAGGGAAGTCTGATGCAAGGTCCCAACCTCAAGATAGGTCAAATCTTGCCGATCTCTCGGCGCATCGCCACGCCGGCCGATCCGCTGGCGCTATTCGAGGCGCTGACCGACTCGGGTAATCGTTCGGACACCGTCCTGCTCGAATCGGCCGACAGCGCCCGCGGCGTCGCGCTTCGCAGCATCTTGGTGACGCGTTGTGCAGTGCGAGCGACCTGTACGGGCAGCCGCGTTGGCCTCGAGGCGCTCACTGCCAACGGGCGCTCGGCCCTCGAGCACGTCGAGCCCAGGCTGGCCCAATTGGGGTCGGTCAGCCGGGACGACGAGACGCTTGTCTTCGAGCCGGCTGATGCCAATTTGGCTGACGGCAGCGCAGGACTCGGTGAACGCCAACGCCTGCGCGCCCCGTCGTGTCTCGACGCACTCCGGGCGATGGTCTTCGGCTTCGATCTCGTCGCCAACCCCGGCCCGCTGTCGATGGTCTGCCCGGGCATATTCGCCTACGACCTCATCGAGCATTTCGAGCCGCTGCCCGACGTGCCCCGCGGCGCAGACGACTTCCCGGACTTCGTCTTCTGGCTGCCCGAGGAGATGGTCGTCATCGACCACGCTGCAGCCACGACCACCGTGCTGCGTCATGTATACGGCGGCAGCGAGTCGCGCGGCTGCTACCACGACGCCGTCGACGCGATCGACCGGTTGACCGACTCGGTCGCCGCGGCGACCTCGCGCACGGCCACCTCTGACGCGACCAGCCCGCCTGTGGCGACCTCCGACGACGCTCCGCACGCCCGGGTCGACGTCAGCGACGCCGACTTCGCAGACGCCGTCGATAAGCTCAAGGAGCATATTTTCGCCGGAGACGTCTTCCAGGCGGTCACCTCGCGCACCTTCGAGGCGCCGTGCGAGGACTCGCTGAGCGCCTATCGCCGACTGCGTGCCGAGAATCCCAGCCCGTATATGTTCTATGTGCGCCGCGACGAAGACGTCGTCTTTGGCGCCTCGCCCGAGACCTGCGTCAAGGTCGACTCGCCTGAGAAGGGCAGCGCGCCCAAGCACGTCGAGATCCGCCCGATCGCCGGGACGCGCCCGCGGGGCTTCGGTCCCGACGGAGTCGACCCGGACCTGGACGCGCGCATGGAGGCCGACCTTCGCCTCGACACCAAGGAACTCGCCGAGCATATGATGCTCGTCGACCTCGCCAGAAACGACGTCGCCCGCGTCAGCCGCACCGGCACCCGCCAGGTCACCAGGCTCCTGGGAGTCGACCGCTACTCCCACGTCATGCACCTGGTCAGCCACGTGCGCGGCGAGCTCGCCGCGGACCTCGACGCGCTGCACGCCTACGCAGGCTCGATGAATATGGGCACGCTCGTCGGCGCCCCGAAGGTGCGCGCCGCTCAGCTCGTGCGTGACTCTGAGGGCAACCGCCGCGGCATCTACGGCGGCGCAGTCGGCTATTTGACCCCTGACGGCGATATGGACACGGCGATCATCATCCGCTCGGCCCACGTCCGAGACGGCGTCGCCCGAGTGCGCGCCGGAGCCGGAGTCGTCGCCGACTCCGATCCGGTGGCCGAGACCGACGAGACCCGCCGAAAGGCCCGCGCGGTGCTGCGTGCGCTCCAAAATAACCAGGAGATCAGATGAGTGATTCTCAGCTAGAAATTCTCTTCATCGACAACTTCGACTCATTCTCGTTCAACCTGGTCGATGAGTTCGCCCGTCGCGGCGCCCGCGTCGAGGTCTATCGAAACGATATGTCGGTTGGGCGCGCCGTCGAGCTCGTCGACGCGCGTCTCGGCCCGGCGAAGCCGCCTGCGCTGCTGGTCCTCTCGCCGGGCCCCGGCTCGCCTGCCGACGCCGGTTGCTGCGTCGAGCTCGTGCGCCAGGTCGCCGGAAAGATCCCCATCTTGGGCGTCTGCCTGGGCCATCAGGCCCTCATCGAGGCGTTCGGCGGCAGCATCGGGCGCAGCGGCCAGGTCTTTCACGGCAAGGCCTCCGAGTTGGTCCACGACAAAGCCGGCCTCTTCGACGGACTCGAAAGCCCGCTGAAGGTCGGTCGCTATCACTCGCTGGTCGCCCACGAGTTGCCCGACGAGCTCGCTCCCACTGCACAGATTGGAGAGACGGTGATGGCCGTCGAGCACCGTAAATTGCCGGTATTCGGGGTCCAATTTCACCCCGAATCGATCCTGACGCCCCGGGGCGGACAACTCATCGATAATTTGCTCGCTCAATCGCGAGGTGACCAATGAGCCAACCACTCATAAAAAGCCTGCTCGAACAAATCTGTGACGGCCAAGATCTCGACTTCGACCAGAGCTTCGAGGTCTTCTCCAAGCTCATCGACGGCGAGCTCGACGAGATCGCGATCACCTCGCTGGTGGTGGCGCTCAAAGCCAAGGGCGAGGCGCCCCCGGAGATCGCCGGCGCCGCGCAGGCCCTTCGAAACGGCGCCAATGGGTTTCCGAGCCCCGATTATACCTTCGTGGACACCTGCGGCACCGGCGGCGACGGCGCGGGCACGGTCAACGTCTCGACGGCGGTGGCGCTTGTGTGCGCGGCGATGGACATCCCGGTGGCCAAGCACGGCAACCGCTCGGTGTCGTCCAAATGCGGCTCGGCCGACGTGCTCGAGCAGCTCGGCGTGCGCCTCGACGCCCCGGCCGAGGTGGCGCGTCGATGCCTCGACGAGGCCGGTATTTGCTTCTTATTCGCGCCGCGCTACCACGCAGGCGTTCGCTTCGCGATGCCGGTGCGCCGCCGGCTCGCCACCCGCACCATCTTCAACCTGCTCGGGCCGCTGGTGAACCCGGCGCGCCCGCCCTGTCAGCTCATGGGGGTCTACGACCCGAAACTATGCGCGCCGTTGGCCGAGACGCTGCGTCTGTTGGGCCTCGAGCGCGCGCTGGTCGTCCACGGCAGCGGCCTCGACGAGCTCGCCATTCACGGGCCGACCACCGTCGCGCAGCTTCGCGATGGGCAGGTCAGCGAGTTCGAGATCTGCCCCGAGGAGGCCGGGCTGAGTCGCCACCCGCTCGAGGCGCTCGCAGGCGGCGAGCCCGACGAGAACGCCCGCGCGTTCGAGAAGATCTTGGCCGGTGATGCCCCCGAGGCGCACAACGCGGCCGTCGCGCTCAACGCCGGCGCGGTCGCCTGGATCTCCGGACGCGCCGACACGCTGGCCGACGGCGTCGAGCGCGCGCTGGACGTCATCCACAGCGGCGACGCTGCCGCTCGTATGCAGGTATTTGCGGAGGTCTCCAATGAAGGCTGATCAGGTGCTGGATAAGATCCTCGAACGAAAGCGCGCAGACGTCGCCCGCCGCAAGGCCGCGCGGCCACTCGAGAGCTTTCGCGACGGCTTGAGGCCCTCCGACCGCAGCCTCGAGGAGGCGCTTCGCCGCCCGCGCATGGGCTTTATCCTCGAGTGCAAAGCCGCCTCACCGTCGCGCGGTCGCATCCGGGAGGACTTCGACCCGGCGCAGATCGCCAGGAGCTACGCTCCGTTCGCCGACGCCATCTCGGTGTTGACCGACGAGCCCTTCTTCGACGGCCGCCTCGCCTACCTCCGCCAGGTACGCGACGCCGCCGACGTTCCGGTGTTGTGCAAGGACTTCGTCGTCGAGCCCTACCAGGTATTCGAGGCGCGCGAGCACGGCGCCGACGCCATCTTGCTGATGATGTCAGTGCTCGACGACCGGGCCTTCGGGCGCTGCTTCGAGGCGGCGCGAAGCTTGAACGTCGACGTGCTCTGCGAGGTCCACGACGAGGCGGAGCTCGAGCGCGTGCTCGCTCACGGCAGTGGTTCACCGACGAGCCAGCCGCCGATCATCGGTGTGAATAACCGCAATTTGAAGACCCTCGAGGTCGACCTCGCCTGCGCCGAGCGGCTCTCGGCGAAGATCCCGAGCGACCGGGTCGTCGTCGGGGAGTCCGGCGTGTCGAATCACCGCGACGTGGTGCGCCTGCGCCCCCACTGCGACGCGTTGCTGGTCGGATCAGCCCTGATGGCCGCCGACGATCTCGATCTTGCGGTGCGCCGGCTGATCTTCGGCGACGTCAAGGTCTGCGGGCTCACCCGTCCTGAGGATGCACGCGCAGCCTTCGAGGCCGGCGCGACCCGAAACGGCGTGATCTTTGCGCCGAAATCGCCGCGGGTGGTCACGCCCGAGCAGGCCGAGGCGATTGGCCGTGCGTCGCCGGCAGGCCTGGTCGGGGTATTTGTGAACGCGCCGATCGAGCAAGTTTGCGGGCTGGTCGAGGCGCTCGGCTTGGAGGCGGTGCAGTTGCACGGCGACGAGGGGGCCGATTATATCGCGCGCCTGCGAAGCGCGCTGGCCGAGCCGACCGAGATCTGGCAGGTCGAGCGCGTCGACGACGAGCTTTCGATTTCGAAAGCAGGCGCCGATGCCGTCTTGCTCGACACCTTCGACCCCGAGCGCCGCGGCGGCACCGGCAAGAGCTTCGACTGGTCGCTACTCGACGACGCCGCGCTCGACTCGGTGGTCTTGAGCGGCGGCCTATCACCTGAGAACGCCGCCCGCGCCGACCAGATCGGCGCGCGCACTCTGGACGTCAATTCGGGCGTCGAGTCTGCCCCGGGGGTCAAAGATCCCGCATTGCTAGAAGCATTTTTCGCAACGCTTGCTGGCCTTGGAAGAGGCGCTGGCCTTGGAAGAGGCGGCGACCGAAAAGGAGAGAGACGATGATCAAAGACGGACGATTCGGCCGCTTCGGCGGCACCTTCGCCCCCGAGATTCTTGTGCCTGCGCTCGAGGAGCTCGAGGCGGCGTTCTTGGAGGCCAACGAGGATCCCGCGTTCCAGGCCGAGCTCGACGAGCTGCTTCGCACCTACGCCGGCCGCGCCACGCCGCTGTACCGGTGCCGCAACTTCGGCGCCGAGACCGGCGCGACCATCTATCTGAAGCGTGAAGATCTCGTCCACGGCGGCGCCCACAAGACCAACCAGGTGCTCGGTCAGGCGCTGCTCGCCAAGCGTCTGGGCAAACAGCGTATCATCGCCGAGACCGGCGCCGGCCAGCACGGCGTGGCCACTGCCATCGCCGGCGCGCTCTTCGACGTGGAGACGATCATTTATATGGGCGAACTCGACGCCGAGCGCCAGGCGCCGAATGTGCAGCGCATGGAGCTATTGGGGGCGACCGTGCGTCGGGTCAACGCGGCCAGCCGCACCCTCAAAGACGCCATCAACGAGGCGATGCGCGACTGGGCCAGCTCGTATGAGACGACCCATTATATGCTGGGCACCGTCGCCGGGCCGCACCCGTTCCCGACCATCGTGCGCGAGTTCCAGCGCTGCATCGGCCGGGAGGCCCGCGCGCAGATCTTGGAGGCCGAGGGGCGACTGCCCGACGCCGCGCTCGCCTGCGTCGGCGGCGGCTCGAACGCCATCGGCTTATTCTACGATATGCTCGAAGACGATATCGAGATGTACGGGGTCGAGCCGGCCGGCGAGGGGCTGCACGCTAAAAAACACGGCCTGACGCTCGGCCGCGGCCGGCCCGGCATCCTGCACGGCTCGCACACCTACGTGCTCCAGGACAAAGACGGTCAGATCTGCGAATCCCACTCCATCGCCGCCGGCCTCGACTACCCCGGCGTCGGCCCGGAGCACGCTCATCTGCAGGATATCGGCCGCGTCGAATATGTCGGCGCCACTGACCGGGAGGCGACCGACGCCTTCGTCGAGCTCTCCCGCACCGAGGGGATCATCCCCGCCATCGAATCCGCCCACGCGCTGGCCCACGCCCTCAAACTCGCCCGTCAGGAAGACGGCCCGCGCCTGATCCTGGTGAACCTGTCCGGCCGCGGCGACAAAGATCTCGGACGTATGGAGGACCTATAATGAAACGCTATGAGAAGATGTTCGACAGACTCGCCGCTTCCAAAGACAAGGCCGACGAAGGCGCCTTCGTGCCGTTTGTCACCCTCGGCGATCCCGACCCGGAGACCAGCCTGAAGATCGTCAGCGGTCTGGTCGAAGCAGGCGCCGACGCGCTCGAGCTGGGGATTCCATTCTCCGATCCGGTCGCTGACGGCCCCACCATCCAGCGCGCGACTCGCCGCGCTCTCGACGCCGGCACAACCCCCTCGGTCTGCTTCGAGTTATTAGAAGAGCTGCGCCGACAGCATCCCGACGTCCCGATCGGCCTGCTCGTCTACGCGAACCTGGTCGTGCAGGATTCGCCGCAGGCGTTTTATCGCCGCGCCGCGAAGGCCGGTGTCGACTCGGTCCTCGTCGCCGACATCCCCGCCATCGAGAGCGCTCCGTTTGCCAGCGCTGCTCGCGAAGAGGGGGTCTGCCCGGTCCTGATCGCCACGCCGAACGCACCGCGTCGGACGCTCGAGATCATCGCCCGGGAGTCCGAGGGCTATACCTACTTGGTCACTCGCGCCGGCGTCACCGGTGCCGAGACTGCGCCCGACGACGACCAATATCCGCTACTTGCGACGTTGCGTGAACTCGAGGCTGCGCCGAGCGTAGTCGGTTTTGGGATCTCACGGCCGGAGCAGGTGCGCGCGGTCATCGAGGCCGGGGCGGCCGGGGCGATCAGTGGGTCGGCGGTGGTCCAGCGTATCGAGGAGCATCTGGGCGATGAGGCCGCAATGTTGGGGGCGTTGGGGGAGTTCGTGGCGGCGATGAAGGGAGGGACGCTTGGCGAGTGAAGACCCCGGCGAGGTTTATTAGGTGCCAGACCATCTTGGTCTGGATGTCGGGA
>JBKGZI010000243.1:0-9089 GCA_046545675.1 Persicimonas sp.
TGAGCGCCGTGCGTGGACATCACGCACAGGTATTGTACACTCCGGCCCGCCGAGCTTCCGCTCGGCGGGCTTTGTTTCTAGATTGCAGTAATGTGTCCATGGTTTGTGGGAGGCCCCAAGTATTGTGATGGTGTTGTCGGTGCCTCTGACGACAAAATATAGAGATGCCGAATGTTCGCTCTGGGAACTGAAATGACTCGTATAATGACGGCTTCGGCCCGCCCCTCACGCGCGGCCATCTTCGCACTTTTCACCATCTGTATTGCCCTTCCCTCTTCGGGTCTCTCCCAAGAGCAGCCCACGCCTACGGATGGAATGGATCTGCCGGACTCGTCCGTGACCACACGCGACGACGCCACCAGCCTCGAGCTCAACCCCGCTGGCCTCGGATATATGAATACAGGCGAGTTGGCCCTGGGCATGCAATGGGCCGAAGACGATCGCGAGGGGCTCGAGACCGAAGGGGGCGGCTTGTTTATGGCTGGTGGCACAGGCACCTTCGGAGGCGGCTTCGCGGTGCAGTGGCTCGACCGGCCGGACCTGACGGAACGGCAGTCGGAGTACCGGAAATACACCCTCGGTGGGGCAATCAGCACCGAATCGAACGTCAGCCTCGGTGCGGCGTATAACTTCTTCGGAAGCGGCGATAGCATTCAGATCGACGAGCTCTCGAGCTGGGACGCCGGTGTTCAGTGGCGTCCCTCAGAGAATGTGGGCTTCGGACTCCACGCGCGCGATCTCAATCGTCCGTTCCTCGACGAAGAAGGCGATGCGCTGCCCATTCGAACGGCGATCGGCGCGGCCCTGCGCTTTTTCGACGGCCGCGCCCTGCTCGACTCGACGGCTTCGTTTACCACCGACGCCGACAGCATGGAGCTGACACCGAGGCTGCTCATCGAGCCCATCGACGGGCTTCGTATCTTCGGTCGATCCGATTTCGATTTTCAGTTCGACGACGACCAGAGCACGGCGAGCTGGGCACGCACGATTGTCGGTCTGGCGCTGAACACCACCAACCTGGGCGTCGAGGGGGCCACGCATATCGATCATAGCGGCGAAGACGATATCGCCGGATATTCGGGCCTGGCGTGGCTAAGCGGGGGCAAACGCCGGAGTGCCGCCGAGTCCACCGAACAATGGGTGCTCATCGACCTGACCGGCGGGATCGACGAGCAGCCGGTCTCGCGGGTCTTCGGAACGTCGACCCAGAGCTTTATGTCGCTGATGGCCGATCTCGAGGAGATGGCCGACGATCCCGATATTGCCGGGGTGGTCTTCAACGTAGGCAAAAGCGATCTGGGCTACGGCCAGATCTGGGAGGTGCGCCGTGCCGTCGAGCGCCTGCGCGCAGCCGATAAGCAGACCGTCAGTATGCTGACCAACCCGACCTACCGAGAAACTTACCTCGCCAGCGCCGCCGAGCATCTCTGGCTGTTGCCCGCCGAGCCCTACGCGCCGGGCGGCCTGAATTTGACGGTCACCAGCTACGCAGAGGCGCTCGCCAACGCCGGTATACGCGCCGAGTTCCTGCGCATCGGCGACTATAAGTCGGCCCCGGAGAGCTATACCTATACAGAACCCAGCCCCGAGAGCCTCGAGCAAACCAACCGTTATCTCGATGGCCTCTATACACGAACCGTCGGCGCGCTGGCCGAGGACCGTGACCTGAGTGCAGAGCGAGTCGAAGAGATGGTCGACAACGTGCCCCTGCACCCGGTCGAGGCCATTGAAGAAGGCTTCGTCGACGAGGCCATCTACCTCGACTCCATCGAGCAGCAACTCGAGGAGAAGCTCGGCGTGCGCTCGAGGCTCTCGCAGGGCTACGACAACCAAACACCGGCCGAGATGCGTTGGGGCGTCTCGCCCGAGATCGCCGTGGTCGTCATCGAGGGGGCGATCGTGCGCGGCCGCTCCGGCAGCACCCCGATCGTCGACCAGATGCTCACCGGCAGCGACACGCTGACGCGGATTTTCGACCGGCTGCGCCGAGACTCCAATGTCGCAGCCGTCGTAGTCCGAGTCGACAGTCCCGGAGGTAGCGCGGTGGGCAGCGACCTGATTTACCGGGCGATGCGCCGCTTGGCGGAGAAAAAACCAGTCGTCGCTTCGATGGGTAACGTCGCGGCCAGCGGCGGCTATTATGTGGCGGCGGGCGCCGACGAGATCTATGCCTCGCCCAATACTCTGACCGGCTCGATCGGCATCTTCGCCGGCAAATTCAGCATCTCGCGGCTCGCCGAGTTCCTAGGTATCAACTCCACCGAGCTCAAGCGTGGAGAAAAAAGCGGCGCGTTCAACCTCTACCAACCATGGTCCGATGAGGAGCGAGACGGTGTCTCGCGCATGATCACCTATCTGTATGAGCTCTTTATCCAGCAGGTCGCGCGCACCCGGCCGCTGACTGCCGACGAGGTCGACGCGGTCGGCCGGGGGCGAATTTGGGACGGCGAGAGCGCTGAGGAACAAAAGCTGGTCGATCACCTGGGCGGCACCATCGACGCAATCCAGCGCGCCGAGACCCTCGCCGGTCTCGAGGCCGGCGTGGCCACTTACAAGCTCTACCCGGACACCTTGGAGTTATTCGATCTGGGGCCGATGGCGACCAGCGAGGTCATATTGGCGAAGCTCTTCGGCGAACAAAGCGCCACTGGGCGAATGGACGGACGCTCCGCCCTCGCCGGGCTGGTGCGCCGCATCGGCAAAGCCATCTTGCTGCCCGCGCTCTTCGATGACGGAGAGGCCCTGATGCTCCTGCCCCACGTCATTGAGCACAACTAGACCCTAAACAAGCGAATAATTCTGCTACGGTCGCGACGAAGTACTCGCTTATTCAGGGACTAGATATACCGAAGCGGGCAGATTTCAGGGCGCGAAATGCGCGCGGCTGGTCTCGCCCGCCCGAATCTGGACCTTTTTGGGCTCCGAGAAGCGTTTGATCCGGACAAAATAGACTTTGACGTCGTAGGTACCGTCGGCGAGCGATTGCTGGTAGCGCTCGGTGCCGTCTGCGACCAACCGGCCGTCGATGTAGACCTTGGCCTGGCTGCTGATCCGTACGTCGAGACGGCCGTCGTCCTTTGCCCCGTCGTCTTTTGTCCCCTCGTCGTCGGGGGAGTCATTGAAAATCTCGAGCTTGGGCGGAGGCTTCGGGGCCCGCCCACGCGGGGCGCGAGCTGCCTTCTTGGTCGGTCGAGCTATCCGAGCTTCTCGTGCCTGCTTTTGCTCGCCGGGTTTGTCCGCCTGGCCGCCTTCTTGGGCCGACGTGTCGCGCTCGAAGGTCAACTCGACCTCTTTGACCCGCTCGTCGCTATCCGCCCAACGCACATCTTGGCTTAGCTCGCGCCCGTCAACGAAGTTCGCCACGACCGTGTGAACATGCTCCCGAGACAGCCCCCCGACCCCCACCGGAGAACGTCCGACCGACTCTCCATCGACTGAAATCTCTGCGTCAGGCGGATACGTCGAGATTTTGAGGACGGCGTTGTCTGCCTCCGATGCGCTGCCTCCGGCGGGCTCGACCTGCTCGACACGCTCGGCTTTTTGCTCTTGGAGCTCGAGGGGCGCTGCGCCGGGAGCCTCGTCCCGGGGCGTCTGGCTGGGCGAATCCGCAGTCACCGCCGCGCCCCCGCCTGCGAAGATGAGGTAGGCGAGAAAGCCACCGAGGACGACGACGAGCATACCGACGCCGGCGAGCATTGCCCTGGGGTGCTCGACGCCCCCCGGTACGATTCTCTCGAAGAGCGGCAGCTCGATCTGCGATGTCTTTGGCTCGGGCTCCGGTGGGACAGCACCGCCAAAGCCGGCGTTATCGGCGGCGAAACCGGTCGCGTCGACAGACTGCGGCGACGAGAATCCCGATGGAAGCTGCGACGCGCCGGGCGCAGCGCCCTCGCCTTCGTCCCGAGACCACAACTGCGTCGGCTCGTCAGCGGCGAAGGGGTTGCCGGCGCCGCCGCCGGGTTCTCCCAGGGTATCGTCCTCGGTGATCAAGCTGCCCGGCTCGAAGATCATGCTGGAATCCGAAGCCTCATAGTCCTGGCGCGACATGCGCGCGCTGTCTTCGGGCAGCATTCCCTCGTAGCCCTGGCGGTGGCCGAGGCCGCGTACGAATTTGGCGAGCTCGGTGCGCCGATACGGCCCGTCGCTGCTTTTGTCGAGGTAGTCCATCAACGCGTCGCGCATCTCGCGCGCGCTCTGGAAGCGGTAATTGGCGTCACGCCGTGTGGCCTGGTCGATAATTCGCTCGAGTTCGGGATCGATGTCCCGTCGGATCGACGAAATCGCGGGGAAGTCGGCCAGGCGCACGGCCTTGAGGAGCTCGAACTCCTCGATGCGCGCGTAGGGATTGCGCCCGGCCAGCAACTCATACAGGACCATACCGGCCGCGAAGATGTCGGTGCGTTGGTCGACGTGGTGTGCGTGGGCCTGCTCGGGGGCCATATAATAGAACTTCCCCTTGATGATACCGTGCTGGGTGTCCTGTTGGGCGCGCATCTCGGCCTTGGCGATGCCGAAGTCGACCAGCTTCACCTCTCCTTCATAGCTGACCATGATATTTTGAGGAGAGACGTCGCGGTGGACGATGTTCAGGGGCCTGCCGTCGGGACCAGTGCGAGTGTGAGCGTAGTGCAGCCCGCCGAGCGCCTCGGCCAGAATGAAGACCAGCGCGGGGATGGGCAGCGACGAGCCGCGCTCGCGGACCATCTTGTTGATCTGGTGGAGATCGACCCCTTCGATGAACTCCATGGCGATGAAGTACTGGCCGTCGATGCATCCCAGGTCGAAGATCTGGGCGATATTCGGATGCGTCAGGTGCACGGCGATGCGTGCCTCGTCGACGAGCATCTGGGTGACTTCGTTCTCCTCGCTGAACTGCGGGTGGAGCCGCTTGATCGCCAGGAGTTTCTCGAAGCCGCCGATGCCGACGGTCTTGGCTCGGAAGATCTCGGCCATCCCGCCGGCGGCGACCTTCTCGATGAGCGTATACTTGCCAAAGGACTCTGCGCTTTCTACCATGACGCCGTTGTGTTCAAGCTCCGATGATCCGTGCGTCCCGAGACGCGTCTGGACGATCCATACGGGTATTGTAGTCGGTGCAGCCTGTTTTCATAGCACCCAATTCGGCGAGCGAAAATGGCGCCCAACGAGCGGTTTTCCGACAAGGCTCAACCTACCAAGATTGCCTACGTCAACGGGGAGCCTAGGACTCTCCACCTTCGCAAATCTCACCTGGTCGTCAATCCGGGGGTCGAAGAGGCCGTCGAGTATACCTTCGATCAGGATATCATCACCATCGGGACGCGCGAGGATCAAGATATCCCGCTCGACGATGACACCGTCAGTCGGAGTCATTGCCGGGTCGTCCAGGACGGTGAGCATACCCTGGTGGTCGATGACGGCAGCACCAACGGGACCTACGTAAACGGTGTGCAGGTGCGCGAGGCGTTCTTGGCGCCCGGCTCGGTCTTGGGAGTGGGCAATACCCAGATCCGCTTCAACCCGGTCGACGAGGAGATTGCGATCACCCCCAGCACCGCCGAGCGGCTGGGCGATATCGTCGGCAAGAGCGTCAAGATGCGCGAGATCTTCGGGATCATCGAGAAGATCGCGCCCACCGGGGCCACCGTGATCATCGAGGGTGAGACCGGCACCGGCAAAGAGGTCGTCGCGCGCACCATCCATCAGCTTAGCGCCCGAAGCGACGAGCCGTTTATCGTCTTCGACTGCGGCGCGGTGCCCGAAAACCTCATCGAGAGCGAGTTGTTCGGCCACGAGAAGGGCAGCTTTACCGGCGCGGTGATGACCCGGAAGGGGCTGTTCGAGATGGCCGAGGGCGGCACGATCTTCCTGGACGAACTCGGGGAGTTGGCGCTCGAATTGCAGCCCAAACTGCTGCGTGTTCTCGAGCAGCGCGAAGTGCGTCGGGTCGGCTCCAACGAGCCGATCCCCGTCAATGTGCGCGTGATCGCGGCGACCAACCGGTCGCTGGCCGAGGAGGTCGAGGAGGGCCGATTTCGCGAGGACCTCTTCTATCGACTGAGCGTGGTGCGACTGCTCCTGCCGCCGCTGCGCGACCGGATCGAGGACATCCCGCTGCTGAGCCGGCATTTTCTGACATCATCGGGCTTCAACCGAGACGACCAAGGGGAGTTCAAACTCACCAACTTCAGCCGCGAGGCGCTCGAGGCGCTGTGCGACTACGACTGGCCGGGCAATGTGCGCGAGCTGGTCAATATCATCGAGCGGGCGTGCTCGTTCTCTCGAGGTGATTGCATCGGCCTCGATGACTTGCCTGGCTATCTGACCGGCGATGGAGATGGAGGCCTCCAGTTACAACCAGGGCGCACCAACGCTCGCGAGGACTACGAAGACGTGCCGCGCCGCTCCGAGCTCAACGAGATGCCTTTTAAAGAGGCCAAAGAGGAGTGGATTGCCAGCTTCGAGACCGACTACATCTCGACGCTACTGGCCCGCCATAACGGCAATATCAGCTCGGCGTCGCGTGAGGCGGACATCGACAGGAAGTATTTTCGAAAGCTGATGCACAAGCACGACATCGACGTCGACGAAGTCTAAGCGGGACCAACCCCTCCGACTACGCCCTGCCCGTCAGCGAGAGCCGCGTGCATTCGGCTCGAGTTCGATATCCAAGCTCTTAAACCCCCCAGAATCCAATTCGACCTGCTGCTCGTAGGGCTGAAATGACGGGTGGGTAACTTTCACCGAGTGCTCGCCGGGCTCGAGATCAGCGACTGTGACCGGTGCGGACTCGCCCTGGTCGACACCGTTGACCTCGATGGACAGTCCCACGGGAGGCGAGACGCTGATGACCAGCGTGGCGATCTTAGGCGCGGCGACCGGCGGATCTGGGGGCGGCTGGGCGGAGCGCGACTGGCGATCGAACCACAAAAATCCGGTCACACCAGCGGCCACGCATAAGACGACCACGGCCGCGGCGGCCGCCTTGAGCTTGCGCGTTCTCCGCCGACGCATCGACGAGGGGTTGGGGATCGCCACCGGCGTCCCCTGGGCGAGAAACTCCAGGGAGTTCGACGAGCTGCTCGGCTTCGCGTCGAATCCGCCTTGTCCGGGGTCGTAGCCCAGATCCAGCTCCTCGACCCGTTCATCGTCGACTTCGATGATGTCATCGATGTCGAGGGCGATGACATCTTCTTCCTCTTCATCGGCGAAGAGAGACGCGTCGAAGCCACCGGCGGCCACCACGGTATGCTCGCTGGCGAATTGTGAGGCGTCGACGTCGTTCTCCGGGGCGATCTCGGCATCCCAGAGGTCGTTGGTGTTGGCGTCGTCCAGGTGATCCGGGCGGGTGTCTTGGGACTCGGCGCCGCCGGCCAGCCGACGCAGGTCGGCGGGAGTCTGGATCTTGCGAAAGAGCTGGCGCTTGTGGCGCTCGGAGTCGAGCTCCTCGGAGAACATCTCGGCCATCCACGCCGACAGATTCTCGGCGCCGTAGGGAGGCTGGATGCTCGAGATGAACGCGTCGAGGTCTCGGGCCAATTCGCCGCCGCTGAGGTAGCGCTGGTCGCGGTCGGCGGCCAGCGCCTTGGCCACGATTCGATCCACTTCGGCCGGCACCTGCGAGTTCTTGGCGCTCGGCGGCGCGACGTCCGGCTCGCGCACCATCTGCAGGGTCTCGTATTCGGAGTCCCCGCGGAAAAGCCGCCGGTTGGTGAGCATCTCCCACAGCAGAATGCCGACCGTAAAGATGTCGCTTCGGTGGTCGATGGACTGGCCGCGCACCTGCTCGGGGCTCATATAGCCGAACTTGCCCTTGAGCACGCCCACCTGGGTGCGAGTCTCCTGGAAGGTCCCCTTGGCGATACCAAAGTCGATGATCTTGACCTTGCCGCCGTAGGTCACCAGCACATTTTGCGGAGAGATATCCCGGTGGATGATATTGAGCGGATCGCCGTTCTCATCGGTCTTGGCGTGCACGTAGTCCAGACCGGTGGCCAACTCGCGAGCGATATAACAGCACATCGCCACGCTCATGATGCGGCGCTTCTCGCGAAGCGTGCGCTGCAGCGCCAGGATGTCCTGGCCGCTGATAAACTCCATCAGAATATACGGCGAGGTGTGGAACCGCCCCAGCTCGTAGGTGCGCACGATGTTGGGGTGGACAAGCTGGACGGTGAGCTTGGCCTCGTCGATGAACATCTGGACGAATTCGTCGTCCTCGGCCAGATGCGGCAGGATACGCTTGAGGGCGAGGTGCTTCTGGCTGACCGGCGCATTAAAAGGCTTGGCCCGAAAGATCTCCGCCATGCCTCCCACGCTGACGCGCTCGAGGAGACAGTATTTGCCGAAAAGCATCGGTCGATCCACGATACTTGCCCAAACAAGAGTAGGGGAAGCCATCGAAATATGGCGTTCGCCCGGCAAGTATAGGTTTGAGTATCGCGTAGCGTCAACGAGGCTGTACTTTGGCGCGTGGTTTGTGCCGCCCGGGGTGCCTCCAAAACCCGACCAGCCTACTGCGCATGCTGCTTCGATGTGTTATTTGCCTGTCGAAGCGCATCAAACTCTGTGTTCGCGCGCCCTGCCCTCTCAGCCGAGGAATTGAAGATGGACGACGACCAGCAGCCCGATATCTCCCAGCGCAAGCTCGACCACATCGATCTATGCGCCGAGGAGGAGGTCGAATACCGCGGCAAGACCACCTTGTTGGACGAGGTCGAGCTGTTGCACGACTCGCTTCCGGAGCTTTCGGTCGACGGGATCGACCTGGGGGTTGAGGTCTTCGGCAAGCGCTTGGAGGCCCCGCTGCTCATCACCGGGATGACCGGCGGCGCCGAGCGCGCCCGCGAGATCAACCTGACGCTTGCGCGGGTCGCCCAACAGCTGGGCATCGCCTTCGGCGTGGGCAGCCAGCGCGCGCTGCTCGAGCAACCCGAGCTCGCCGACACCTACCAGGTGCGCGAGGTGGCCCCCGACATCCTGCTCTTTGGCAATGTCGGCGCCGTGCAGGTCGCCGAATCGAGCACCGCCGAGATCGAGGGGCTGGTCGACGCCATCGGCGCCGACGCGCTATGCGTACACCTCAACCCCGGCCAGGAGATGATCCAACC
>JBKGZI010000244.1:0-9078 GCA_046545675.1 Persicimonas sp.
GAAGCGACCACCACTACCTGGTCGAGAAATTCTTCGAGGACGACGGCCGCACCCGCTCGATGATCCGCCCGCTGAAAGAAGAAGAACGCGTCGAGGAGCTGGCTCGGATGCTCGGCGGCACGCGCGTGACGACGAAGACGCGCGATGCTGCGCGGGAATTGCTCGGATAGAGAGTAAGAAAGTGAGAGAGTGAGAAAGTGAGAAAGTGAGAAAGTGAGAGAGTGAGAAAGTGAGAGAGTAAGAAAGGCCAACCGAGAGTAGTTGCAGTATCTAACTCTCTTACTTTCTCACTATCTAACTCTCTCTCGACAAAAAAGCCCGTGAGCCTCAACGGCCCACGGGCTTTTCGTTATTCAACGACGCTGCGAATCAGTACCGGTAATAATCCGGCTTATACGGACCTTCTTTGGGAAGGCCGACGTAGTTAGCTTGCTCGTCGCTCATCTCGGTGAGGTGGGCGCCGAGCTTGTCGAGGTGCAGGCGGGCGACCTCTTCGTCGAGCTCTTTGGGGAGCGTGACCACGTCGGTGCCGTATTTCTCGGCGCTCTCGAAGAGCTCGATCTGGGCGAGCACCTGGTTGGTGAACGAGGCCGACATCACAAAACTGGGGTGGCCGGTGGCGCAGCCCAGGTTGACCAGGCGGCCTTCGGCCAAAATGATCACCGAGTGGCCGTCTTCGAAGCGCCACTCGTGGACCTGCGGCTTGATCTCGATCTTCTCGACTTCGCCGCGCTCGCGCATCTTCTCGAGGCCGGCCATCTCGATCTCGTTGTCGAAGTGGCCGATATTGCAGACGATGGCGTTATGCTTCATCCGGCTCATGTGGTCGGCGGTGATGACGTCCTTATTGCCGGTGGCGGTCACAAAGATGTCGAAGTCGCGCTCGATGGCGTCTTCGACGGTGATGACGTCCAGGCCGTGCATCGTCGCCTGCAGAGCGCAGATCGGGTCGATCTCGGAGGTGGCGACCTTGGTCTTCTGACCGATGAGCGACTCGACGCTTCCCTTGCCGACGTCGCCATAGCCGCACACCAGCGCGCGCTTTCCGGCCAGCATCACGTCGGTGGCGCGCATGATCGCGTCGACCAGCGAGTGGCGGCAGCCGTAGATATTGTCGAACTTCGACTTGGTGACCGCGTCGTTGACGTTGATGGCCGGGAAGAGCAGCGTGCCTTCCTTCTTCATCTCGTACAGACGATGCACGCCGGTGGTGGTCTCTTCGCTGACGCCCTTGATGCCGGGAGCCATCTCACTCCAGAAGGAGTCGTCGGCCTCTTGGACCTGAGCGAGCAGCGTGCGGATGACCTCGACGTCCTTGGTGTCGGCGTCGTCGGCCGAGGGGACCTCGCCTGCGCGCTCGTATTCTTCGCCCAGGTGGACCATCAAGGTGGCGTCGCCGCCGTCGTCGAGGATCAGGTTGGGGCCCTGGCCGTCGGGCCAGTTGAGCGCCTGGAAGGTGCACCACCAATACTCTTCGATCGACTCGCCTTTCCAGGCGAAGACGGGCACGCCCTGGGGGTCGTCGGCAGTCCCGTCGGGGCCGGCGGCGACCGCAGCGGCGGCGTGGTCCTGGGTCGAGAAGATATTGCAGGAGACCCAGCGGACCTCGGCGCCCAGCGCGGTGAGCGTCTCGATGAGCACGGCCGTCTGGATGGTCATATGCAGCGAGCCCATGATCCGCGCGCCTTTAAGCGGCTGCGAATCAGCGTAGCGCTCACGCAGCGCCATCAGCCCGGGCATCTCCACCTCGGCCAGATCGATCTCTTTGCGGCCGTAGCGGACCGACTCGGGGCTGAGCTCTGCGACCTTATAATCGAGGTCCGAGAACAGCGGCAGGCCGGTGTTCATGAAGCCTTTCGGCATATCGACGACAGAACTTGTCATGATGCGTCTCCTGAAACTTTTATTGAGTCCACAGCACCCGTTTAACGCGTCGCAAACGGGCGATATTTCGTATCGGAACGATTGACGGCTACTTTGTTAGTCGGTTCACGCTTGGAGGTCAACTACTGCCAGGGGTTCAGGGGTCCGGGGGTCCAGGGGTCCGGGTACTGCAGGGGTTGAGGGGTCCGGGGGTCCGGGGGTCCAGGAACTGCAACGGCAACAGCCCGTGGTCGTGATCGTGGTCGTGGTCGTGGTCGTGGTCGTGGTCGTGATCGTGATCGTGATCGTAAACGTAAACGGCCGTCTCCCCCCCCGGCGCGGCTGAACGCATAGCTTGATTGGAGCGCGTAGGCTTGTGCGGGTTGACCGTGCTCCGTCCTCGCCGCGGGGGCTCCGTCCCCCGCCGTAGCGTGTCGATGAGGCCGCAGCGTCGACCACGTTCGGCGCCGACGGAGCAAGCGCGCTCCAAACCGGTCGGTGCCGCGAACCTTTTCGCAGTTAGCGCCCCGGCGCGGCTTGTCCCGCCGGACGCAAAGCGTGGCAGCTAGCCCGAGATGTCATCCTCTCCCTGGAACTTTATCAACCGCTCCGCGCAATTCGCAGGTCACGAGTGTCTGCCCACATAAGAACGCATCGACGCTGTGAATCCACTCACTTTCGAAGCTCGTATCTGTAATCCAGGTTTCGCTCCCGGACTCGCGATCCAAGCGGCAAAGACCGCCGCGACCGGCCAGAACGACACTCCCGTCTGGCAAACACTCGACGAAGGAATCCGTGAAGCGAGCCTGGGGCAAAATCTCCAGCCAAGTGTCGCTTTCGACGTCGTACTCGCCAATCCACCCTCCCTCGGCCGAAAAGCCGTATTGGAGAGCAACTACTGTACGCCCCTTGGGAGCGTAGCAGACGCTTCCAGCCTGCTCGGGCGGTCTGACCTTGCCACGTCCGACTTCCTTCGACGGACGGAGAGTCCGCAGCTCAGCGGCAGCCCTCAACCCCTCCACACTCGCCTCGTTGGTCAAGTCGAAAAGACCCGGCTCGAAGAGTCGGTACTCGAGCAGAAGGTGGTCGCCATCGAACGGACGGAAGCGCTCCTCGACCAGGCGAAGATAAGCCAAAAGTCGTTTTTCATCTTCGAGATACTCGATGCGTCCGAGGTTAAACTCGAGCATGTCGACAATGAAATCGACATCGGCCGTAAAGGTCGCAAAGACGTACTCGCCGTCGACACGTAGCGACCCGGCTTTGTATGCGAGTTCAGAGCCATGGTCTGAAACGAACGGCAGGTTCGCCTCCAGGTGAGAATCGATGCGTCTGAGTGTAGAGTCGGACATGGAAGTTCTCGAAACGCGGTGAACAATCGAGTTCAACGATCCATCTCGTGTACCGATGGCGACACCCAAATCTGCCACAGAAGCGGTGATATCGACACTGCATCGCTGAAACGGCGGCGCGCTGCGCGCGCCTCAAAGGGAGGGGAGAGGGGACAACCTTCCCTAGCTGCCAAGCTTTGCGTCCATGGGGACAAGCCCCATGGGGCGCTAACTGCAAAAAAGTTCGCGGCCTCGAGCGTTGAGCGAACTTGGTCAGGGGTTCAGGGGTCCAGGGGTCCGGGGGTCCAGGGAGAAGACCCGTGCACGTTCACGTTCACGTTAAAGACACCATCCCCCACCCCAACGTTGACCATCCTAACCCCGCGGGATAGCATGCGGGAGCATCTCTTGATGCTGCGGGGGGCCGCTGCAATTGCCGGATGGCCCGCCGCTGTTGTGTCTCCCTTGTACCCACTTCGATGAAACTCTTTTGCCCCGAGTGCCGCGCGAGTTATGACGACTCGGTGTCGGTGTGCCCTGAAGACGGCACCCGGCTGTACCGGCTCGATCCGGCCGACGATCCGCTGGTCGGGGCGGTGCTCGACGAGCGTTTTCGCGTCGACTGGCTGATCGGCCAGGGCGGCATGGGCGCGGTGTATCGGGGCATGCAACTGTCGATCAATCGGCAGGTGGCCATCAAGGTGCTACGCACCGAATTCGTCGACCGCGAGATCGCGCTGGAGCGGTTTTTCCGCGAGGCGAAGGTCATCTCGGAGATGACCCACCCCAATATCGTGCGGCTGATCGAATTCGGCCAGGACAAGGAGCGCGACCTCCTATATCTGGTCATGGAGCTCGTGGAGAGCTCGAGCTTGTCGGACCTGCTCAAAGAGGGCCGGTTCAAGGCGTCGTTTGCGCTGGAGGTGGCCTATCAGGTGTGCGGGGCGCTGACCGAACCGCACGCCAACGACATCATCCACCGCGATCTCAAGCCGGATAATTTGCTGATCGGCGCGCGCTCCGACGGCACGCTCGAGACGAAGGTGCTCGACTTCGGCATCGCGCGTGCGCTGCAGCGGAATACGCGGCTGACCCAGACCGGCATGATCTGCGGAACCCCCGCCTATATGGCGCCCGAGCAGTCCCGCGACCGCAAGGTGGACCCGCGCACCGACCTGTACGCGTTGGGCGTGATGCTCTACGAGATGCTCGCCGGCCGCCCGCCGTTCATGGCCCAGAGCAGCCTGCAGATCATGCTCAAGCATATCCAGGAGGAGCCGCCGTCGCTGCGCGAGGTGCTGCCCGCCGGCGCGCTGCCCGAGGGTATCGAGTCGCTGGTCTACCGGCTCATCGCCAAGGACCCGGCCGCCCGGCCTTCGTCGGCGCGCGAGGTGCGCACCCAGATCGAGCAACTTCGCAGCGAGCTCGACCTCGAGCCGGTCCGCCTGGACACCGAACGCGACA
This sequence comes from Persicimonas sp., assembly GCA_046545675.1. Classification (GTDB taxonomy): domain Bacteria; phylum Myxococcota_A; class Bradymonadia; order Bradymonadales; family Bradymonadaceae; genus CAYLTX01. The sequence continues at coordinate 4,659 of JBKGZI010000244.1, forward strand.
AGGACGTGCTCTTCGCCGATTGGGTGATGCCGGCGATGCCCACCAGCGACGAGCTCGAGCGCGGAAATACGCTGGGCCTGGTCAAGGAGACCGACCTCTTCGCCAAGACCGGCGACGACGAGCACTCCCAGGCCGACACCGTCGCCGAGAACGCGCCCACTCAGGGGCTCAGCGGCGAATCCGACGAGTTGGTCGGCGAGTTCGCCCCGGATACCGAGCACGAGCAGGTGGCCGCGACGACTCCGGTGGAGCACCCCGCAAGCCCAAAGGTGCGCGAGGCTGCAGGCGCAAACGCCCCGGGAGAGCCCGACCCTGCGAGAAAACCCCGCCACGCAGCCGGTGTCGCCACCGCCGACGCCTCCGGCTCGATCGAAGCGCAGCCGGCGCGGGCCTCGGCGAACGACCAACGCACCGGCGAGTCGCGCGCGGTGCCCGAGGCGGGCCCGGCCCAAGAGCCTGCCGGCGCAACGACCCGGCCGGGCGTCACCAGCGGCGTCTCCAATCGCACGCTGATTTCGGTAGCTGCGCTCGTCGCGGTGGCCGTCTTTGGCCTGAGCGGCCTGTTATTTCATCTGATCTCCGACGACGCGCCCGGCGCCGACGACGATGCGCCGGCGGCCTCGAGCGACGAGCCTAGCCCAGCCGCAGCATCGGAGCCGGCCGAGCCTCCCGAGCCTCCCGAACCAAGCGATCCGTCGGCAGACAAGCGTGCCGCGAGCGACGAGCAGGCCCTGCCACCGGAGGCGGACGCCGACGACCAGGCCCCGTCGCGCAACGCCGCGGACGAACCCGAGCATGGCACGCCGCCGGACGAGCAGGCGGCACAGAAGCAAGCTGGACAGAAGCGCACCGAATCAACGAGCATCGAGGCACCGGCGGATAAGCCCCGGGCAGACGGGGACGAGGCCGACCCCGCAGAGGCAGAAAAGCCCGCGGCAGAAGCGAAGCCTGCAGCACAAAAGAGGCTTGAAGCAGCCGAAGCGAAGCCCGAACCGAAAGACGAAAAAGCATCTGACGAAAAAGCATCTTCGGGGAGTAATACGCCGTCGGATGAACCCGATCTGGAGGCCGAACTCGAAGCTCTAGTCAACGACGACGAGTAGGATCCATGTGTCGAGCCTGTCATATATTGCTGATTGTGGTGTTAAGCGCCGGCCTGAGCGCACCCACCGCGGCGCTCGCACAATCGGACGAGTCGTCACAGGAACTCTCCGCCGGCGCCAAGCGCGAGCTGGCCAGCCTGATGCAGGCCGGCCGAGCCGCCTACGACAGCGGGGAGTTCGAGCGCTCGCTGCGGTATTTTCAGGACGCCTACGAGATTTACCCGCACCCGAACCTGCTGTACCGGATCGCGCTATCGCACGAAAAACTCGGCGAGGACGCCGAGGCAGCGCGCCACTACCGTAAATTTCTCGAGAAGAAACCGGACACCGACAAGCGCAAACGCATCGAGAGGACGCTGGAGGTCATCGACGAGCGCCTGGCCCGAAGCGCCAGCCACATCCAAGTCAACACCAAGCCGGGCCGGGCGACGGTCTATATCAACGACAAGGTCAACGGCGTGGCCGGCACTACACCGCTCGAGCTGCCGATCTCGCCGGGCAACTATAAGCTGATCATCGAAAAGCAGGGCCACGAGACCCTCGAAGAGGTCGTCGACGTGCCCGAAGGCCAGACGCTGGCGGTCAGCTACACGCTCACCGAGCGCCCGAAGAAGGCCGAGGCCGCCTCCGACTTTCCCACCGGACCGTTTGTCTTGGGCGTCTTCGGCGTCGTCAGCGGGGCCACCGCCGCCTTTGCCTACGGCGAGTATGCCGAAAATCGCGACCAGATCGAGCGTTGGGACGCCCTCAAAGCCGAAGGCGAGCCACGCCCGTCCGGCTACAATCGCGCCCATGACGACAAGCAATTCTACGGGGCGATGACCTGGATCGGCGCCGGCGTGGCCGTCGGAAGCCTGACCTGGGCGGCCGCCTGGTGGCTGAGCTCCGACAGTGATGACGACGCCGTCGCCCTGACCCCCTCGGTCGGCGTGACCCCCACCGGCTCCTCAGTCCATCTCAAACTGATTTTCTAACCAGAAGAACGCAGATCGTGGGATTGACGAGTCGTTCGAGGCTTTTCGTATCGTCTCGACAAGACGCACCAGTTCTTGGTGGTTAGTTCTTGGTTCTTGCCGCGAGTTGCGACGTCTTTACCAAGAACCAAGAACCAAAAACCAAAAACCGTGGCGAATCAGGAAGACGCATCGAGTGTCTCGAACTTCTCGTCAGTCACAAATTGTCCGTGACTGGACTCAGCCCATCGACTCGAGCCAGTCGATCTCGACGTCGTCGCCGAGGCGATCGAGCAGGAAGGCCTTGAAGGTGGCGCGGATCTGGACCTCGACCTGTCGGATGCGCTCCTTGGAGACCCCCCATGCGTCGCCGAGTTGGACCAGCGGCTTGGGGTCCTCGGCGATCATGCGCTCGAACCAGATGGCCCGCTCGCGGCCGTCTTCGATGCTGTCACCGAAGGCGTCGATGGCCGACTGAATCTGGGAGGACAGGTCGTATTCGGCGCAGGCCGACTCCGGGTCGACGGCGTCGGACTCCATCAACTCACCGACGGTGGTCCGCTCGTGGCCGGGGGCCTGGGCGTCCAAAAACACCGGAGGCGCGTCGAGCTGCGCGGCCACACGCACGACCTCCTTGGGGTCGACGTCCAGATAGTCGGCGATGAGCTGCGGGGTGGGCTCGTAGCCCTGTCGGATCAACTGTCGTCGGGTCTTCTTGAGGTTATAAAATAGCTTCCGGCCGGCGCGCGAGCTGCCGATCTTGACCGGGTGGAGGTGGTTCATCAGATAGTTGAGGATCATCGCGCGGATCCAATATTGGGCGTAGCTGGTGAACTTGACGCCCCGGTAGGGATCGTAGCGCTTGACCGCCTCGGACAAGCCGACGTTGCCCTCCTGAATCAGATCGAGCAGGCTGGTCCATCGGCGCGAATACTCACGGGCCAACTTGACCACCAGCCGAAGGTTGGTCAGCACGAGCATCTTGGCGGCGTTCAGGTCGTCTTGCTCGATGAAGCGAATCGCCAATTCCTGCTGCTGGTCGGCCGGCAGCGGCTCGACGACGTTGAGTCGGGACAGATAAACGGTCAGCGGGTCGGTCTTGGCCGACATCTCCAGAGAGCCGCTGCCCTTCATCAACGGCAGCGTCAGATCTCCGAAGACTTTGGAGACGCCGTCGAGTCGTTTCTTGCCGATATTGACCTGGGTTCGGTCATCGTCGAGAAAGACGTCGACGCTATTCTCTTGGTTTTGGTTGTCGGTGTATTGGGTTGGTTCGGTCGTCATATTCTTACGCCCATCGTTCGAGGTAATTGGAAAAGCGCCACTTGTCGCGCGGGCCAGAATGGCCGCGCCTGACAAAGTGTGCGGATCATGCTTTTCACTCAGATACAACGAGTGGGACTGCTGGTTGTGTGCTACGACTGCTGATCGTGCTAGACACCATTCATCACACGTACAGCCTCCAAACACCGGGAGATGTAATCTCATTCCGTGCTTCGTTGGGCAACTCACACTAGGCATTTGCGCCCAGATCACAACGATCAAAATGGCACGGTTCACCCCTCCAGTAACACCGGAAAATTACACCCCACCCAACGCTCGGGAAACCAGGGTTCGAGAAGTGCGGGAGCAAAGTGGCCCCTCTGTCGCCAGCCATGGGCTTGCGGCAGAGGGGCGAGTTCTACAAGTGCTTTTATTGAGAAACGCACAAGCTTCTAAACCCGTTCTGGCTTGTTGATTGGCGCATCTTGCCCGCCGATTTCGCTCGACGATGCGCTGGGGCATCGCCTCGCTGCATCGGCGCCCAATCTGCATCCAATCACCTGCGCCATGTCCGGTTTTAGCAACTTGTGCATTTCTCAGTAGGTCACTCGGTCGGGAAGCAGAACTTGTCGTCGGTGCCGCTAAACGCGATGGTGCGACAGTCCTGCATATTGGCCGGGCAATCGGCGACCGTGTCGCAGACCGTCGAGCAGAGCGACGAGTTGTCGCCTTGGATGCAGACAGCGCTGGCGCATTCGTCTTCGCCGGTCTCCGGATCACAGGTCTCGCCGGCAGTCTTGGTGCCGCGCTCGCCCTCGATGCAGCAAGGGACGGGCGTATCAGCCGAGCCGATATTCTTGCAGACGCGTTCCTCGGCGCAGTCGAAGTTGGAGAAGCACGACGAGCCGCCGCGCTCCTCGCACGTTTCGCCCTGCGCATCAGGCCCAGTATCGGCGGTGGAGGCGTCTTCGTCGGTCCCAGTGTCCTCGGCGCTCGAGGTATCTTCCTCGGTCGAGGTATCTTCGGTCGTCGAGGTGTCCTCGGTCGTCGAGGTATCTTCGGTCGTCGAGGTGTCCTCGGTCGTCGAGGTATCTTCGGTCG
>JBKGZI010000245.1:0-9069 GCA_046545675.1 Persicimonas sp.
GAAAAGGACGGGCAAGTCGTGGTTTGCTACGACTTCGACAACTACGAATCAGGCTACGTCGCGTCGACGTTGATCGGGGATCGCACGGACGAAGATCTCGAAGCCGATCTCTTGGAGCAAATATCCGTCAGCGCGTATGTGGTCACTCGAGACGAGTACTGAACCACCGTTGAACACCATCCTCATCGGTAATTTAATGAAATATTGACCTCGAGCTTCGCCTTGTCGAAGCGGAATTTACAATCCTCGAAGTCCGGCGGCGGCAGCCGCGAGGTGACCGGCTTGTAGATCCCCGCGCCTTCCTTGGGCATCCCCACCCAATTCTTGTCCAGCGAGCCGTCGGCGTCCTCGTCGTGGTAGACGACCACCGAATAAGTCCCGTGGGGGACGTCGGTGAATTTTAGCCTCGCCTTCTTGCCCTCGATGGGCGCCTCGACCTTCGTGTCGACCTCGTCGACGTCCAACGGAAAGCCATCGTCGGAGCGGAAGAGGCCGGCGCGCGCCCGACCCTCCGAGTTGCGGAATCCGTCCACCTCGACCACCAGCGTTCCTTCCGATGACCCCTTGGGCTGTGCGTTGCCCGGCTGCACCTGCATGGCCAGGGGACTGGCGGCGATAGCGATAAATGCGAAAAAGCGGATCGATGAGCGCATCATAAACCTCCTTTGGGAGCCCATTGAAGAAAGGCACTTGCCATCATGCCGACTATGCCCTAACTTTGCAAGTGAGTACTCGCTTGCAAAGTGGGAGCGCCATGAGCAAAACGTCATCAGGTAGCAACTCATCAGGCAGAAAGTCATCGGTCGAGCGGCGACGCGAGATCGCCGGGGCGGCGCTGCAGATATTGGCCGAAGGTGGGCTACATCAACTGACCACGGCCGCGCTGGCCGAGCGCGTCGGGCTGGCCGAGGGAACCATCTTTCGGCACTTCGACGATAAGGCGGGCATCATCTCGGCCGCCACCGAGCTCGTCGAGCAGATGTTCGACCAAGCCTTGCCTGCCGAGGACACCGAGCCGCTCGAGCGCCTCGGCGCGTTCGTACGCATGCGCTTGCAATTGGTCGAGCTCCACCCGGGCATCCAGCGGATCATGTTCTCCGACAGGCTCGCCACCTGTGGGTCGGCCGAGGCCGTCGAGCGCGTAGACCGCCTCAAGCAGCGCGCCATCGACTTCATGCTCGACGCGCTTCGGGAGGCGCGCGATCAGGGGCTGCTTCGCGAGGATATCGAGGTCGACGCGTTGTTGCTGATGGTCCACGGCACCGCCATGGCGGCGGCTTTTTCGGTCAACCAACTCGCCGATCGCGGGATTGGCTTTCAAGCCGACGCGACCTGGTCGGCCATCGAACGACTCATTCGCCGACCATCCTGAGGAGGGACTTGTCATGCCGTCGAAGCTATTTTTTTGGACATTATTTCTCGCTAAGCGAGTGAGTATTCGCTTTGTGTCCGGTTATTTCAAAGGCGCCGTCGGTGTGCTCGTGCTCCTGCTGGGCTCCTTGGCACTCGTCGGGTGCGAGATCGACGGGGCCGCGCCGGAAGCGCCCGAGGCCCAAGTCGCACCGGCCCAGGCTGCCTCGGCCCAAGCCGTACGCGTGGCGACCATCTCTGCCCGCTCGATGCGCCACACCCTCGATTATGTGGGCACCGTTCGGGCGAGCCGCCAGGTCGCGGTCAGCGCGCAGCTTCCGGGGACGCTCTCCTCGCTGGCCGTCGACCGGGGCGACCGGGTCGCCAAGGGCCAGCTCCTCGCCGAAATCGAAGCTGAAGATATCGCGGCGCGCCGCGGTCAGATCCGCGCCGAGATTCGACGCGCAAAGACCGAGCACGACTACCTCTGCGAGCGCTTCGCCACCGACAAGGAGCTCGCCGAGGCCGGTGTCATCCACGGCGCGCAGCTCGACGCCAGCCGCAACCAATGTTACGGCAGCGCGCAGGCTGTCGCCGCCGCACAGGCAAAGCTCGGCGAGCTCGAGGCGACCCTGAAAAAGGGCGCGGTGCGCTCGCCGGTCGACGGATACGTGCTCGAGCGCAGCGCCGAGCCCGGCGAGGATGTCGGCCCCGGCCGTCCCTTGCTGGTGCTGGCCACCGACGGGCTCGAGGTGCTCGTGCCGGTCGTCGAGAGCGACCTGCGCCGAGGCATCGACCGCGGCACGCCGGCGGTCGTCGGCCTCTCGCAGGAAGTCGACTTCGACGCGGAGGTCGACGAGATCGCGCCAGCCGCCAAGGGGCCGGCCCGCAGCGCCGAAGTTACCGTCACACTGTCCGACAGCGCCGAAAGGCTACGCCCGGGCATGTCGGTCGACGTCAGCTTCGTGCTTGCAGAGTTGGACGACGCCACGCCCGTGCCCCGAGAGGCGCTGGTGGCCACCGAAGAGGGCTGGGCGATCTTCGTGGTCGACGGGGATACCGCCAGCCGGGTCGAGGTCGAGCGAGGTATCTCTGAGTCGGGCTTTGTCGCCGTCGAGCCAAAGCTCGACGACGGGGCGAAGGTCGCGGTCAGCAACCTCGACGTGCTCCGCGACGGCGCGCGTGTCTATGCAGTCGAAGCTCCCGGAGGTAAGCGATGAGCTTGACCGAATTGACAGTCAAGAACAGGCACGCCGTCTGGGCGCTGGCCATCGCCGCGGCCATCTTCGGCACGCTGGCGTATTTTAAGCTGCCCATGCAGCTCTTTCCGGACACATCCCCGCCGGTGGTGACCACGATCACCGCCTGGCCGGGGGCGTCGGCCGAGGACGTCGCAGAGAATCTGAGCCGCCCGCTCGAAGAGGAGTTCTCCGGCATGGAGGGGGCGGCCAAGGTCAGCTCCTCGTCGCAGGACAATTTGTCGCTGGTCACCGTCGAATTTCAATACGACCGTGATCTGGATATCGCCGCGGTCGACACCCAAAACGCGGTGGCCCGTATCCGCGAGAGCCTGCCGGGGGCGATCAAAGAGCCGCAGGTGCTCAAGATCGACACCAGCGACAGGCCCGTGATCACCCTCGGCGTAGGCGCCGAGGATTTGGTCGAGGTGCGCCGCAAGGCCGAGGACGTCTTCGCCCCGCGCCTGCAGCGCATCGACGGAGTCGCCGCCGTCGATGTCTTCGGCGGCGCCCAGGATGCGGTCATCGTCGAGATCGAGCCGAGCAAGCTCGAGGCCTATCGCATCCCGTTCTTTCGGGTCGTTCAGACTATCGAGAATCACGACGCGGCCATGCCCGCCGGCAGCCTTCGCACCGAGCGCTCCCGCACCAGCTTCCGGGTCGAAGCGCGGGCATCGAACCTCGAGGAGCTCGGCCAGATCCCGTTTCTGACCCCCGATGGCTCACGGGTGCGGCTCGGCGACCTCGCCGAGATTCGCCGAGGCTCGCTCGACGACGATGCCCGCTACGCCGTCGACGGCCAACGCGCCATCGCGGTGCAGGTCTATAAGACCACCGACGCCAACACCGTCGACGTCGTCAGTCGGGTCGAGGATGTGCTCGACGAGTGGGACGCACAATATCCGGAGATCGATTTTCTGATCGGCGACGAGGACGCCAGCTTCACCGAGCAGTCGATCTCGAACCTGCTGTCGAACGTATGGCAGGCGCTGCTATTGGCCTCGATCATCATCTTCCTTTTCATCGGGCGTGTGCGCGCCTCGTTGGTGGCGGTGGTCTCCATGCCGCTTTCCTACGGGATCACCTTCGCGCTGATGCAGGCCGCCGGCGTCGAGTTCAATATGGTCACGCTGTCGGCGGTCATTTTGGCGGTGGGTATGGTCGTCGACGCCTCGGTGGTCGTGCTCGAGAATATCGCGCGGCGCCGCGACGAGGACGGACTCTCGGCCGAGCAGGCCGCCATCGAGGGCACCGACGAGGTGCGCCTGGCGGTGCTCGCAGGCGTGGCCTCGACGGTGATCGTGTTGATCCCGTTGATCTTTTTGACCGGTTTTGTCGGCAAGACCTTCGGGCCGCTGGCGCTGACGCTGCTCTTTGCCTTTGTCAGCTCGGTGGCGGTGGCTCTGGTGCTCGTGCCGGTGCTGACCATCTACACCGGCGGCCGCAGCCGCCTCGACGATATCGGCACCAAAATCGCCTCGCCCTTCGGGTGGCTGATGGACAAGCTCCAGGGAGTCTATCTGACCACGCTTCGCGGCTCGCTTCGCTTCCGGCTTGTCGCCCTATTGGTCGCGCTGGCGACCTTTGTCGCCGGAGTGGTGTTGGTCAAAAACCAGGGCATGGACGTGCTCCCCAAGATGGACGGCGGCAGCTTTTTCGTGTCGCTGGAGACCCCGTCGGGCTCGTCTGTGAGCGAGACCGAGGGCGTGGTCCGTCGGGTCGAGGCGATTCTCGCCGACGAGCCCGAGGTCGTCAAAGTCCAGTCTCAGGTCGGCTTCGAGCAGGGGATGAAGAGCTTCTCGAGCACCGGCGCGCAGGGGCCCACCCAGGGCTTTATCACCGTGGCTCTGAGCCCTCGTACCGAGCGCGAGGAGAGCATTTGGAGCATCGAGAACCGCGTGCGCGAAGAGCTCAAAAAGGTGCCCGGCATTCGCACCGCGACGGTGCGCGAGCTGGGCAATACCGCCAAGTCGACCACCGCCGCGCCGGTGGTGGTGCGCGTCTCCGGGGACGACCCGCTCGTGCTCGACCGACTCGGCGACGAGGTCATCGAGCGCATCTCGGCGGTCGACGGGGTCGTCCAGCCGGTGCGAAATTGGCGCATCGATCAAAAGCGCGTGGAGGTCGACGTCGACTCCATTCGCGCCGGCCAAATCGGGCTGGCTCCAGTCGGCGTCGCCCAGCAGATGCAGGCCGGCTCTGACGGGGTCGACGCCGGTGAATATTACGGCGACCAGAGCGCGACACCGCCCATCCGGGTGCGATTCGACCGCGACCGGCTCGAGCAGCCCGACGACCTGCTCGACTTCCCCGTCTTTACGCCCGACACCGCCGAGCCGACCCCGCTTCGCAGCGTCGCCAGCCTCCGGGAGACCACCGGCCAGGCCTTGGTCACCCGCGAGAACTTCCTGCCCACCCTCGAGATCACCGCCTTCACAGAGGGGCGCGCGCTGAGTTTCATCACCGCCGATGTCGAGGACTCGCTCGAGGGCTTCGAAGTGCCCCAGGGCTACGAGGTCGTCGCCGCCGGCGAGGCCGACGACCTCGGTGAGGCGCGCAGCAAGCTCGGCGGCGCATTCGCTATCTCGCTTATCGCGGTCTATCTGCTCCTGGTCGCCCAGTTGCGCTCCTTCATGCACCCGATCACGATCATGGGCGCGGTGCCGCTGAGCCTGTCAGGGGTGGGCATCGCACTGTGGGTCGCCGACAAGCCGGTGTCGATGCCGGTGATGGTCGGCCTCATCTTGCTGGTCGGCACGGTGGTCAACAACGCCATTTTGCTCATCGACTTCATCCGGCAGGCCCGCGATCGGGGCTCCGAGCGGCAGGCGGCCCTCGAGTCGGCGGTCGCCTCGCGGTTCCGGCCGATCATGATGACCGCGATGTCGACCATCGTGGGCATGATTCCGCTGGCCTCGGAGTGGGCGCTGGGCGCCGAGCGCTTCTCGCCGCTGGCCGTGGCGGTCATCGGGGGACTGAGCGCGGCGACCTTCTTGACCATGATCATCATCCCGGTGGTCTACGATGTCTTCGAGGATATCGGCGAGGGGCTGCGTGGGTTGTTCGCACGCATAGGCAACGGCGGCCAGGGCGCCACCGGCACGCTCGTCGTGCTGCTCGCCGCTGTCGGTGCGATGGGGGCGCTGGGTGTGCTGCCCGGCACGGCCTCCACGGCCTACGCCGATGAGACCCTGCGCCTAGACGTCGCCGAGGCCGTGGAGATGGCCCGCGAGCACAGCTTCGCGCTCGAGGCCCGCCAGGACGAGGTCGGGGCGGCCCGGGCACGCAGCAAACAAGCCCGCGGCCGTCTCCTGCCGCGCGTGGACGTCCAGGCCCGCGCCGCCAAGCTCAGCGACGTCGAGCCCGGAACCCTGGAGCTGCCTTCAGCTCAACCCGGCGCGGAACCCCCCGACGTACAATTTGGCGAGGAGATCAGCGAGACCTTTAGCTTCCGGGCTCAGATCAACCAGCCCATCTTCGCCGGCGGTGGGCTCATCGACGGCTGGGATGCGGCCGAGCTCGGCGTCGACTTGGCCGAGAGCCGTGAGCGCCAGGAATTCGAAGACCTGCGCCTGCAGGTCGAGCAGATCTACTTTTCGCTGTATCAGGCCCGCCAGATGAGCGAGGTGGCCGAGCAATCGGTCGAGCTGCTCGAGGAGCATCGCGATCGGATCGTCCGCCTGCACGAGGCCGGCCGTGCCACGCGGCTCGACGTCTCGCGTGTCCAGGCGCGGCTGGCCGACGCCCAGGTGGGCATCGAGGAGGCCCGCGGCGGCGCTCGCAGTGCGGAGCTGAGCCTCCAGACGCTCCTGGGGCTCTCCGCCGACACCGAGTTGGTGCTCAGCGAGGATCCGCTGCCAAATGAGTCGGAACTCGGGGAGTCTGACGTCGAGGGGACCAGCCTCGCAAAGACCGACACGCTCACCGAGACGGCGCTGGCCCACCGCCCCGAACTCGAGGTCGCCCGACGAGGCGTCGACGTGCAGCAAAAGCGCGCCGAGGCCCTCCAGGGGGCGCTGTGGCCGCAGCTTTTCCTGCAGGCCGGCTACACGCTGGCCAACCCCCACGAGCGCTACTTCCCGCCGCGAGACGAGTTCAACGACTCGTGGGATATCTCGCTGAATCTGTCCTGGGCGGCGTGGGATTGGGGCGTCAACTATTACGGGATGAAGGAGGCCGAGCATCAGGCGATGGCCAGCCGCCGGACCGTCGAGCGTCTCGAGGACTTCACGCGCCTCGAGATCGAACGCCAGCGCACCGAGGTGGACACAGCCCTGCGCAGGACGCGCGCCGCCCGGGCGTCGGTGGACACCTCCCGCCAGGCGCTGCAGGACGCAGTCACCCTCTTCGAGGCCGGCCGCCTGTCGAGCACCGAGGTGCTCGAGACCGAGGTCGAGCTCACCCAGGCGCGCTCGAGGTTGGTCCAGGCGCAAGTCCAGGCGCGCACGGCCGCCGCCGAGCTTCGCCGACTGGTCGGCGCGCCGCCATGAGCCGACACCAGCTTTTCGAGACGTTGTTGTTCAATCGCCGGACGAGAGGCCGGTTCAATACACCCCCATTTGACGAGGTTCAGCATGGATAACGAGACCCAACGCGCACGCATCGCTCGCTATATCATGGCCGCCGTGGCCATCGTCTTCGGATTGATGACCCTCAAGTCCGGAGGCGAGGTGCTCTTCGGCGGCGAGGAGGCCCGCCAGGCCGCCGGCGACTACGTCGGCTTTGTCGTCTGGTTCAACTTCATCGCCGGATTTGCCTATATCGGCGCCGGCATCGGCTTCGCGATCAAATGGGCCACCAGTCGTTGGCTGGCGGCGCTCATCGCGGCGGCATCTGCAGCCGTCTTTGCCATCTTCGGTATCTACATTTTGCAGGGAGGTGCCTTCGAGACGCGAACGGTCGCAGCCATGACTCTTCGCACCGGCCTTTGGTTGGTGTTCGCGATTGGCGCCTTTCGGTTGTTCAGAACAAGCCATCCCCAAGAGAGCATACGGCGAGATGGCCCATAAGGTGCGCATCGACTACTACCCGCCGCGAGGCGACAACAAAGAGGGCTGGGATAATATCGACCTCTTCGGGTGGATGGACTACCCGATGCAGCTCAAGATCAACTTCTTGTGTCGAGACTCCATCCTCGCCGCGCCGCTGGTCTTGGACCTGGCGCTCCTCGCCGACCTCGCCCAGCGCTCCGGGCAGAGCGGCGTGCTCGACTGGCTGTCGTTTTTCTTCAAGAGCCCGCAGCGAACCGCCGGCCAGGTGCCGGTCCACGACCTCTTCGAGCAGAAGCGCATGCTCTTCGACGAGCTTCGCCGCCTCGAGCAATACTTCAGCGCCGCCGCGGCCACTTCGGCAGCCGACTCTACGGTTTTTACTCATCTACCTTCGCGACTTCCACCCCGAACGCGAGGCGTGGATCGCCTCCTATGCGACCGGCGAGCACTTCGAGTCGCGCTTGGCACATGTCCACGGCAATCTCTTTGCGCTACTGAATATCGCCATCGGTTTGGTCCTCGCTCGCCTCCGAGGCGCCGATGGGCTCCGCCGGTGGGCGGCCATGCTCGGCGTGGCCGGTCTGTTGATGCCCGTGGGCATCGCCGCAGAAGTCTATCTGGGCCTTCCGCCGATCTTCGTGATCGTCGGGGGAGTGGCCATGGTCGCCGCAGTGGCGCTGGCCGCATGGCTCACCTGGTCTAGTTGGCCCGATTCCGTCGAAAATGAGGTAAAATGATGCAGTACCCGAAAATCGTCTCTCTAAGAGTCGGCAAGCCCCGCACCCACGGCACGCCCGGGGCCGAAGACCCACTCGAGCGCCCCTGGCGAAGCGGCTTTGTCAAAAAACCCGTCAGCGGCCCTGTCGAGCTCGGGTGGACGAACCTCGCCGGCGACGCTCAGGCCGATCTCGAGCACCACGGCGGCGTCGACAAGGCTGTGTGCGTCTATCCGGAACGCCGGCTGGCTTATTGGAGCGATCGGCTCGGCCATGAGCTAACGGCGGGCGACTTCGGCGAGAACTTCACCGTCTCCGGCCAGGACGAGACGACGGTTTGCATCGGCGACGTCTACCGCGTCGGCCAGAAGGCGCTGGTTCAAGTCACCCAACCGCGTTCGCCGTGCTGGAAGCTCGCCCGCTACCACGGCGAGAAGCGCCTGGCCCTCTGGGTCCAGCAGACCGGCTATTGCGGGTGGTATTTGCGGGTGCTCCAACAGGGGGCCGTCGAAGCCGGCCAGCGCCTTATACTTGTCGAGCGGCCCTATCCGAAGTGGACGGTCATGCACGCCCACCTCGCCCGCTACGGAGAAGATGCCGGCGGCCGGGTCGCCCAAGAGTTGGCCGGCTGTCCGGAGCTCGGCGCCTCTTGGGCCACTGCGCTGCGACGCTTGGTCGACGGGCGCGCGTCGTCCGACCAGTCGCGCCGCCTGATCGGGCCCAATCAGGACGGACCTATGACCCCCCATGAAGATTGAAGCGGCCACAGCCTTC
>JBKGZI010000246.1:0-9062 GCA_046545675.1 Persicimonas sp.
TGGATTTCCACCATCTTGCTGTGTACGCTTTCAGGCGTACGTGCCAGGGCATCCTGCCCTGACTCCAGACCTCGAAGCTCTGGCACCGGTGGGCGTATCGGACTCATTGAACCACCAGCCGCCGCTTCGTAGACCGGCCGGCGGCGTTTTGGACGACGACCTCGTGCTCGCCGGGGGTCGGCTCCCACCACAGCGGCTCGTTGGGCCTGGCTCGGCCCAGAAAATGCCCATCTACGAACCAGCTCACATTTTCGTTGGAGGCGACCGCGTCGGCCTCGAGGGCGACCTTTTGGTGCTCGGTAGGGATGCCATCCATCAGGACGAGCGTCTCGCCGGCCGGTGGGGAGGCGATGGCCGGTGGGCGATCTCCAGCGGCGCTGTCGCACTCGGGATGTAGCGCGGGTGGCTCGGTGTAGCCACCGAGGCGCTCTTGCATCCAGCGTCGAACCCCCGGCGGGAGCTCGACGAAGCTTCGCGTCTCGAAGTCTCGGCCCTGCCGGCAGCGCGCTCCCAGAGCGTGGCCGGTATCTTTGTCGACGTCGACCCGCACATGGTAGGGGCATCGGCCGGTGGGCACGGCGTGGGCGGGTAAGTCGACCGAGCCGGTCTGTCCGCAGGCCTCGGTGGGAAGATGGCCGGAGAACGCGCAGACCTCGACGTCGGCGAAGGCCTCCTCGGGTCTGGCATCTTCGACGCCGCCGACGTCGTCGACCGCCTCCAGAATGTCGAAGAATAGCGGCGCTGCCGCCCGTGCGCCGACCAGATAGGTGCTCGGCGTATTAGTCATATTGCCCATCCAGACGACCGCCGTATAGCGGGCCCCGGAGCCCACCGCCCATGCGTCTCGGTGGCCGTGGCTGGTGCCCGTCTTCCAGTGAATGGGCGTCCCAAGGCCCGGGCCGTCACCAGCGCCGAAGCCGCGCTGGCCGCCGGGGGCGTCGGGGCGGTCGCGTCGGCGCAGCGCCTGGCGAGTCAGCCACAGGGCGCCCTCGCCGAGCACCGGCGTCTCGTCGAGGATCGCGAGCTCCTCGGGGAGCACGCTCACCGGCGTGCGGCGACCGTTTTGGGCGAGCGCGGCGTATAGCGAGGCGATCTCGACGGGCGTGGCCTCGACGCCGCCGACGGCCAGCGACAGCCCCTGCTCGCCCGGGGCGGGATTGAAACGCCGCAGCCCGAATTGCCGAATCGTACTGGTAAACTGCTCGACGCCGACGCGGCTCAACAACTGCACAAACGGCACATTGAGCGATCGGGCGAGCGCCTCCTCCATGCGCACCAGGCCCGAGTAGTGATAGCCGTAATTCTGCGGATTATACATCCCGTAGGTCGCCGGCACGTCGGGCACCAATTGGCCTGGAGCGGCTGCGCCCCGGTCGATGGCCTCGGCGTATAAGAACGGCTTGAGCAACGAGCCGCTCGAGCGCGCCACGTCAAACGCCGGGATGTGGGCTCCGGGCCGGTCCAACGAGAAGTCGAAGTTGCCCACCAGCGCCCGGATGGCGCCGGTTTCGTGCTCGGTCAAGACCGCCGCGGCGTTGTAGACGCCGTGGCGGCCGGCCTCGGCCTTGCGCGCAGCGACGAGCTCCTCGACCTCCGCTTGCAGGTTGCGGTCGAGCGTGGTCTCGAAGCGTACCTGGTCCGGGTGCTTCGCTCTAAGCCAATGGGTTATGTGTGGCACCCTGCGGGGCAGCGCACGCAGCCTGTGGGGCACCGGCTCGGCGGCGATCTGGGCGAGCGCCTGCTCGAGGCTAAGCTCACCTTCGCCGACAGAATCGATCAGCGTGCCCTCCTCGAAGAGCTTCCTGGCGACATCCCGGCGACCCTCCTCGAGCCGCTCGGCGTTTTGCTCGGTCGGATACCGCGACGTGGGCGCCTGGGGCACCGCCAGGAGCGTGGCGATCTGGCCCTCGGACATGACGTTGGCCGTCTGGCCGAAATAGGCGATGGAGGCCGACTCGACGCCCTCGACGTTTCTGCCGTAGGGGACAAATTGCAGATAGCCCTCCAAGATCTCCTCTTTGGACATATGCAGCTCGAGTTGAACGGCGCGAAACGCCTCCACGGCCTTCGAGCCAAACGTGCGCGGCCGCGGCTCGAGCAAGCGCACCAGTTGCATGGTGATCGTCGAGCCTCCGGAGACGACCCGGCCGTGGGTCATATTCGACACTGCAGCGCGCCCGACCGCGATCGGGTCGACGCCCGGGTGGCTAAAGAAGCGCTTGTCCTCGAGCGCGATCAGCGCGTCGACGTAGGCCGGGTCGACCCGGTCGAGAGAGACGGGCATGCGAAATTTATCGTCCTCGCTGAGCATCACATGGGCCGGCCGGCCGTCGCGCCAGGTGACCACGGTGGAGTCGCGCTCGGCCAGGCGCTCGGGCAGCGGGAGCAGGTAGGCGGCGACCAGCGTCGCCAGCGTGAGCAAGAGCCCGGCGAGGAGGCTGAGGCGCAGCAGTTTGGGGGTGAGCCTTCTGAATTTGTGAACCATCATCATCTCCTCGAATCGATCGCCTCACCGGTGCCAGGGCATCCCTGCCCTGGACTCCAGACCTGGAAGGTCTGGCACCGATGGGTCGCTGATTAATCCACCAGCCCACTCCACGGGCCCTTCACCGTAATCCGCGACTTCTTCTCCCTCGCCCACACATCCGAGCGATACATCGACTCGGCGTGGGCGCCGGGGATCGTGAAGTTGCCGGACATCGTCGCCCGCACCGGGTAGACGACCTGTCGGGACTCGGAGTTGCCGAGGGAGCCGAACGCGGCGAGCTGGTCGTCGCGCACGTCGAGGTGGTCGGTCTGCCATTTGCCGGAGGTGTACAGCTTGTCGTAGCGGCCTCGGCTATTGCGTGGATTTTCGATCTCCCAACCGGCCGGGATGCGGTCGACCAGCGCGACGTTTTCCTGGGAGTGTCCCGAGGTATTTCTCAGCGTCAGGCGCACGAAGGCGACGTCGCCGAGGTGGTGGCCGTCCTCGTCGAGCTTGCTGCCTTTGTCGTCGAGGTATTCGCGCTCCAACTCGAGCCCGTCGCCGCCGTATTCAACGGTGGGCTTTCGGCGCACGCCTTCGCTGCTGATGACCAGGTAGACCGGTTTGTCGTCGGAGGTGTCGACGGTCAGCTCGAGGTCGTCGTAGTCGGCGGCGCGGGCCAGGGTCCAACTTACGCCGTGGCTGCCGTCGACGGCTCTTTTGACCTCTTTGCCGCCGGCTTCGAGCTCGGCGGTGATATTGTTGCTGCCGGTGCGAACCCACTTGCCGAGGCCGGTGATCGCCCAGGTCAACTCCTGGGTGTTGCGCCGTCCGTAATGCTCGGTTTCGAGCCCCTCGACGACGGCGTCGACGAGCTTCTGGCCGGCTTTGTCGCGGCCGAAGACATCGACGAAGACATTGAGCTGGAAGCCCTTGCGGCGAAAGTCGGAGTAGAAGCTCCTCGAGGACTCGCGCTCGCCGCTGTCCAGGCCGAGGTCGGGCTTTTTGAGGTCGTCCTCGTAGCGTCTGTCGCCGGCCATGTGCAGGGCGGCCTTGAGCAGGTAGACCTGCTCGGCCTGGTAGCCGCGCACGCTGGTATCATAGTGGTCGAGCGCACGACGGATCTTGCCTTTATTGGCGCGGCCGGTCATGGCCAGCACATAGTGCATATAGCCGTTCGCCCAGCGATAGTTGGTCCGGTCGACCTGGCCTCTGAGCCAGTCGAGGGCGTCGTCGAGGCGCTCTTGGGGCACCTCGTAGCCGGCCTTTTTGGCGTTGAGCAGCAGATGCGTGGCAGTGACCGTGCCGTAGGTCGACGGGCTGCCCCGGCCGGGCCAGTAGGCGAAGCCGCCGCTATTGGTCTGCATCGACAAGATCCTGCGCACGCCGTGCATCACGCGGCGGTCGATCTCCTCTTTGGAGTAGGCGCCCTCGGGGTCGACGGTCTGCATCAGCTCGGACAAAAACACCATCGGGCGAAGCGTCGAGCTGGTCTGCTCGACGCAGCCGTGTGGATAGCGCACCAAAAACTTGAGGTGATCGAAGGACTCGCCGTACGGCATCGAGCTGACCCAGAAGGTCGAGCGCTCGCTGTGGGGCACCCAGCCGTCGACGTGGTTGGCCAGCGAGACCGTCCCATCGTTCAGCTCGATGGTCTCGACGGTGCGCTCGGTGGGATCGGCCGGCTTGATGGGCAGCTTCGCCTCATCGCGCGAGACGAATCCCTCGGCGCTGGCGGTGACCTCGAAGCGCGCCCCGCCGGAGACCGCCAGCGTCTCGGCGCGAAAGACAAAGCGTTTGGACTCGCCATCGGCGAGCTGTTTGGTCTTTTTGGCCTCGTCGAAGGCGACAGGCGACAGCAGCTCTTCCATATAGGTGCTGCTCGGAAGCTCGACACCTTCTGAGTCGATGGAGACCTCGACCTCCTGGTCACTTCCGGTGGTATTGGTCAAAAAGACCGGAACCTCGAAGGTGTCCCCGGAGGTCAAAAACCTGGGCGTGGTCGTCTGGATGGTCAGCGGATCGCGCACTTTGACCGCGGCCTCGGCGGTGCCGACGCGGCTGTTGCTCGTGCCGACGGCCATCACGCGAAGCTCGCCGCGGTATTGCGGCACGTCGAGGGCGATGGTCTTGCGGCCGCTTTTGGGCAGCTCGACCACCCCCGACCACAGGGCGACCGGCTCGACGGGCATGATCCGCCCGGTGTGCTCGCTGCTTCCGCCGGAGCCGCCGCCGGGCGGGCCGGACTGGCCGGCCATCGGCATCTGCACGTTCCAGCCGACGGTGTCGAAGGTGTTCACGCCCAGCGCTCGCTTGGCGATGAGGCCGTCGAGCGGGTCGGGCGACTCGTAATTATTGAGCTGCAAGATGCCCTCGTCGACCGCGGCGACGGTCACGTGCATCGGCTCGGAGAGCTCGCCCGCGTCGACGACGACCTCCAGTCGGCTGTTGGGCTCGACCTCGTCGGGCGTCTCCACCTCGAGGGCGTGCCGATACGGCGAGCGGTCGACCTCGAGCGACTTCACCCCGAAGGCGCGCTCGGGCAAAAACGCCATCTTCGAATCCAGGTGCGGGTCTTTGATCAAAAACACCGTCGCGTAGACGTTGGGCACCTGCTCGCTCAGCGAGAACGCCCAGCTATTCTGGCCCGGCTCGACGTCGATAAGCGCGTGGTCGATGACCCGGTGGGTCTCCAGCGTCACCAGCGCCTTGCCTTTATAGGGCGCGTCGAAATGAATCTCGTGGGGCTTGTCGAGCTGGACCTCCTCGGGACCCTCGATATCCAGCTCGGTGGGGTCGTCGGGCTTGGGGGTGCGGCTGTAGCGCCGGCCCCACCAGCGCGACCAGTAGCTTTGCCGGTTGGTGCTCAGTTGCAGCGTCGACTCGACCTCGCCTGCGCGGGCCTTGATGGCGAAGCCGTCGCGCACCTCGGCGGGCGTGACCTGCACCGAGAATTTGCCGTCCTCGACCTCGACGGTCTTCGAGTCGAAGATCACCGGCTGCCAGCGTGACTCGCGCCGGTGGTGGCCGCGATTGCGGTTGCGGTACCAGGAGTAATTTCTGACCAGGTGGGTGAACTCGAGATCGACCTCGTCGACGTCGCTTACCGGGTTACCCTCCGGGTCGACGACCACGCCCTCGACTGTGATCGGCTCGTCCCTTTCGACCTGGCTGACGTCGGCTTTGAGGCCCAAGTAGCGGTGTGACGGGTGCAGCCAGGCGCTGGCCCGGGCGTCGGTGGTGCGCCCGCTGCCCGCCTCGAAGACCGAGGCGTGTGCAATGATCTCGCCGCCGACCGCGCCGCTGATCTCGGTCTCGGGGCAGGCGATGGTCGCCATATCGTCCTCGTCGATGGTCGCCGAAGCCTTTCCGAGATCGATGGAGCTCTGGTCTTCGTCCTCGAAGGCGGCGGGCCCGAATTTATAGTCCTGCCGGCCGGGCGGCGTGAATGCCTTGGGCTCGAGGCGACAGCGAAGCTCGACGCGGCTGCCGTCGGCCGAGGCGCCAAAGAGATAGCGCGCGAAGACGCCAAATTCGGCGTCGTCCTCGGGAAAGAACGATCGTTCGAGTGACTCGACCTCGACCTCCATTCGCTCGGGGACGAACTCCTCGACGTAGAAATCGTACGAGGTGACTTCGCGGGCGCCGACCAGCAGCCGGAGCCGCCATCGGCCGGTCGAGCTATAGTCGCCGAGCTCGTGGTCGAGGGCGACGGTGCCCGTCTCGCTCGTCTCCACCACGCCGTCCTCGACCTTGCGGCCGCGGGCGTCGAAGAGCTCGTATTCGACCGGCAGCTTCGCCTCCGGCGCGCTCTGATCGTGCTCTCTGATGATCCCCACGAAGTGCGCCGTGTCGGCCGGCCGGTACATATCTCGGTCGCCGTAGACGCTCGCCTCATAGGGCCGCGGCGACAGGTACGGCTCACCGCCGGTATCCGCGCCGGTGACCCGCGTCTGCACCTCGCTATAGTCGAGGTAGGTGACGTCGCCGCCCTTCGAGGCGATGAGCGCAAACGGCGCGTTCGGGTCGACGTCTTCATCGGATACCTCGACCCGGCAGGAGCCCAGGCGGTTGGTCTTACAGCGACCCATCACGTAGCCGCTGGGGCGCACGAGCTTGACGTCGACGCCGGGCTTCGGCCGGCTGGTATGCATGTCGAGCGCCCAGACGAAGACCTCGTCGGACCACTTCGCGTCGGGCTCTTTGGCGCTGCGCTTGGCCAGCAGGTTGATGTCGGTCAGCAAGAGCCTGGCGGCGTCGCCGGTGCCGGCTCCGTTGATGCTGATCTCGTACAGCCCCGGGTCTCGCTCGCCGACGATGTCGCCGATATCGAGAAAATGCGTGGCCACCTCGTCTGCGGGCCCGCCGGGCCGAATGGTCGTCTTGCCGACCAGGTCGGAGGTGCGCTGGTCGGCGTCCTCGCGGTAGCCGGTCATCCAGAACACCAGGTTCTCCTGGCGCACATGGCGCACCTCCACGGAGAGCTCGTCGACGTTGCGGTGGCGAATCGCCAGGTTATCCCACGCCTCCGGCGGGATATAGCGGCCCTGGCCGACGATCTGGGCGACCGACGAGCGCGGCCCGATCTCGAGCTGACGCTCGACGACCTCTCCCAGCACGCCGCCATCGACCGTGCGCAGCCCCGGCTGAAGCCGCACGTTATACGTGTCGCGTCCGAAGTCGCCGCGCAACTGGAAGCCGCCGGCGGCCGGGGCGAGCTCGAAGTCGACCTCCGGCTCGATCTCGATATAGCGCTCGATGAGGTCGGCCTCCGGGGTGCACCGCTGGCTCAAGTTGAAGTCCCGGTAGCCGATCAAATTGTAAAAACGCATCTCACCGCCGGCGGCACGGTCGTTGCAGACGAAGTACAGATAATGGCCGTCGACGGCCTCCTCGACCTCGACATGCTCGATCTCGATCTGCTCGCCGAAGGCCACCGACTTATGCTCGCTGGTCGCCGGCGCCCGGATGCGCGCGGTGTCGTCGTAGGGGAGCCCGCCGGCCAGCGAAAATTCGATCGCCGCGTAGCCCGTCTCCCCCGAAAATGCCGAGTGCTCGAAGCTGGCCTGGGCAATATGGGACTTCTCGCCGCGCTTATAGTTGACCTGGCCCTCGAAGTCCTGCCCGTTGACGCGCCAGATGGCGTAGTCGTCGATCTCCTCCGTGTCGACGGCCGCCGAGAACAGCAGCGAGACCTGCACACGCCCGCTACCTGGCACCACCGACGGGGTCATCATCTGCACCATCTCGAATTCGGGCATCCGCCAGGTATGTGACCAAGGCTTCGCCGGCTCGAGCCGTTTTACCTCGATATCGGTTTGGCCCTCATCGTCGGTGACCGTCTTCTCGAGCCCGATCGATGAGATCTCGACCTCGAAGGACGCCCCCGGCTCGAAGGGCTCGGCCGGCGAGAAGACCAGCCGGTCGCGCTCCTCAAAGCGCCACGTCCCGTCCACCTCGGGCTCCATCTCGATCTCGGTCTCGCCGTTGATCCGGCGGTTGTCCCGAGCAGCAATAAGGTGCTCGAACTCGACGACCAGCTTGTCCGGCACCACCCCCGACGGCCCGCGCGTGGCGAATACCGGCTGCAGGTCGGCCGCCGAGCGTACCTTCGTCGCACCGGCCGTCGACGGGCCACCCTCTCGCCCATTGGGTGAGTCCGGTGAATTGACCGCCGCGGTCGTCTCGGGCGAGGCATCCTCGCCACAACCGGCCGCAGCGACCAGCGACACGGCCATCCACAGGCACAATATCCGAACCGGCATCATCTTCATCAACATTGGCATCTCCATTGGCGTAACGGGCATATGAGCTATCTACGCCTATAAAGATGCGCGCCGGAGTTTGCCTCAGTAGGACACTGTCGTGACGATGGTCCGGCTATTTTGTGCAGGTTTTGTGCAGAGAGGCAGGGGTTCGGGGGTTCAGGGGTTCAGGGGTCCGGGGGTCCAGGGGTCCAGGAAAGGCTTGAAGGCGGGCTTGGGGCTTGGGGCTTGGGGTACGGCAACGACCCCCACCGGATAAACCGGTGGGGGGCTTTTGGGGCTCGAGCATAGCCAAGAAAAAAGCCGCCCGCAGCGGACAAAGCTGCGGGCGGCGTCTGTTCGAATTGTGAAGTCGAAGTTTAGGTGGGAAGTACGTTGGTCGCCTTGGGACCCTTGGGACCATCCTCGATCTCGAATTGCACTGCGCGGTCATCCTCGATGGTCTTGAAACCATCTACTTGCAGCGAAGAGTAGTGAAAAAACACATCCTCGCCGTCGTCACGGGATATGAATCCATATCCCTTCTCCTCGCTGAACCATTTCACTTTGCCGTTGTACGTGTCTGCCATGATGCCGTCTCCTAAATGATGCCAATCAACCACAACCATATTCGAGCCCCCGCACTCCGAGAGCCGCGCGAGTCGGCCAGACCCGCACCATACGCACATCCCAATCGCCCAATGGGCGCGTTCAATTTAGGGCTGTCCCCGCAGAGCCAGCCGTTGTGTTGCAGCCACAACACGTCGTGACCGCATAGATGTGTATAAGGTAGTTATCAAGTTTAGCGTTCGTTGGAGCATACGGCAAGGGTGCTGCCGGCGTTGGGTGTG
>JBKGZI010000247.1:0-9062 GCA_046545675.1 Persicimonas sp.
ACTTAGGACATCAAAAAACCCGAGGGTCGAGCACCTCGTGGGTCCGACATGATATCGGCCTTACGAGTGACTCGACCCTCGGGTTTGGGGTCCTTTATGGGACGGGTCTTACTGCAGCGTGAGCGGCAGGGACGGGTTCATTTTGACGCCCGCGGCGCTGGCCGAGATGGACTGCATCTCCCAGCCGTGGCCGCTACCGCTGTAGGGGCTCGTGCAGCTTCCGTAGTTGTCAAACGAGCCCGGGGAGAGGTTGCCGACGCTGGTGGCCATTCCGTCGCCTCCGACATTCGAGGGCACGAGCAGTTGGTCCGATCGCGGGTGGTAGTAGACCGACTTGGCGTACATCTTCTGCGGATCGTCGCTGCCGCTGTTCAGATACGCGGTGCCCTGGGTGCAGCTCGACCCGGTGAAATAATACTGGTTGTCGCCCATATCGCCGTCCCAGCCATACCAGGCGATATATCCCGCGGTAGACAGCACGGTGATGCCGTAGTCGTCGGCGCTGACCACCGTACCCATATCGAAGCCACTCGCGTCTGTGAGCTTCACACCGCCGCCTTGGGCGTCGGCGCCGTTGCACAGATAGGAGGTCGAGTCGATCTCGTCGGCTTCGAGCACACCGTTGTCTGCGGTGCCGCCGCCGTCGCCATTGTCCAGGCCCGAGTCGACGCGCACACCGCCATAGGCGCAATCAGCTCCGCTCGACACCGGCGATTGATCAATAAGGGTGTCGTAGCCGTCGCTGCCGTCGCTGCCGTCGGCGCCCTGGGGGCCCTCCGGTCCGGTCGCGCCGTCTTCGCCGTCTTGGCCGTCGTCGCCGTCTTGGCCGTCGGCTCCGTCTTGGCCGTTGCAGATATGACGAGCCTGATCGATCTCGCCGGCGCCCAGGACCCCGTCGTGGGCCGTTTCGCCGCCGTCACCGTTGTCCAGGCCGATGTCGAGGCGTTGGCCGCCGTTGTCGCAGCTGCCGCCAGCCGGCGCCTCCACCAGATTGGTGAGCACCGTAAAGCCGTCGACGCCGTCGCAAACATAGTGGGTCGCGTCGATCTCGCCATCTCCGAGGAGGCCGTCGCCGGCGGTCTCGTCGCCGTCTCCGTTGTCCAGACCCACGTCGACACGCTGGCCGCCGGCTTCACAATTGTCGCCCGGGTCCTCGTCGCTGATCTGAATCAGCGAGGAGGCCCCATCTTCGCCGTCTTCTCCGTCTTCTCCGTCTTCTCCGTCGGTTCCGTTGACGCCGTCTTCTCCGTCGGCGCCATCTTCACCCTCGACACCGTTGCAGATCACCTCGGTATCGGAGATCTCTTCGTCATCGAGCTCACCGTTGCGGTTGCTGTCCGTGCCCAAGGAGACCTCGATGCCACCCGCCTCACAGACCTCGCCAGGCTCCACTTCGGCGGCCTGAGACAATAATGCGTTGGCATCAGCGCCGTCTTCTCCGTCGGCGCCCCCACAAGCGGTGCCGACCAGCGCACAAAGAACAACGAATACGATCGAATACGAACCAAGCTTCTGATTGACCAAGACTTTCCCTACCCTATTGATATAAAAAAAGGTTTTTCGATGACGTGCTGCCTCAACACCTCTAAGGGCCGAGGCATACGCAGGAGGCATACCTACCCGAAAACGGGGGCTGACACTAGTCATTTTTCTAACTTTTTTGGATTCGAGCAGCGACCATTTCCGAGCGCTGGACACGCGCCCAAAAATTGCCCGGTCCCACCTTCGAGAAGAGCACGCCGCTCGACCCACGCTCATAGAATCGACCGCCTCCCCCTTGCCCACGAAATACTTTCCCCCTAGAAGTTGCTTATGGGATGCGGGCGCTGCGAGCCTGTGCCCTCAAAAAGCAACTCCCTGCAGTAAGAGACCTCTATAATGAATTTGCGAACGCTCTCCTCGACCGCGGCGCTTTTGACCGCCGCGCTCGTCGCCTCGACCACATTTAGCTGCGCCGGGCCCACGCCCACGCCGGAGATTCCGGCCGAGGAGTCGGCCCAAGAACGGCCCGACGACGCCGCCACCGAGCAGGCCGCCACCGAGCAGGCCAGCGCCGATGAGGGCGCGGCCGACCTGCCCGCGGTGGAGGTCGATTACGAGAAAATCGTGCTCGACAATGGCCTGACCGTGCTGGTCCACGAGGACAAAAAGGCGCCGGTGGTGGCCGTCAATGTCTGGTACCACGTGGGCTCGAAGAACGAGCGGCTCGGCAAGACCGGGTTTGCGCACCTCTTCGAGCACCTGATGTTCCAGGGCTCCGAGAACTTCGAAGGCGAGTTTTTCGAACCCCTCGAGGAGGCCGGCGCGACCGATATGAACGGGACGACCAACCGCGACCGCACCAATTACTTCGAGACGGTGCCCTCCTCGGCGCTGGACGTGGCGCTGTGGATGGAGTCCGACCGCATGGGCCACTTCGCCGGGGCCATCTCCCAGGATCGCCTCGACGAGCAGCGCGGCGTGGTCCAAAACGAGAAGCGCCAGGGCCTCAACCGGCCCTACGGCGAGGCGTGGCGGCTGATCCCCGAGCATACCTACCCGGCCGAGCACCCCTATTCGTGGTCGGTGATCGGCAGCATGGAGGACCTCAACGCCGCCTCGCTCGACGACGTCAAATCCTGGTTCGCCGAGTATTATGGCGCCTCGAACGCCGTGCTGACCCTGGCCGGTGACATCACCGTCGAAGAGGCGCGCGAGCAGGCCGAGAAGTACTTCGGGCATATCGACGCCGGCCCTTCGGTCGAGCAGCGCGGCCCCTGGGTCGCCAAGATGGACGAGCGCAAGGAGCTGACCACCTACGACCAGGTCCCCCAGGCCCGGGCCTACTACGTCCATAACGTGCCCGAATACGGCACCGACGAGCTCGAGCAGCTCCGCATCGCCGCGCGGCTTCTGGGCGACGGCAAGAACTCCCGGCTGTACAAGCGCCTGGTCTACGAGGACCAAATCGCCACCGACGTCTTCGCCTGGGTCTACGACGGCGAGATCGGCTCGCAGATCCTGATCGGCGCCGACGCCCGCTCGGGCGTGCCGCTGGCAGACGTCGAAGAGGCCCTCGAAGAGGAGATCGCCAAATTCGTCGCCGACGGCCCCTCCGCCGAGGAGCTCAGGCGCGCCAAGATGTCCTACTTCTCCGAGACCGTCTCCGGGCTGGAGAAGGTCGGCGGCTTCGGCGGGAAGAGCGACGTGCTCGCCCGCGGCGAGGTCTATTTGGACGACCCCGGCGCCTTCACAAGCCTACTGGACGTCCAGCGCGAGGCCAGCGCCGAGCAGGTGCGCGCGGCCAGCGAGGAGTGGCTCACCGACGGCGTCTTCTTGCTGCGTGTGCTGCCCGATCCCGACCACAAGGCCAAGAAGCAAGAGAGCGCGGCCGACCGCAGCAAGGTGCCCGATGCGGGAGACGCCCCCGAACTCGACCTGCCCGACCTCGAGCGGGCCGAGCTGTCCAACGGCATCGAGATCGTGCTCGCCCAGCGCCACGACGTGCCCACCGTGCGCGTTCGGCTGAGCGCCGACGGCGGCTTTTCGGCCGACGAGGCCGGCAAGCTGGGCGCGGCGAGCCTGGCCATGGACGTGCTCGACGAGGGCACCGAAAACCACAGCTCGCTGGAGCTGGCCGCCGAGCTCGAGCGGCTTGGCGCTTCGCTGTCGAGCGGCGCGAGCCTCGAAGAGTCCCATATAAGCGTCAAGGCGCTGACGACCTCGTTGGACGAGACCCTCGGCCTCTTCGGCGATGTGGTGCTCCGGCCCGCGTTCGCCGAAGAGGAGATCGAGCGGCGCCGCAAGCAGCTCTTGGCGACCATCGACAAGGAGAAGGCCAGCCCGTTTAGCCGCGCGCTGCGCCTGCTCGGCCCGCTGGTCTACGGCGACGAGCACCCCTACGGCGTGCCGCTGACCGGTTCCGGGACCAGCGAGTCGGTCCAATCCCTGACGCGCGACGACCTAGTCGACTACCACGCCGGCGCGATTCGCCCCGACAACAGCACCATCTTGGTGGTCGGCGACACGACCATGGACGAGATCAAGCCCAAGCTCGAAGCCCAATTCGGCGAGTGGACCAGCGACCAAAAACCCGGCGATCCCCGCACAGCCAAGCTCGCCGAGCCCGACAAGGTGCGCGTGGTGCTCATCGACAAGCCCGGCGCCGAGCAATCGCTCATCGTCACCGGCAACGCATTTGCCGAGCGCGACAATGTCGATCAGCTCGCCGTCGAGGCGATGAACGCGGTCATCGGCGGCACGTTCAGCTCGCGGCTGAATATGAACCTGCGCGAGGACAAGCACTGGTCCTATGGCGCCCGCTCCTTTGTGTACGAGACTCGTGGCAAGCAGCTCTTTGCCAGCTACGCCAACGTCCAATCGGACAAGACCAGCGAGTCGATGACCGAGATCAAAAAGGAGCTCGACGACTACCTGGGCGACCGCCCGATCACCGAGGCCGAGCTGGGGCGCATCAAGCAGAATAAGACGCGCAAGCTGGCCGGCCAAAACGAGACCACCTCCCGGCTGCTGGGCAGCATCGCCGAGATCGTCAAATTCGACCTGCCCGACGATCACTGGGACACCTACACCGGACGCATGAACGACCTGAGCGCCGAGCAGGCCCGCGAGGCCGCCAACGAGGCCATCCAACCGGAGACGCTGACCTGGATCGTCATCGGCGACCTGGACAGCATCGAGCAAAAGGTGCGCGCGCTCGAATTCGGAGAAGTCGTCGTCATGGATGAGGAATAAGCTGGCGTCCAATAGGCTCGCAATGAGCTCTCATTGAGTCCAGCAAGCCGCCGCGAGAAATCGCGGCGGCTCTTTTATTCGAGCGCTTTCTCGAGCTGCTCGGCCTGATAGTCGGCGATGGAGGACTTGGGTCCGCCGGGGAAGCGGTCCAGATAGTCGCGGTAGGCCTCCAGGGCTGCGGCCGTATTGCCCTGCTCGCGCTCGGCCTTGCCCAGCCCGATATAGGCGTCGCCGTGGTTGCGGTCGATAGCCAGCGCCTTGTTGAATTGAGAGCTGGCCGCCGAGGCGTTGCCCAGGGCGAGCAAGGACCACCCCAGGCCGGTGACAGCGCTGACGTTTCGGCGCTCGATCTCGAGCACCTCGTGGAATTTACGCCGCGCGTGGGTCGGGCTGCCGCGCTCGAGGTAGCGTTTGGCCTTGGCCAGCATCTCTTTGGGGTCGGGCTCTTCTGCGGCTTCTTGGGCGCGCTCGTCGGCCTGTGTTACCGCGATGGCGACCTTGGGGGCCGCAGCGGCGGCCACCTCGGCGAGTGTTTCGGCGTGAGTGCGGCGCACCGCCTCGAGCGCGGTGTTTGTGGCGGCGACGAGCAACTCCTCGGGGGAGGCGGTCGCCTCGTCGGCCGGTTCTTCTTGTTCATCCCGATCCTTGGAGATGTCGACCACCCGTTCGTCCTCGCCGCCGGAGAGCCAATCGTCGATCAGATCGGGCCGCAAGAACCACACCCCGGCGCCGGCTGCACCGACCACCAACACGACCACCACCAACACGATCGGCCAACGGCTCTTCGGCTCGTCGTAGACCACGGAGTCGAATTGCCCGCTGGCCTCGACCTCGCCCAGCGACGACGAGCCGTCGCCAAAGCTCCACTGGTCGTCGGAGTCGTCGACACCGGCGCCGCCGCCAAAGGCGCCCGTTTGCAGGCGCACCTGCGGGCCGCTCTGCTCCTCGGTGGGGCCAGATAACTCGGTCGGGCCCGACAACTCGGTCGGGCCCGATAAATTCTGCTGCGATGCGGACGTTTGAGACCGCTTCGGCTCGACACGTCTGTTGGGGCCGGTCTCGGGACGTGAGGGCCTGGGCGAGCCGGTCTGCCCGCGCGGCTGTTTGCGGGGGGGCTCCTCGACGACGAATTGTTGGGAGGTCGGGACTCTCGAGCGAAAGTCGGGTTGGGAGGCCGCGTCGGGCGCTGCGCTCGCCGCCGGCATGGGACTCGACGACGGACTCGACGACTCGGCCTTGGTGGCCGGGGCGGGCGCCGGATCTGGGGCGCGCTCCGGGGCCGAGCCCTCGGCGCGGCGCCGGGCCGCTCGCGAAGCGCTGATATTCGAGATGCTCTCGACGGCCTGAAAAATCGGCATGAACTCGCCGATATTGCCCAGCTTCTTCCACTTCTTGCCGGTCCGAGAGATCCGGTCGTCCTTGGCGACCTTTCCCTCCAGGATCCATGCGTGCAGCTCGTCGAAGGCCGAACAATACAGCACATCGCCGCTGGTGGTGTTTTGGACCATCCAGCGCCGCTGGTTCTCCTGGCTCAGCGCGGCGTTCGTCTCCAGACGGAAGACGTGCTCGCACTGGCTGCACTTGAGCGTCGCCGCGCCACCGCGTAGCTGCGGCGCGTCGATCTCGTACAGAGTGTCGCACTGTGGACAGCGAACGTCCATCAGTTGGGTTCAGCCTCCTCGGCGCCCGCTTCTTCGGGCTGACCGAGCGACGCTTTGAGTTCAGTGGCTTTCTCCTCGGCCCTTTCGGCGTCCTCGCCCTGGCCCATCTCCGTATAGACCTCGACGAGCATCTCGTAGACCTCGACGCGCTCGGGATCGAGCATTTTGGCGTTCTGCAACTTCTCGCTGGCGGTCTGTAATCGATTGTTGTCGACCGCGCGGCCGGCATCCTTGAGCAGGCGATCGACCTCCTGGGTGATCTTGGGGTCGGCGCCTTCCTCGTCTTGTTCGTCGGCGGGCGCCTCATCGTCGTCACCTTCGGCTCGAGCTTCCGGGTCGAGTTGCTCCTGGACCGCCTCCTCGGGGGCGGCGCCGAGCAGCTCGCTCTTGAGGTCGTAGATGCCGAAGGTCTGCACGGCGATCGCGGCCGCTACCGCGGTGAGCAGCAGCGCGACGACCCACAGCACCCAGTGGTATTGAGAGTCGCGCGAAGGCGGGCGATATTCGCTGGGCTCGATCTTCTTACCCGGCGAGTTCGACGCGGCCGGGGGAGGCTGCTGCTGGCCCAAACCGCCTCCGGCTGCGCCCGTATTTGCGGCGCCCATGCCTCCCATATTTCCGGCGCCGATTCCTCCGGTATTTCCAGCGCCCATATTTCCGGCGCCGATTCCTCCGGTATTTCCGGCGCCCATGCCTCCCATATTTCCGGCGCCCATATTTCCGGCGCCCGTATTTGCGGCGCCCATCCCGCCCATATTTCCAGCGCCCATCCCGCCGCCGGAGCCGCCTGGCGGCTGCTGCGGCGACGAAGGGTTATTGGGCTGAGAAGAGGGCATCCTGCGCGGCGAGTTGGCACCGCCGGCGCCCGCGCTGATCTGAGGCCACTCATCGAGGCCGTGGAAGCTCTCACCGTCACCCGACAGGGAGTAGCCCTGCAGGTCTTCACGGCTGGACATCCAATTTTTGAGGCTCTTGGTGTCCGGGAATTCGTAGGTCAGTCCGAAGTTAGTCTTGAGCTTCCAGGGGCCGTCGTGGTCGGCGTCCGGACCACTGAGGCTGTCGACATCATCGAAATCGGGCTCCGCGGTGGCGGCCGGCTGCGGCGCTTGCTGCGGGCTGGCAGGCGGCGGCGTCTGGGCCGGCTGCTGGGGCTTGGGAGGTGAAGTGGGCTGCTGGGCCTGCTGCTGTCGGACCTGCTGCTGTTGGACCTGCTGCTGTTGGACCTGCTGTTGCTGCTGGGGCTGCTGGGGTCGCTGTGGCGGTTGGCTCGGACCGGGGCTCTCGAAGCCCAAATTATCGAGCATATCCCCGGAGACGACCTCGGTGGCCGCCACATCCTCGTCGGGTTCGCCGAAGGGATTTCGCATCTCCACCGTGCCGTCGTCGGGCGGGGCTGCGCCCTGGTTGGCCAAAAAGTCGGGGATCGAATCTCCCGACATCACCTCGGTCGCCCCCGAAGGCGGCTCTTCTTGGCCGCCGCCGGCCCCGCCGGCGCCCTGCTCGCGCATTTTGCTGACCATCTTTTGGAGGTCCGGGCGAAAAGCGACCGAGGTTTTATCCTCGAGATCACTGGAGCCGCCACCCTGGGCGGGCTGTTCCTCCTCGGGATAGACGATGAATTTGTGTTGACAAGATGGACAGGTGATCTTGCCGCCCGAAGAGGGAACATTCGCATCATTGACGCGATACTTCGATGCGCAACTGGGACACTGGACAATCATTCCGAGAGCTGCTCCGTGATGGGCTTCGATTCATAGGCGCTGTCAGAGCGCGTGTGCTCCCTTCTAAAACAGCGGCCTAAACAGGCCATGCATACCGTCTGAGCGTTGGAAGCAGTCGGTGGCATTAAATCACACGTATGGGGGGCACGCAAGAGTTCGGGCCGGCCGGGCTGGCTGGCGTGGCGCGACGAGAGCCGTAGTTTTTTCAGGGGTTTCGCCGGCTCGGCGGGTCGATTAAGGTGAGCGTCGCTATGAATCAGCCTCGACCAATCAAATGGAAGCGCCGAGACCGGCTCCGGATCCGGGCGCTGACGGGCGCCGATCTAGAAGCGTTGAGTTGGATAGACCAGCGGCCACCCTCCGCGCTGTGCACCCTCGAGACCCCGGTCGGGCCCGCCGAGCGCCGACGCCTGCTCGACGCCCAGCCCGCCCTCCAACTGGCGCTCGAGCGCGGCCACCAACTCATCGGCGCCGCGCTCGCCGCCCCGACGCTCGCCAAGGCGCCGTTTGCCGCCCACCCCTGGACGGCGCTCGGCGGGATGCCCCAAACGCCCCAGCCAAGCGCTGAGGGCGCCCAACAGGCTCACCTGCGAGGCATGGGCCTCCTGTGGCGCGACGTGCTCGACGAGCAGGCCATCGCCGAGGCCGTGACGCTTTGCCGCAGGGCGCTGGTCCAGCAATTCGGATATGAATCGGTATATAGCGTGGTCGAGGCGATCGGGTACGCCGGCTGGCGCGAGACGCTGACGCCGGCGGCGTATGTGCAGCAGGTGCATGCGGGGGCGGTCGACGATCCGGTGGTGAGCGGGTGGTTGGAGCAGGGCTTTGCGCTGTGGGGGTGGATGGTGGTCGAGGGGGCGTTGCAGGTCGTGGTCAGGTGGCAGAATCGGGCGAGGTAGAAGCTCGAACAGCCCAAGAAACACCAGAGCCCGCCTCTTTCGAGACG
>JBKGZI010000248.1:0-9036 GCA_046545675.1 Persicimonas sp.
ATTAAGGACAGGCCCCACCTTGATCCTCCCCACGCTGAAAAACGCGCGGGGAGGGTAGGCGTCGCAAACCCAACACCCCCGCCACAAAGAGCAACAAGCCCGCCGGCGGCCCTGCCGGCCCGCTCGTGCACCCGCAGCCCTCGTCGCCGGGCCCCATGTCGGCGTCGGGATCCGGGTCCGGGTCCGGCTCGGTGGAGTCGCCGGTGGAGAAGTCGAGGTCGTCGACCTCGATGATCGATTCGCTCGGCGCGGGCGCGTCCAGGATTTCAAATTCGACGGGGGTGCCCAGTTGAGCCGACTCCCCGGCGGCGGTGTCGGCGCGGATGCTCGCGCACCAGCGCCCGAGCTCGAACGCCTCGTCGACGCGGCGCTGGTCGAAGAGCTCGAAGGTGTCACCGGGGCCGAGGTCGACGGCGTTGGCCTCGAACAGCGTGATCGGCAGGCCGCCGTCGGTGCCGCAGGCGCCGGGCACCAGCACGATGGCGAGCCTGGTCAGCCAGAGCTCGTCGGCGCCGGTATTTTCGATGGAGGCGCTTGCGCGGATCGTCTGGTCGAGTCGAAAGGCGTTGTTGTCGAGCTCGAGGTCGCGGATCATCGCCAGGCTGTCGAGGGCTCCGCCGCCGGCGTCGAGGCCGGGCCGATACCCGAAGGTGCCCGAGCCGCCGTGGCCGTCTGCGGGTTCGACACGCATCGGCGCGAAGGGCAGGGCGGGGCTGGTCGCCATCGGCTCGAGCGTGTCGGCTTCCAGGTCAGAGCGCGACAGCCAGTGGAGGCGGTGGTTGGTGTGCGAGCTGGTCCACACGCCCGGCTCGAAGGTCGCCACGGCCACGTCCCCGGATTCGACGAGTCGCGCCGAGGCAAATTCGCCGCGCAGCGCGTCGGAGTCGCCGATGTCGACCTCCCAGATGATGTCGCCCTCGGCGCCCAACTCCAGGAGCGAATAGCGCGTGGTCACCAATAAATTGCCGTCGGGCAGGCCCATGATGTCTCGAATGCCCTCCAGTTCGGGTACCACGACCAGCTCGGACTCGGCCGGGCCGTGGTCGAAGCTGACCAGGCGGCGAATCTCGCGTTGCGGCTGGCCGGCCTGGACCTCGTAGAGGACGATGCCGGACATCTGCAGCACCGGCCAGTTGACCGCCACAGCCGCGCGGTTACCGCCCAGCGCGACGGCCTGAGCGAATTCGGCCCGCGCCGAGGGCAGCGAGAGGCTGGTGGTCCAGTGGGGCGTGTCGGCGCCGGGCTCGACGACCATGGCCTCCGAGCGATTGCTGTCGGTTAGCAAAATCCGGTTGGGCTCGCCGGGCGCGGCGTAAGCGAGCACCGACGCGCTGGTGATGCGCGGTCGATCGCCCGCGGAGGCCAGCGTGTAGGTGAGCGCGCCGTCGGAGTCGGTGATGGCCACGCCTCGGGCGCCCACATCGGCCAGGAGATTGGAGCCGTCGGGCAAGATCTTCAGGTCACGAAAAGCGACCGACTCGATCGACGAGCTGACCAGCCGGCGCTGGCCCTGCTCGCGCACCTGCGCCGGATCGGTCGAGGTGTCGAGGTCGAAGATCGGCGCGTGGGTCGCCGCGCCGGTGGGCACGACGACCACCGGGTCGGCGGCGAAGGCCGCCGGCGTCAGCGCGAAGAGCCAGACGATGGCGATGAGCTGGAAGAATATGCTCTTCAAGAAGCGATGGTCTCTCATCACGGCCCCCCTTTGGTCAGGTCGAGCCCGCCGGGAAAGGCGTAGCTGACGTAGTCGTCGTAGGCATGCGGTACGATGGCGAAGCGTTCGCTGGCCTCCATCGTGTGGTAGCCGGCCTCGACGGCCACGATATACAGATCCCAGCGGGCGCCCTCGAGTGTCGTTTGCCCGAGCTGGATGCGCTGCTCGGGCTCGATGGAGACGCCGTCGAGCGCGACCGCTGCTGCGCGCGGGGCGGCGACGGCGACGTAGTTCTTCTCGAAGGTCGGCGGCGAGACGAAGCTATAACTCGTGCGAAATTGCTCGACGGCGGGCAGCAAGAAGAACGACGGGTCGCCGGCGTGGCTGCCGTAGTGCTCGCGCCCGGTCGAGTTATGCCCGGCGAGGACGCCGCCGACGATGAGCGCGCCGGTGCTGCGAAGCCCCACGGCGTCCAGTGTGCCGAATTCGCAGAACTGGCCGGCGTCGAGCTCGAGCTGCGCGCCGTCGGCCAGCTCGGCGCAGTCGTCGGTGTAGTCGTTCGACGGCGGCTTGACGTCGAGGTCGTCGAGCGCCTCCGAGAAGGTGATCGTGGTCGGCTCGTCGGCCAGCAGCCGCCAGTAGACGGCCTCGGTGCTCGCGCTCTCTTGGCCGCGTCGGCGCATCGGCGTGAGCAGATAGCGTTTGCCGAGGGTGGAGGCAGGGAAGATCTGCTCCTGCAGGTGGTCGCAGGCCCACTCGTCCTGGGGTACGAAGGTGCATTCGTGGCCGGCGAACACGGCGATCTTTTTATCGGCGCTGACCACCGCCCCCGTGACGTCCAGGTCGTCGACGACCCCTTCGTCTCTGGTGGTCTCCGCGCCCAGCGAGATCGACTCGCCGGCGTCGAGGGTCAACGGGCCGCCGGCGAAGGCGTCGCGCGGAAACGAGTCGCTGCTCGATAGCAGCTCCACGGGGCTGTCGATGTCGACGCGGGTGTCGTCCTCGTGGGCGACGATGGTCATCGTCGACCGATAGTCGTCGTTCGCCGCCATGCCCAGCATGGTCGGGTAGCTGAGCACGCGGTAGCGCTGGTCGAGGACGGCCACCGGCAGCAAGAGGCTGGCGTCGTTCGAGGCGGTCACGTTGCAGCAATAGGGGCTGAATTGATAGGCGATGATCGGCCGGGTGCTCTCGACGCGATAGGCGCGCATCTCGATGGGCGATCCCGGATCGAGCAAGAAGACCCCGGCGGCGCGTGGCGGTAGCGTGACTTCGCGCGCCGGTGATTCGATGGGGAGCGCGTCGTCGTCGGTCAGGACCTCGGAGCGCACGGTGGTCGGGTCGCTCTCCTGATACTCCTGAGGGGTGATCGTGACGCTCTCGAGCAAGGGCGCCGGCTGACCGTCGGGGGTGGTGATGGTGACCGTGGTGTCGAGCAGCGGGCTGGGGTTGGCGACCACCACCGCGAAGGGCGCCTCGGCGTCGGTGTCTCCGCCGAGTCGGTAGAGGTTGGGGAGTTCGCGGGCGAGATACTCGCAGCCGATATACGAGCGGTCGCGTGCGGCCGCCGCGCATGCGTCGAAGCACTCGCCGTTTCGGCAAATGTCGCTTTCTCCCTCGCAGATCTGCTCGTCGAGGTGGCTGCGGCCGTCCTCGGCGCAGGTCGCCCGCGTCTTGGTGCCGATGCAGAGATCGCGGCCCGGCCGGCAGGCGAAGTCGACGCACCGGCCGTCGCGGCACATCTGGCCGGCCGAGCAGGCGCCGATGTCGAAGCGCTCGCCTCCGGGAGCGCATTCTTCGTAGATCGGGCTGTTTTCGAAGAGGCAGCGCCGCTCGCCCGGCGAGCAATAGGCCTTGAAGACGTGATCGGCCGAGTTGGCCTCGGCGTCGGTGTGGCCGGCGTCGACAAAGCTCGGTGAACCCCCGCCGGTGACACCTGTGATCTCGACCTCGTCGTCGCTGCACGCCGCCACGACCAGCACAACGGCCAGAGTGGCAAAAAGTGCTCGAATGCGGCACCATGATGGCAAGGTCAGCATGAAGTCGGGACCGGGTTTCGGCGTCATCGCAGATTGCCGCGCTCTGGCGCGCATGAGCATGATTGGACAAGCACGACTGGATTCGCCCGCACTATACGAAAAGTCGCACTGGTATAAAACGCCGCTCTCTCGAACCCTTGCAGTAATCATGACGTACGCGATTCGATATACCGGCGCGCCCGAGATGACCGAGGGCGGCCAAGAGGTACTCTCCTTTCATTTTCACCGCTACTTGGCCAGTTGGCTCGAGCGCGAGCGGCGGGCTCGAATCCTGATCACGGTGGGCTTCGAGGGCTCGGCGGCCGAGTCGACCAGCTTCGAGGCGTCGATCGCGCGCTGCGAGCCGGTCGAGGTGGCGTGGACCTTCGAGGATCTCTGCCACATCTACCGGCAGGGCGACGGCAGGCTGCATGTGGAGCAACGGATCAACGGCGGCAGCACCGTCGTCTACGACCTGGTGCCGTTGGTCGACCGGCCGGCGGGCGGCGGGGAGGCGCGCGTGCTCTTGGGCTTCGCGCTGGTCAGCGAGTCGGAGGTGATGTCCCCGGATGCCATCGCCCAGCTTACCGCCCAGGCGACCGAGGCGATCCGCGCGGCGCGCCGAAACGCGATGCGGCTATTCTTCGACGAGAAGAAGTCGCTGCCCATCAAGACTTGCCTCTACCAGCTCATGGAGCACCTGCCGGAGTGGACCGGCTGTGATCACTCCGCCTCGATGTTGATGACCACCAGCCTCGAGGCGATGACGCTGGAGGCCTCCGAGGACGCGCGGTTTTCGTTCCTGGCCGAGCGGCTCTACCACGACGAGGCCGACGAGCAGCCCCGACGGCTGGTTGGCATGTCCATCCGCCTGGCCGATCAGTCCGCCGGCTTTATCCGGGAGGCGATCGAGCGCCAGGTGCGCGATCCGGAGCAGCCCTTTCAGATATTTGCGCGCAGCGACGACGCTGTCGATAAATGGTGTGCGGTCGACGGCGACGAGCGGAGCCACTCCGGCTTTCACCGCTGCGAAGAGCGCAGCGACGAGTCGATGTACGTGATGGTGCCGCTTTTGACACACACCGAGGCCGAGACCGAACTTTTGGGCTTTGTGGTGCTCGTCTTTCGCGACCGCCGAGAGATGAGCCAGTCGACCAGCGATTTGTTGAGCGAGCTGAGCCAGAATTTGAGCTCGCTGCTGCGCTATTCGCCGCTGTATACGCTCAACGCCAGGAAATTGTGGATCCTTCGGCAGACCCGCGCTGCGCTGACCGAGGCGATCGCGGCGTCCCAGGCGCGCGTGGCGCGCATCGAGAACCTCATCGGCACGGTGACCTCACTGATCGTCCCGCACGTCGACGTGCCCAGCTTCGCGATCGCCTACCTGCGCGAAGATCCCGAAGGGGCCGACGACCGGCGCCACCTGCGCTACGCCCACCCTCACGGCTGGACCCACTTCGAGCAGCTCAGCCTGCCGGTCGACGTCGAGCCCGACGACCGCGCCGACTCCGGAGTTTCGGGCCTGGCGGTGCGCATCAACCGTCCGCTGGTGCTCGCAGGCGGCCGCGGCGAGGGCGAGCAGTTGGCGTTCAAGAATTTTTTATACGTCAACGAGCGGGCCGGGACGGTCGTCGACGCCCGAAGCGTCCTCGCCGAAGGCCTCGAGGAGTCCGATTGGGTGCGGCTGGGCGATTATTATAAGCCGGCGCGCTCGTCGGCCTACGCCACGCTCGCCTACCCGATCTCGTTCAATGGCGACCCGCTGGGCGTGATCACCGTCGAGGTCGAGCGCGAGACCAATTGGCTGTGGTGGACGGGCTTCGGGGCGCAGTTGTTCTGGGAGCTTTTGGCCAATGAATTGGCCTATGCGTTCTATGCGATGGGGCTGCGGCGCTAGTTGGCAGAATCCCTCCCCGCTTTGCTTTGTAAAAGTGGCACGGTCAACCCGCATAAAGGAGGATCAAGGAGGGGGCCTTCTCTTCCGTGTGGCGTCATCACGCCATTGAAACGGATTCCCCACCTTGATCCTCCCCTTCTCTCCGCTTCGCTTCGAGTGGGGAGGGTTCCGACTGACGCCCAGTTTTCTCACGACAGCAACTCTTCGATCCTCGGCAGCACCTCGCCGGTCGGCCCGCGAATAATCAACTCCGAGATATCGCTCAGCTCGGTCTCGTTGGGGTTGATCTCGATGAGCTTTGCGCCGTGGGAGCGGGCGAGGCCGGGCAGGGAGGCGGCCGGGTAGACGATGCCCGAGGTGCCCAGCAGCAAGACGACGTCGGCGACGTGGGCGGCGCCCTGAGCGTGTTGGAAGGGCTCTTCGGGGAGCATCTCGCCGAACAGGACGACGTCGGGGCGTACGATCCCGCCGCATTCGTCGCATTCGGCGCGGGTATAATCGTCCGGGGCCTCCTCGATCCGAAAGTCGCACTCGTGGCAGCGCGCGGCGTCGAGGTGGCCGTGCAGGTGCCAGATGCCCTCGGGGGGGAGCCCCTCGTCGGTAAACGCTCGCTCGAGCAATCCGTCGATATTTTGGGTGGCGATGGTGCAGTCGCGCTCGGCGCATAGCCGCGCGAGGGCGCGGTGGCCCGGATTCGGCTCGAAGCCGCCGAGCTCGCCGCGGATCTCTTGAAACCACGCCAGCGCCTCGCGAGGGGCTTCCTTTAGGGCCGATACGTGGGCA
The DNA here is from genome assembly GCA_046545675.1 of Persicimonas sp. Classification (GTDB taxonomy): domain Bacteria; phylum Myxococcota_A; class Bradymonadia; order Bradymonadales; family Bradymonadaceae; genus CAYLTX01. The sequence goes on from JBKGZI010000248.1 coordinate 6,353, forward strand.
AACCGAAGCAGGTCGGGGTCGCTGTACAGGCCGTCCTCGCCGCGAAACGTCGGTACACCCGACTCGGCGGAGAGCCCGCTGCCGGCGAAGACCAAGATGTGGTCAGACTCGTCGATCCAGCGCGCCGCGCGGTTGAGTTTGTATTTGTCCATATTGTTCGGCTTTCTCAGTCACTTCACTTCTAAGTCACTACCAGAGGTCAGCTCAGGCGTTTAAGAACCGCGTGACAGTGGCGCGAAATTCCGCCGGCTTTTCGATCGGAATGGTATGTCCGCAGCCTTTGACCTCGGTGTGCCGGCCGCCGGCGAGTTCGGCGAGCTTGCCGGCGCCCTGGCGGGTGACCAAGAGGTCCTCGTCGGCGGAGATGACCAGCGTGGGCGCCGAGACCTTCTTGGCCAGCTCGGACAGGTCGGGGTACTCCATCATCGCCTCGAGCAACGCGCGCACACCTTCGGGGCTATTTCGCTGCACGGCGGCCCGCAAAATGCCGTCGAGGATATGCTCGTTTTGCTCGAGGAAGTCGTCGCCGAGGATCGCCGGCAGCGCGCACCAGCTCATCGCCTCGAGCCCGCCGGCGACCAGCACCTCGTGCCACGATCGCACGACCGTGCGCGCGAGAGCGGTGGGCTCGGCGGTCGCACTGCACAGCACCAGCCGGTCGAGCTTGTCGGCAAAAAAGCTCGCCACTCCGAGCGCCACGCGCGCCCCGTGGCTAAAGCCGACCAAATGCGCGCTGTCTGCGTCCAACTCGTCGAGCAAATTGGCGAGGTCCTCGGCGTGCAACTCGAGGGTGAGCTCGGCGTCGCCCAGCTCGCTTTCGCCCTGACCTCGGGCGTCGTAGGTCAGCACCCGAAACCCGGCCTCGGCGAAGGCCTTGGCCTGGCTATTCCAGTGGGCGGTCGACTGGGTCATGCCGTTGAGGAAGACGACGGTGTCGCCTTCTTGGTCGAAGCCGCGGGTTTCGTAGTGGAGGCTGGTGCCGTCTTGGGTGGTGATGTGGGGCATGTTTTTGTTTCTGTTGGCGTATGTGGTTGTTGGGGGGGACCACGTTCTAGCTTCCAACTCCAGACCCTTCTACAATCTCCCACCAATTTTTGACAGCCGCGCCATCTGCACAGACAATCAATGTGCAGACCGGACACTATCCTGCTGTCGGCCCCAACACATGCGAAAGCTCACCCGCACACTTCTAACCCTCGGCCTCGCTGCAGTTCTGCTGGCCGCCTGTACTCACGCCGTGACCTCGTCGGGCATATCCACGACCCACCAACTCGTGGTCGAAGACACCGAGCGTCCGGCCGAGGCGCCGCGCGAGCGTAGTAGCAGCGAGTCGGGGCAGACGCGCGAGGTCGAAGAGGCCGCGCCGGCCGAGGACGCCTCGCCCGAAGAGCTGACCGTCGCGGTCGTCTCCGACCTCAACGGTAGTTACGGATCCACCGATTACCACGACGAGGTCCACGGCGCGGTCGATTGGCTCGTCGAGGATATCGGCCCGGACCTGGTGGTTGCGACCGGCGATATGGTCGCCGGCCAAAAGCGCGGGCTCGACTATTTGGCGATGTGGGACGGGTTTCACGCGGCGGTGACCGAGCCGCTGGCCCGGGCGGGTATTCCGCTGGCGGTCACGCCCGGCAACCACGACGCCTCGGCCGGCGCGGTCTATCTGGAGGAGCGGGTGACCTACGTCGAGCAGTGGCAGCGCCACCGGCCCGACGTGCGCTTCGTCGACGACACCTTCTACCCGCTGCACTACGCCTTCGAGGTGGGCCCGGCGCTCTTCATCTCGCTCGACGCCACCATCACCGGCCCCATCGACGCCGAGCAGCGCCGCTGGCTCGACCGGGTGCTCAGCGCCCACAGCGACAAGGCGGTCAAGGTGGTCTTCGGCCACGTGCCGCTGTATCCGTTCTCCGAGGAGCGCAAAAACGAAATCCTCGACGACCGCGACCTCGAGGCGCTGCTGCGCGAGCACGGCGTCGACCTGATGCTCAGCGGCCACCACCACGCTTATTATCCGGGTAAGCGCGACGACCTTCGGCTGGTGAGCATGGCCTGCCTGGGCTCGGGCAATCGCACGTTGATTGGCGATGATCGACCCAGCGAGAAGAGCGTGGCGCTGCTGCGAATATCCGAGGATGGCGAGGTGAGTGTGGAGGCGTATGACGCCGAGGATCAGGCGCGTATCGAGCGTGGTGATTTGCCGGCGCATCTTAATTCGGGGCGACATCGCATCTGGCGAGATGACGTCTCGCAGGTGGCAGGACGTTTTCGTTTAAACCACCCAAGCGACCGAAGGGAGCGCTAGCCGTGCGTAGTTTAGCACGGCACGAGTAGCCCCGGCCGACCGAGGCCCCGCCGTTTGGGCCCGAGGGAGCCCGGGGGACCAAGCCACGCACCACCACAAATGGCCAACGAAGGCAACTCGACGCTCATGCAATAGCGCTCGATTGGGCATCTCGTCGATCTTCGAGACGTATATTTTGCGCCAACACGCACACACCCCGGGCTCCCTCGGCTCTCGCCTCGGTCGGCCGGGGCTACCCTTGCCGCGCTAGAAAGCGCGCGGCGCTCCCTTCGGTCGCTTGGGACCTATCGAGACGTGGGGTTTGCGCCATCACGGAGGGTCTAAAAGCCCCCGCCATAGCGCAGATACCACTCATTGACCCCACCCTCGGTCAATCCAC
>JBKGZI010000249.1:0-8970 GCA_046545675.1 Persicimonas sp.
CTTGCCGCGCACGTAGTGGACGCCCGGGCTCAGGCCGCTTTGGGAGTCGAGCGCGCTTTGCGGCGTGTGCGCTCCAGCTCCTCGTGTCCCTCGAGCTTTCTAAACCGCTCTTCGAGCCGGCTCTTACCCGGATCTCGTAGGTTCTCGTCGCTCAACTCGCGCATCGCCTCGACCTCGGCGCTATAGTCGTCGATCTTGTCGGACATGCGGTCCATCTCCTCGAAGACGCGCTCGTCGCCGAACGGGTCGCTGCTCGAGGATCGCGGCCTCACCGAGCTGCTCCTGCGTCCAGTTGATCGGGTCGAGCTGGTCGAGCCGCCGCGTTTTTCGACTCGCCGCCGCAACTCGGCGTCCCAATCACTCTCAGCGCGTAGCCTGGACGGCCGCTCCGACGATGAACTCGACGCGCGCAGCCGGCCGCGGGTGCCCTCCATCTTCATCTCGAGTGCTTCGAGCGCGCTCTCGATATCCTGTAGATACATGCGGTGCTCTTCGAGCTCTTCGCGAAGCCGCGCGGCCTCGTCGAGGGCCTCGTTTCGCACCAGAAGTGCCTCGCGGGCGAGGTCCTCTTCGCCGCGTTTGAGGGCGAGCATGGCCCGCTCCTCCCAGCTATCGGCTTTGTCACGCGCGTCGCGAATGGTCGCGGCGAGCTTGGCCTCTTCTTTGCGGATCAGCGCCTTCTGGCGGCGGGCCTCTTTGAGGCTCGACTCCATCTCGCCGAGCGCGCTGTCCACGGAGCCGGATTGGCCTCCCGAGCGCACGTCGTTGATATTCGAGCGAATGATGCGATTTAGGCGATTGAGGATGCTCATCTGACTATCCCCTCTATGGGCTCAGTCCAGTCGGCTCGATCCGGGTCAGCGCATCTCCATCATCGCAAATCGAAGGCCTCGCGACGAGGGAGGATCATTTGGAAAACAAATCGAGGGTCTCTTCGGATTCCCGAGACTCTTTGGCGGAGCGCTTGGCCGGCGCCGAGGCCGTCTCAGCGCCGGTGAGCAGTGCGCCCGGGCCTTCGAGCTCGTCCTCCGCCGGGCAGTGGACTCGGGCCCACTTGGTGGACGGTTCGTCTCCGACCCAGAGGTTACCCTGGAACAGACGCTGGTAGCCGGTCCAGGGTTTGTCGGCGTCGGAGCCGCCCCGGTGCTCTTCGATCGCCTCGGTGCACATCGCCATGCGGCTGTCGATCATGTCGATCTCGTGGAGCAGCAGCGCCTCGGGGGTGCGCGGTAGCACCGGCGAGCCGAACTCCTTTTTGCCGTGGTGGCTCAAGATCAGGTGTTTGAGCTGGGTGAGCATGCTCGCCGGAAGCGCCGGGCTGACCTTTTGGGCGATGCTAGTGACCAACTCGGCGCCCTGCACGATATGGCCGACCAGCCGACCCTCGTCGGTATAGTCGAAGGAGCGGCCGTAGCTGAGCTCGAAGCACTTGCCGATGTCGTGCAGGATGCAACCGGCGATGACCAGATCTTGGTTGAGCAGCCCCGGATAATAATGTGCGTAGTGGCGTGAAAGCATCGAACCCAGCCGGGCCATCGACAGGGTGTGCTCGAGCAGGCCACCCAGGTAGGCGTGATGGTTGCCCTTGGCGGCCGGGGCGAGCTTGAATTGCTCGATGAGCTGCGTCTGGTCGAAGAGGGTGTCCAAAAAGCGCAACATCTCGGCGCTCTTGACCTCGCGGCTGACCAGCGCTTTGAGTTGGTCGAGCATCGCGTCCCGGTCGAAGTCCGAGGCGGGCACGAAGTCGGCCAGATCGAATTGGTCGGGCTCGACGCGCTGCAGGTCGCGCACATTGAGCTGGATCTGGCCCTTATAGGTCTCGGCGTGGGCCTCCACACGCACGAAGTCTTCCTGGTCGAAGCGCGTCGAGAGGGCCTCGGCGTCGTCCCACACCCGGCCGGTGACGCTGCCGGACTTGTCGGCGAGTTCCAGGGTGAGAAACGGGTTGCCGGTCTTGGTGGTCCCCAGACGTTTGTCGGCGACTAGAAAAACCGTACGAACCGGCTCGCCGTCGACGAGGTCGGAGACAAAGAGCTTATTTTCCATTTAATGATACCCGCAGCCATCGAGTCCAGACTTCCAAACTTTTTCGTCTTTTAGCACAAGGACGAACCGTGTGTAAGAAGTCCGGTGATGATCGCCTCCGCGCGATCATCGCTCGGAGGTGCCGAAGGTGCGCGAGTCGTCCTGGGAGACCAGCACGCTGCCGTCGTCCCGGTCGAGCAATTCCACGCGCACGTCACAGTCGCCGGAGGCGCGGCGCTCCTCGAGATAGGCGACTTCGTCGGCGAAGATCTCCACATGTGATACCGGGCTGCCCGCTTCATCGCGCAAGATGCAAGTCTCCGGCGAGAGGGCCTCGACCCGCATCGGATAATCACCGGCGCAGATGGGAGTGCCGTTGCGGTGTAGCACGCCTCCCACCAACCACTCGCCGCGGGTATAATCGAATTCTTCCCATTGCACGCTGAGTCCGTCGACCTGGTCGGCCGAGACCAACTCCAGGGTGAGCGGGGCGCCGTCGACGGTCGGGGTCAGGGTGACGTTTCCGGTGTGGCGGCCGGTTCGCAGATGCAGGTCGGTCGGGTCTTCGACACCCGACAGCCAGCTCAGGTTGTCCTCGTCGCTGATCTCGAAGGGGAATAGTCCAAAGCCAATCGCATCTTGGCCGCTGCGGTCGTAAAAGGTGGTCGGAATCTCGATGTCGCTGTCAGTCAGGTAGTAGGCGCGCTGGTCTTCGACGCAGCAATGCCGCTGGTCGACGCGGTCCAACGCGGAGACGTATAGCTCGGTGCGATCGGAGATACCCGATTCGGTCGCGACTTCGATCTCGACCGAGCCCGGCTGGATGGCTTCGACCACAAACGCCGACTCATAGACCTCGGCGACCCAGACGACATCGGGATCGCTGGTGGTGACACTGTCGATGCGCACATCTTCGCCAGTGTCCCAATGAGATACGAAATAGGTGTTGAAGGCACCCTCGGCGATATCCGGCTCGAACTCCTGATAATAATCAGTCCCGTACTTTGGAGCGTTCGAGTCGTGATAAAAACCCAAGTAGCCGGCCAGACCGCGTTGTTCTCCGGCCCGGTCGGTGCTGACTCCGCACACGCCGATTTCGCCGACGTCTGCGGCCAGATCGTCGGCCACGCAGCCCAGGCTCAGGATGACGATCGCCACGGCGTAGGCCGTCCAGAAGTTGAACAGGGGGTGAGCGTCGGTTTCACTTCGCGGGTCATTCATATCGCTTCTTGTAGTGGACGCAGGGAACTCGGCGTACGATCTTAATGCGATCACCCCTCGGACGCACGCTCTATATGAGATATTCAATTTCGACGAACCCGGTGGCGATATAGTGATATAGTAAGGCAAGGGTAATTTTGAAAACTGGCCGCGCCGTGGCAAAATGGCTGCCGAATGCGCACCTGCCAAACCAGGTTGAGTTTTGGGCGATGATGTTGAACGAAAAGTAGGGAGCGACACGGCGCCGGCTTTCGAGTCGAGCGGCGATGAGGACCTCTCCGGGGATAAGACCAGCGTTCAGGGAGCGAGCGCCGGGGATGACCCGCCGCCGGAGGAGGACGAGGCCAGCGCCAAGATCGTCAAGATCTGCAAGAAGTGCATGGTCTCGCAGGCCGGCGAGGGCGAGTTCTGTGGACGCTGCGGCAGCGAGTTGGTCCCCATTCGAGCCGTGCGCGACTCCTATGTCGGCGAAGTAGTCGGCGAGAGATATAAGATCGTCGATCGGCTGGGCTCGGGAGGCATGGGAGAGGTGTACCTGGGAGTCAACGAGCCGCTGGGCCAGCGGGTGGCGGTGAAATTTCTGGGAAAGAAATTCACCGCCGACGAGGGCATCATCATGCGCTTTTTGAACGAGGCGCGCTCGTATTGCAAGGTCAACCACCCCAACGCGGTCACCCTGCTCGAATACGGCCAGCACGACGACGGCGCGCTGTACCTGATCACCGAGTTCATCGAGGGGGACAGCCTGGCCGACACCCTCCGGAGGGTGGGGCCCTTCGGGCTCGACCACGTCATCTCGGTGGCCACTCAGGTCTGCGAGGTTCTGTCGGCGGCCCATCGCCAGGGCGTGATTCATCGCGATCTGAAGCCGGACAATATCATGGTGATGCCCACCGGCCGCGGCCGCTACGCCGCGAAGGTGCTCGATTTCGGCATCGCCAAGATCGTCGACGACGATCACCAGCACGGGCCGATGACCGAGACGGGCTCGGTCTTTGGCACCCCGGAATTCATGTCGCCCGAGCAATGCCGCGGCGACGAGGCGGACCCCCGATCGGATCTGTACGCGATGGGGATCATCCTCTTTTATATGGCCACCGGGAAGTTGCCGTTCAAGGGCAAGAACAAGCTGATCATCCTCAACAAGCAGCTCCACGACAAGCCGCCCAGGCCGTCGATGGCCCGCGAGGATATCGACGTGCCTCATGGGCTCGAGTCGGTCATCCTCAAGTGCCTGAATAAGGACCCCGATCAGCGCTATCAATCGGCAGACGATCTGCTCGAGGCCCTCGAGGAGGCGGCAGCCGGCGGGGATGCCAGAGGGGTCCCGGGCAGCGAGACTGCGCGGCTGGGGCAACCGGGGTCTGAGGCTGGCGACTCGCCGAAGGTGACGCGCTCTCAGCCGCCGCAGGTCAGCGGCGTAGCGGACATCCACGGAAGCGAGACGGTGCGCCGGGACTTGTCTCATACGATGAATACGGATCCGGACCGGGCGGCACAGGTCGACCTGGGCACGTTCGACGACTCCGCCGGCACGGGCCCGGGGCTCGATGAGGTCGATCTGCCAGGAGAGTGGGCCGAGCGCGAACCGGTGAGCTACGACCGGCCTCGGCGGTGGAAGCCGGTGGCTGTGGTGATCGTGGCGCTGCTCGTCTTGGGCGGTGTCGTGTGGGGCTTGGGAGCGGGTAACGACGGGGCTCGGGACGTACCTTCCGGCGCCGAATCAGGGCAGGACCAGTTGGCCGCAGCCGACGGAGCGGCCGCCGATCTCGAGGTCGATCGCGTATTGATCACCGGTCAAGTCCTGGGAAGCCTCGCCGCCGCTGAGGACAACCTCGAGCATGGAGACCTCGCCGCGGCGCGGCGCAGCCTCGAGACGACCTATATGTGGCTCGACGACGAGCAACTCTCGCAGAGCGCGCGCGAAAGGCGTACTGCGCTCGCCGACGAACTCGATCACCGCGAGGCCCAGCGAAAGGCGAAGAAGCAGCGGGCCGAACAGCAGGCCGCAGAAAAACGCGAGGCCGCCAAGCGTGCAGCAAAGAAGCGCAAAGAAGAAGAGCGTGAGGCGGCAAGACAGGAAGCCCAGAGACAAGAAGCCCAGAGACAAGCAGCAGCGAGGAAGGAAGAAAGGCAAAGAGAAGAGGAGCGAAAAGCCGCCGAAGAAAAAGAAACACACGACGAGCAGGCCGCCCAGGCCGAGCGACGAGCAGATCAAAAAGACGAGCAAAAAGACGAGCAAGAAGACGAGCCCGAGGAGGAAGGCGCGCTTCCTCCTCGCAGGCTCGACTGATGGTGGACCCTCAGTTTAGTCGTCCTTCTTCTTCTTCTTTTTCTTGCCCGTAAAGTCGACCACGCCGTCGTCCTTCTTCTCGCCTTTGCGTTTCAGCGTGAAGTGCGTCTTCGCCAGGGCTTCCTGGCCGTAGCCGCGGCTGAATACCATCAGGTATTTTCGATTGGTCTCGAATTTATCCATCGACAGCTCGGCGAAGCCCGCCAAGATCTTGTCTTCGCGTTCGCCGGGATAGAAGGCGAAGGTGTTGATCATCTTTTTCTGGCCGGGGTTGGTCACGTCATAATAGGTGACCGCCGCTTTGAGCGTGGAGACGGACTCGGGCAAAAAGCTCATATAGTGGAACGTCCAGTCGTCCTCATCCTCGGCGACCAGCGTCTTGGTCTTGGCCTTCTTCATATGTCCCACGAAGTGGTTGTCACTCTTGAAACGGCTGGGAAACCGCTCGGTGCTGATGATGATTTCACCTTTGAACTTCTTCTCCGGCTTGATCGCTAGCGCAGTGGCGGTAGCGCCGAGCAAGAGGCCGAGAGCGACAAGAACAGCAATGGCGGCGATGGTCTGGCGCTTCTCGAGCGCGATCAGAGAGATGAGCACGACTCCTCCTCGTTCACAGTATTGATAGGCGTTAAGTCTGCTTCCATAGTAGTCAGAGCCGGTGATGCTGACAACCGTACCAGTTGCGCCCGTAGAGCCGATTTGGTAGTTGATCGTTCGATAATCACAACCGAGTTGCCATCTGCTCGATGAGCGTCCTGCCCAGGAGAGACGCGTGCTTTGTCCTCAATGTGGAAGCCAAATAGCGTCACAGGCCTCAGCCTGCCAGAACTGCGGGGCGAGTCTGCAGCCAAGCTCACGCAAACTCGAGCTCGGCTCTGACGGCCTCAAGCGCATGACGCAGCAGATGCGCGCAGTGAGTGCGGACCGGTTCTTTCCACCCGGCGAGGTCTTGTCGGATCGCTTCGAGCTGGGCGAACTGGTCGGCAAGGGGCCCTTCGGTGAGGTATTTCGAGCCGAGGACAACCTCATCGACGCCGACGTCGCGGTCAAAATCTTCGATCCGGCTCTGATCGAGGATCCGCGCGATCAGGAGCAATTTCTGCGGGTGACGCGTACGGCCCGCACGATGACGCAAAATAACGTGGTTCGCATCCACGACAGCGGAGTGCACAAGGACCACGCGTGGGTATCGATGCAGGCGCTCGATGGCCTGAGCCTGCAAAAGGTCATCGAGATGCGTCGCGCCAAAGGGGAGAACTTCACCCTCGAGGAGCTCGAGCCGATCGTCGGCCAGATCACGCTGGCCCTCGGCCATATCCACCGGGAGTTCCCCCACGGCGACCTCAAGCCGCGCAACGTGATCTTCCTGCCCGAGCTGATCAAGGTCACGGACCATTATCTCTTCGCGGGCATCGACTCCCAGATATTCTGTGAGCGTCTATCCGATAGCAGCTTCCTCGCTCCCGAGTTGCACACGCCGTCAGACACGGTCGATGCGCGCTGCGATGTCTATAGCCTTGGGGCGATCATCGGCGAGATGGTCTTCGGCGCAGACTATACTCCCGGCGCCCATGACGTGGGCTCGGCCCAATTAGCCGCCGTCGACGCGCTGTGCCGCCGCGCAACGGCCTTCGACCCGGCCGAGCGCTACCCGAGCGTCGAGGCGTTGAGCGAAGATTTCGCCACGCTCGTCGATACGGGGCGGCTGCTAAATGTCGGCGGTCGAACGGGCTCCAATCGAGCTATGTCCGATCCGGTGGGGTTGAGCGAGCCGAGCGTGCCGCCGCCGGCTCCCTCAGGTCCGGCCTCGTCGGACCCGCTATTAGAAGAGACCCCACAGGACATCGCCGAGCCGCTCGAAGATGACGTGGCCACCCGCGAATATAAGCGCGGTAAAGGCGGCGAGGGCAAAGCCGAGTTGGGCGATCTTTTGGAGACCAATGAGGTGCGCCGCGACGAGTTGCCACCACCGCCGGCTCCGTCGGCCGACGGTTCATCGGACAAGACAGCGAGCAAGAACAAAAGGGAGGCCACGGCCACCGCCGTCGCCCCCACACCTGCCCAGACATCGAGCGCTTCCAACAAGAGCGACGACGAAGGAGGCCTGCCGGTTGGATTGATCGTCGGCGGACTGCTCGTCGCCGCGGCGCTGGCGGGTGTATTCATCTTCTCGAAAGGCCAAGACCCGCGAGAGCCTGTCGAAATCGGCGACCGTAGCGAAGCTAGAGCTGCCGCGCAGGAAGAGGCTTCGGAGCAAGATGGACCCGACGCCAAGGAACTCGCCGCCGCCCAACAGCGCGCCGGAAAGGCGCTCCTGGCTGCGCGCGGCCAAGCCGTGGGGGCCACCGAGGCTGAAGAAGAAGCCGACGCCGGCCGGGATGCCGGCGATGGGGGCGCTGACGCCTCCGACGGCGCTGATGCGGGCGACGAAGAAGGTGTCGCGGACAACGAGAGCGACGACGGAGCGCGCGCGCCGTCCAAGAAGAAGAAAGCCAGCGGCGCCGCCGCCAGCCGAAGCGCCGCCAGCCGAAGCGCGTCGAAGTCGGCCAAGAAGAAGGAGCCGGCCAAGTCCCAGGGCACCCACTGCAAATCCGGGATGGTGCTGGTCAAATCGAAGAAGGGCAACTTCTGCATCGACGTCTACGAGTATCCGGCGCGCGGGAGCAAGCCGACGACCAACGTCAGTTGGTTCAAGGCCGAGCAGACCTGTAAATCCAAAGGCAAGCGGCTGTGCAGGATCACCGAATGGCGCCGCGCCTGCGGGACCAAATATCCCTACGGCCGAAGTTGGGACCCGGATAAGTGCAATACCGTCGACGAAGACGAGTTCGAGCGCGAGCTCGCCGCGGCGGGCTCGCGGAAGAGCTGCCGAAGCTGGACGGGGACCTATGATATGACCGGAAACGCCCACGAGTGGGTCGCCGAGCAACGCATCGTCGGCGGCGGCTACGACAGCACCGAAGACACCGCCACCTGCTCGTATTCGTCGGCCAAGGCGCCCGGCTCTTCGGCGCCCAATATTGGCTTTCGCTGCTGCGCAGACGCCGAATGAGGTCGAATCACGCGAAAAACACTGATTTGCAGTGCCGTCGCTGTCGTGGCGCTGTCGTGGTAGCTGATGGGTCCCAGGGACCGTGTTAGCCAGTTCTCATGCGGGTCTGAGGGCGATCTGGGGGGTGGTTTGCCGACGTGGGAAGGGTTCTCAGGAGTCCGATCTGGCTGAATTTGACGGGACTGGACGCCCCGACGGATTCCCGGGCCGGGTGAGTGGGCTTTTGGGGTGAGATCAGCGTGTCTCGGCAGATTGAGGACACACCAGTGCATGGCCGTCGGTGGGTATTTAGCGACAGGTGGTCAGCGGTGCGGTTGTGGTGACTTCCCGGGGAGGCCTGACAGGTGGGTCAGGCCGCTGCAGCGAATGAGGTATCCGG
>JBKGZI010000250.1:0-8961 GCA_046545675.1 Persicimonas sp.
TCTGTGGATAGCTGCACACACGTTCGATTCCAGATCGGCGAGGCAACCAGCCCCATCGGCCACGAGCCGCACAACCCAGCCGTACCCACGGACCCCGAGCCCCTTGCGGGCGTGAAGGACCGGGGAGCTATGGGTGAGCAGAGCGAGGAATCGAGCCATGCGTAGCCCCTAGCGGGGGTCGATGTGGCGAGAGGGGCCGGTGCAACTCGTCAGTCTACCAGCGACCGCCCCGCCTCGAAATAGGCGTCCCAGCTGCGGTGGTAGTGCTGGCGTTTGGAGCGCACATAGCCCACGAGCAGTCGGAAGGGCAGGCTCTCGACGACTGTGGGGTCGCCGTCTTCTTTGAGGCCCTCGAGTTGCTCGAGGGCGTGGCGGTAGTAGCGTCGCTCGGTGAGCAGGTAGGCGTAAAAGAGGCCCTTCTCGCCATCGTAGCCGCCTTGTGGCGGCCTCTCTTGGTTCTCCAGATACATCATCGCCTGGTTGTGCTTGTCGCCGCGTATCGTATCGGCGGCGGTGCGGTGCATCGAGGAATTGGGGGCCGGCCACGTGCGGATGATCGCCTCGTCGAGGTCGAGCGAGGCGGCGTGGAGCACGAGGTGGGCCTCCTCGAGGGCGTCGTAGGGCTTCGACGGCGGCAGCGGCAGATCGTCGATCGTCGCATAGCCGGCCTCCTCGAGCAGGATGCGCGCGTATTCGGGTTTTCCGCCGAGCCATTGAGCGCGTGCGAGGCTGCCGACGCGCTGGGGGGTCCACTGAGGGCCGTCGGGCCAGCCATCCAGGTACGGCCGAAGGTCGCCGTAGACGTCGTGTCGGTAGTAGCGGTCGGCGAAGAACTCCTCGCCTTCTTTGTAGTTGATGAGATCTTTGGGCGCCGAGAACTCCAGCAGGCCGTTGTCGTCGGTGTTGATCTCGCCGCCCTCGGCGAACTCTTCGAGCTCGGCCTGGTTCATGAACATCAGTCCGTGCAGCTCGTCGGGGTGCTCGATGCCGATGCGCTCGAATTCGGCGCGGGTGATGTCGATATCCCAGGCGCGCTCGTAGCCGCCCGGCGGCAGCGGGATGGGCTCGTCGCTGCCGATGAGGATCAGATCGGTGCCCTTGGGCATCGAGCTATAGGCGTGCACGTGGGGGAAGGCCTCCAGGAAGGTCGCGAAGATGCGCCGGACGTTCTGGGGGCTTAGCTCGTAGAGCTGGACCCACTGGCTGAAGACGCCGCCGGGTTTGAGGTGTTTTTTGGCGCGTTTGAAGTGCTCGACGGTAAACAGCGCGCTGACCCCGGCGATCCACGGGTTGGACGGCTCGCTGACGATGACGTCGTAGGTCTTGTCGACGTACTCCAGGTAGTTGCGGCCGTCACTCTCGATGACGCGCATGCGCTCGTCTTCGAGCGGGCGGTTATTGACGTGGTTGAAGTATTTGGATGCCTCGATCATGGCGGCCTCGAGCTCGATGACCTCGAGCGATTCGAGCGGCCACTGCAGGCTACCACCGGCGGTCACGCCGCTTCCGTAGCCGACCATGACGGCCTCTTCCTCGCCGATGGCCCGGTCCGGGTCGCCCGAGCGCACCACAAAGGGCATCAGGCCGACGAGCACCTGTGTGGCCATGTCGGCCCCGTCGGAGGCTTCCGGCTTTCCGTTGGCTTTGAGCGTGACCAGGTCACCGCGCTTCTCGACGCTGGTCGTCGCGGTCAGCCCGTCCTCGTAAAAGACCAGGTCGGGGTTGTCCTTGGCGAGTTTCTCGCGGTCGAAGAGCTCACGGGCCCAGTAGACCCGGAACATGCCACGGGTCAGCGCCACCGGGTCGATCCGGGGGGCGAAGGCGTAGCCGCCGCCGGCCACCAACGCCGCCAGGGCGACCGCGGCGATGCGCTTTCGTTTCGGGTTCAGCGAAGATTCGAGCAGCGCGTAGGTCGCGGCGATGAATAGGTTGATGCCGACGACCACCGAGATCGCCGCGTTGAGGCCGAGCCAGGGCATCAGCAAAAAGCCCGCCGCGAAGCTGCCGATGATCGAGCCGCCGGTGTTGAACGCGTAGGCGTTGCCCACCAGCTTGCCCGAGCGGGTGCGGTCGTCGACGACGGTGCGGATCACCAGCGGGAAGCTCATCCCCTGCAGGAAAGTCGGCAACAAGACGACCACGCCGACCAAGAAGAAATAGTAGACGTAGATCTCCCCGGCGCTGCCCACATCCTCTCGCAGCCGCTCGAAGAGCCAAATCGGTAGCCTGTCGAGCACGAAGAACGCCGCAGTCGCGCTGGCGGCGACCCCGAATTGGGTCAGCGCCAGCCAGAAGACCGGCCGCTTGATGCGCTTGAGATACGGGGAGATGGCCGCGCTTCCGGCGCCCAGGCCGACCAAAAAGGCGGTCAAGATCACGGTAAACGAGTAGGTCGAGCTGCCCAAAATAATCGCGTAGGCGCGCGTCCACAAGACCTGGTAGCTCATGGAGACGCCGCCGGCGAGCGCGAAGAGGACCAGTACCAACCAGCCGGCGCGCCGGCCGATGGGGTCGCTGGTCTCGGAGGCGCCCTCGAGCGCGTCGAGCTCGGCGAGCTCTTCGGTGTCCTCTGTACGGTCGAGGAATTCGCCGGGCTTCAAGTCGCTCAGGCCCACCTTGGCGGCCGTAAAGACGATGGCGCATAGCGCGAAGTTCGAGAACGCGAAGATGGTGTTGGTCGTCGACAGCCCCAGCGCCGGCAGCAGCGCAAAACCGGCCAGGAGCGCGCCCAGGCAGGCCCCGAATGTGTTGGTGCCGTAAAGCAGGCCGATGCCGCCCTGGAACATCTTCTGGTGGCGAGACACCCACTGGCTGACGATCGGCAGCGTCGCGCCCATCAACGTGGTCGGAATCACCAGGATGGCGAAGACGGCCACGAAACGAAGCAGGCTGAAGAGATAAAAATCCTCGATGAAGTGATCGAAGATGACGTTGTAGAAGCCGGGCAACAGGTCGAGCAAAAACGGCACCAGCAGCGCATAGACCCCGATCAGGCCCTCGAGGGTCCCGTAGACCAGCAGCGGGCGATCGATACGCTCGGCGATACGTCCGCCGAGATAACTCCCCAGCGCCAGCCCTCCCATAAAGGCGGTCAACAGCGTGCTCAACGCGAAGCTGGTCGACCCGAAGATCTGCATGAGCATACGCTCCCACAGGACCTCGAAGACCAGGCTGGTAAAGCCGGAAAGAAAGAAAAATAAGAAGATGATGCGGTACAACGGCGCACCCGGAAATCAGGAGAGAATGTGGCACCGAGCCCGCCGTTTGCGGCGGGCTCTCGATGCGGCACACTATAAGGTGCGTTGTGAACTCTGTGTAGGGAAGGTTTTGGGTGGCCCGAAACCGATGAGCAACGACCCTATTTGGGCGCGATGGCTTGGAAGCCGCCGGCCTGGAGCCGGTAGCCTTCGCCGTGAAGGACGGGCGCGGCCTGCTCGACCGGTCCAAAGCAGCTCTGGACGACAACGCCATCGCCCTCGGCCGTGCCGGCGGCCGCGCATAGCTGGGAGCCGGGCTTGGAGGGGCCTGTGGCCTCACCGGAGGCGTCATCGCCTGCGTCGGCCTCGGGTCCTGCGTCAGCGCCTGCGTCGGGCTCGTCCGAGCCACCGCTGCGCACCACGGAACTCTCATCGGTGCAGCCAGCGCATGTCAGAGCTGCCAGAGCGACGATCAATATCACTTTGTGGATCATGCGACGGATCTCGTTTGGAGGGTTAGCTCTCATGATGATCTCCTCGGAAGAAGCGGCGTCACATGCAAAGCAGGTGATAGTTGGTGTGCTTGCCAATCGGGATGCCGCTGGAGCCTTCGCGCTCGAACATGAACGTCTGGGTGGTCGTGTTACCCCACACGCCGCTCATGCCGTTGCCTCCATCGGTGGCCCAGTAGAGCCCGAAGTTCTTCGAAGGTCGATCATCTTCGTCATGCAGCACCGTGCAGGGACGTGGCGCCCCTTCGGTGTTGAAATAAAGGATGCCGGGCTCATAGCCGATGCGCCCGGAGACGTATTGTTGAGAGGAATTCGAAATCGTCAGTTCGTGGGTGTCTCCGTTGGGATCCACATACGTGATCTTATCGTCTCCGTCACGCGACACCCGCATCCGGTGCATGTCGAAGGAGTTCCCGTTCATCTTCAGGTCGCCTCCGACCTCGACGTCGCCGTCGGTGCTGACGTCGCCGTCGGTCGACAGGTCACCGGACATCGTCGAGCCGTTCTTCTCGACGTAGCGGTCTTCATCGGCGATAACGCCGGCAATGTCGCTGTCGGAGCGTTGGGTATCCTGGTCGGGCGAGCACAACACGGCGCCGCTGGTATCCAAGCCGACGACCACTTCACCGGTCGGGCAGCTCTGATCATTGTGGGCGTAGAGAGCGTCGGTGTAGCCGGTGTCCAGGGAGAACTCCTCGTTATCGGCGCTCAGGCCCTGGCCGGCGGTGTAGGTCGTGTCCGTGTCGGCGTCCGGTTCGCACAGGACGCTGCCGTCGGCGGCGATGCCGGTAACCACGTCCCCTGGCCCGCAGGATTGGTCGGAGGTGGCAAAATCATTGCCGTCGTAGCTCGGCTGAGCGGTGCAACTCCAACTCGTGCCGTCGAAGACCGCGACCTCGTCAGCCACGCAGCTCATCCCGCCGAGTGTGTCGTCGTCACCATCGGCCAGGTCGTCGGGGACGTCGTCGATCTGGTCCCATTGCACGTCGCCGACCTGATCGCCCGAGACGCTGAAGTCCGAGGAGAGAGCGTCCGAATCGACCGCGCCGTCGGCCACTGACTCAGCCTGGCCGGCGACCACTGCATACGGCACGGAGTTCAGGGCCATACGTGGCTCCAGCTCTGTGCCGTCGACGGTGATGGCTACCCAGGTCTTCGTCCCGGTGAGCACGAGCGCGTCGATGGGGTTGTCGTCGTCGCCCAGCTCCACGGTATAAAACCCCTGTTCATCGGGTTCGACCTGATAGCTGCCCTCCCACAATAGGGCGCCCCCGGTCGCGGCGTCGTAGATGGTGAAGGTCATCTCGACCTCCCCAGCGAGCGGGCGGCCATCGTCGTCGGCCAAGCGGCCCTGGTGGGTCAGGGTACCAGGAACTTCAGCCCACGCGGATCCCCCGATGAGGAGGGCGGCCAACACGCAGATGACGGGCAAGCCTCGTAAGGTTAGGCGGCGAGAGATATCGAACATCTGTGATCTCCGTTTCCGGGGAAGGGGTAAAAGTGTCATATTCTCGTTGTGGCCTGGTATCACCGTGCAACCTTAATGTTGCGTTATGACCCGAGGCCTGTCAATACCGTTGAAGTGGCCAGGTCGGCGGTCGGGGGATCGACCTCGTCGTCCAGATCAATCCCGGGTGAGTTGCCCGCAGGCGTGGCGGTGGGTATGTTGACCGGGCGTTTGGCGTTTTTAACAACGACCCCCTTATTGAGAGCAGCCGAAGATGGGCCAGGATTACGACGAGGATTTTCCGACCAATGATCCTACCTGGGATCTGGACAGCATTTTTTCGGGGGGCGCCGAGTCGCAGGATTTCGAGGATGCGCTGTCGTCTCTGAGCGATGATCTGGGCGTGATGGCCGAGCGCCTCGAGGGGCTGTCGGCGCTGAGCGTCGAACAACTTCCGGAGGCCGATGTTGGCGAATGGGTGGCGTTTTTCGAGGAGCTCGAGACGCTCAATGACCGCGCCCGGGAGACGAGCGCGTTCGCCAATTGTGTGGCGGTGACCCACACCGACGAGCCCGAGGCGATGCGACTGCCCAGACGGCTCAACGGCGTGCATACCCGGCTGCGTCAGCTTCGCGTGAAGATCGAAGCGCATTTCCGAGAGGTCACCGACGCGGCCTTCGAGCAGCTCGTGGGCCATCCGAAGCTCGAGCGGGCGAGCTTGTATCTGCGCGAGCTTCGCCGCGACGCCGTCCAGCGGATGGAGCCCGAGCTCGAGGGCCTGGCCGTCGAGCTCAACCGCGACGGCTTGCACGCCTGGGGGCAGCTCTACGATCGCATCAGCGCCGGGCTCGAGGTCGTCGTGCCCGAAGAGGACGGCGCGGGCACGCGCACGGTGTCGGTGGGGCAGGCGAAGAACCTGCTCGACCACCGCGACCGGCAGGTGCGAAAGGCCGCCTACGAGGGACTGCAACAGGCTTGGGGAGCGCAGACCCCGACGCTGGCGATGGTGCTCAACTCGATCATCGGCTCGGAGCGCACGCTATATCTGCGCCGCGACGGCGACGAGTTGACGATGCCGCTGCACGCCAACCGGGTCGAGCGCGACACCGTCGATGCGATGTTCGAGGCGGCCGATGAGCTGCGCGACGTGTTGGTCGACTATATGAAGGCCAAGGCGCGGCTGCTGGGGGTCGACAAACTCGCCTGGTACGACCTGAGCGCGCCGGTGGGACAGGAGAGCTCCGAGAAGATCTCCTACCAGCGGGCACAGCGATTTATTCTGGATCGAGTCTCGGAGTTCTCCGACGATATGGCCGACTTCTACAAGCGCGCGCTCGCCGAGCAGTGGGTCGAGGTCGAGGACCGGCCGGGCAAGGCTCAGGGCGGCTTCTGCACCGGGTTCCCGGTGTCCCAGCAAGTGCGCATCTTCATGACCTACGGGGGCACGCCCGGCGGCGTTCAGACGCTGGCCCACGAGCTGGGCCACGCCTATCACGGCTGGTTGATGCGCGACCTGGGCGCCTTCGAGCGCAACGTGCCGATGGGGCTGGCCGAGACCGCCAGCACGCTGTCGGAGGCGCTGGTCGAGGCGGCGGCGGTCGAGCAGGCCGAGGGTGCCGAGAAGCTGCGTCTGCTCGACGAGCGCCTGCAACGCGCGCTTGCCTTCTTGGTCAATATCCCCGCTCGCTTCCGGCTCGAGCGCTCCATGCACGCCGCCCGCGACAACCGGGAGCTCGACGAGGACCAACTCGGCCAGATGACCCGCGACATCTTCAGCAAGGCGTACGGTGAGGGCGTCTCGGAGGTGGATCCGACCTTCTGGGCCTCAAAATTACACTTTTTTATTACGGGTCTTCCCTTTTATAATTTCCCATATACTTTTGGATATCTCTTCTCGTCCGCCGTGTACCGACGGGCCAGCCAACAGGGACCATCCTATGCAAAGGTGGTCGATGAGCTGCTCGTCGACACCGGTCGGTTGACCGCCGAGGAGATCGGCCGGCGGTATTTGGATGCCGACCTGACCGGCGTGGAGTTTTGGCGCGAGGCGGCCGAGTCCGTGCGCGACGATGTTTCTTCTTATGTCGATTTAGTGGACCAGCGAGGATGACTGTATGAAGACGCCCGGACACGATATGAACGCTCATAGCCCCCAGGGGCCCGCCCAACAGCCGCCTCAGGCGAGTTCATCGGGCGGCGGTTTTCCGTGGGGCAAAGTCCTCGCAGGCTGCGGCTGCCTGACGCTGCTCGGCGTGATTGCGCTGGGTGTCGGCGGCTACTTCTTGTGGGGAGCTGCATCCGACGCGGCCGATGAGAGTGGCATCGCCGGGATCTTCGAGGAGGCCAAGGCCCACAAAGAGGCCGCCGAGGAAAATCGCGGCAAAAGTGGCAAGGCCAAGGCCGATATCGAGCGCGAGGCAAGAGAGGCCAAAGACGACGCGCTCGACCACGAGAAGGTGCGCGCTTACCTGCGCGAGCCGTTCACCAAAAAGGACGTGCGCGAGCATCAGGCCTTCGTCGACGGGTGGCACGAGCACTCGGCTTATGAGAATTGGGTCGAGCAATACGACAAGATGAAGGAAGTCAAAGACGAGAACGACGACTCGGTCAGCGGCAAGCTGCGCGCGGCCGGCCAGGCCAGCAAGTGGATTCGCGCGGCGCGTGACGTCATGGCAGCCTTCGATGAATACGTGCGCGACAACGGCGGCTATGAGGAATATTATGCCCGCCTGGTCCGCATCGGCGGGGTAATCACCGCCTCGGATACGATGACCAAGTCCAATAAGAAGCTCGACGACGCCAACTCCGACGCGGTCGCCAAGCAGATGCTCAGCGAGCGGCCCGAGATTGCCCGCGAGTACGCCAAGAATATGAAGGAGGCCAAGGCGGCCGCCAAGCGCGCCGAGAAGGCCAAGGCCGAGGGCAAAAAGCCCAGCCCCGGCGACCAGGCAGCCCTGGCCGGCATGATGGGGATGTTCCAGGGGCCGGGCACCGTGGCGCTGGCGCGCATGCCGGAGAAGTCCTTCAAGACCTGGAAGGGGTTGTCCAAGGCGGAGCGTAAGCAACTGCGCGAATCGTTGGACGGCTCGATCGCACCGGGGCCGTGGTTCGGCCTGTATCAACTCAACTCCTCCGCGCTGGTCAT
Source organism: Persicimonas sp. (assembly GCA_046545675.1). GTDB lineage: Bacteria > Myxococcota_A > Bradymonadia > Bradymonadales > Bradymonadaceae > CAYLTX01. The sequence continues at coordinate 8,302 of JBKGZI010000250.1, forward strand.
GGCGGCCTACGCCGCCGAATTCCAGGAGCTCGAAGCCGACCGAATGGAATGACACAGGCGCGGCAGTGTTCTCTGCACGGGTTGCCAAATCCGACACGTGGCTTTAAGTAAAGCCGCGTGGACGAGTTGCTTTTCGCTCGGTTTTCGCCCCCGTTTGGCTTGACTGGCTCACGTTGAAGTCCTTGGGTTTTGGTTCTTGGTAAGGCGGTCAACAAGTAGCGTTGTACTAAGAACTAAGAACCAAGAACTAAAAACGTGAACGTCAGGCAATGAGTTTTCGATGGGGCACGAGCCTCACGAAGTCCAAGAGGCGTTGGCGAGACCAGCCTTACCCGAGTCGTAGTGGAGAACGTGCATGTCGCAAACAAGTTATACAATCGCGATGATCGGAGCGGGTCCAGCCGCTCTTTACTCGACGGCCAAGCTGGCCGCTGCCGGCCATGACGTGGTGATCCTCAACCGCGACATCAAGCCCGGCGGCCTGGCCGAGTTCGGGATCTACCCGAACAAGTACAAGATGAAGAACGGGCTGCGCGTGTTCTTTCGCAAGATCTTGGCTGACGAGCGCGTCAGCTACTTCGGAAATGTCAGCGTGGGCGTCGACGCCGATCTCACCCTCGACGAGATCCGCGAGATGGGCTTCGACGCGCTGGTTGTGGC
>JBKGZI010000251.1:0-8956 GCA_046545675.1 Persicimonas sp.
TCAGTCCATGAGAGGCCGCGTGGCGCTCGCTTTGCAGACCAAGATGGTCTGGCACCGGGGGTGGCGATACCGATAATGGCGTTGACGAGCATCGCGGTTCCTGTGAGGCTGGACGCTGGCTAGATATCCCGTATTCTAGGGTGGCGCCCGCCAGGGTGTGTGTGAGTAGTTCGTTTTAGTCGAAGAGTATTTACGATGAGCGAGATGACAGGCCATATTCTTGTTGTCGATGACAACGAGATGAATCGCGATCTTCTGTCGCGCCGGCTGCGCCGCAAGGGCTTCGAGGTGTCGGTGGCCGTCGATGGAGTCGACGCGCTCGAGAAGATGGGCGCCGAGGACTTCGATCTGATCCTGCTCGACATCATGATGCCGCGCATGAACGGCTTGGAGATGCTCGAGCAGGTGCGCGAGGCGTTCTCGGTGACCGAGCTGCCGATCATCATGACCACCGCCAAGAGCGACAGTGAGACGGTCGTCGAGGCGCTCAAATCGGGCGCGAACGACTATGTGACCAAGCCGCTGGACTTCGGGGTGGTGCTCGCGCGGATCAAGACGCATATGGAGATCCACGCCCATACCAGGGGCTCCAAGCGCGGCGGGTTTACCCGGCTGAGCGATTCGGGCCAATTCCGCGCGGTGAGCAGCCGCTATTATTGCAACCGGTGCCGCAGCAGCATCCAGAAGAACCCGGCGACCTGTCATTTTTGCCACCAGAGCCGCCCCGAGCGCGGCTGGCCGCAGGTCGGATCGGATAAATTTCCGCACCTCGGCCGGACCATCGGCGACCGGTATTTTCTGACCCGGTTTATCGGCGGCGGAAGTGTGGGGACCGTATACCAGGCCCGCGATCTGGAGCTCAATCGCGAGTACGCCGCCAAGGTGATCAGCCTGAGCGATCCGGAGATCGGCGTCGGCCAGGACGAGCTTCGCGAGCGGACCACCCGCGAGGTCGAGGTGCTCTCGAAGCTGTCCAACCCGCATATCGTCAAGATCTACGACGTGGTCGTCGTCGAGGACGATGTCTATGCGCTGTTATTGGACCACGTGCGCGGCTATAGTCTGTCGAAGATTCTGGAGCGCGCCGAGCAGTTGAGCATTCCCAAGGCGCTCGATATCGCCCGGCAGGTCGCCCAGGGGCTCTACGAGGCCCACCAGCTCGGGATCGTCCACTGCGATATCAAGCCCGACAATATCATGCTCGAGAAGCTGCCCATTCGCGGGCACTTCGCCCATATCCTCGATTTTGGCGTCGCCGAGATCTTGGAGTTCAAGTCCAAGCAAAACGGCTACTACGGCACGCCTTTTTATAGCGCGCCCGAGCAATTCCAGGACCCCGAGAGCATCGACCACCGCACCGATATCTACGCGTTGGGCGCGGTGCTCTTCCATATGATCGAGGGGCGCCCGCCGTTCGACGGCGAGAACGCCTACGAGATCTTGAATAAGCATATCACCGATTCGGTGCCGCGGCTGACGGCGGTCGACTCCCACGAGTTGGACAATCGTTTCCTCGACGATTTGCTCGCTCGTATGATGGCCAAGTCTCCGGAGCAGCGATTCCCCGATTTGTCCGGATTCTTGCGCTACGTCGACACGTTGGTGCCGCTGTTCGAGCAGCGAAGCCTCGAGCGCGCTCAGCGCCAGGGCCAGTAGCTCAAGAGAATTGGCCGAGCAGCCAGCCGATCACGATCCCGACAACCAGGGCGACGGTCACCGAGACCGGGTCGACGCGCGTGGAGGGCATCGCGGCGGGTTCTTTTGCCCGTTTTTGTGCCGGCGTGCGGGTTGGCTCGACCGGCTCAACTGGCTGAACGGGCGCGGCCGCCGCGGATGGTTCGTCGGGTTCCGGGGGCGGCGGCGAGGCTGGAGAGGGTGCTGGTGTGGGCTCGTCGGGCTCTTTTTCGATTCGACGGCCCCGGACGTCGAGCCCCTTGAGGACTCGGTGAGCCTCCCGGGCCATCTTCGCGCGAAGGCGCACGATGCCTGGATGGTCGAGGATCGGCGTCCAGCCGCCGCCGGGCTCGGCGATCTCGTCGGCGGCCATGACCGCGCCGTGCTTGATCAGCGTGACCACCCCCGATTGGTCGACCGGCCCGAACTCCTCGCCGGCGATGCGCAGCATATAGACGCCTTGTCCGAAGGCGTCTCGAATCTCCTGGGTCGGCAAGACGATAAATCCGCTGCCGCGCCGCCGGCTGGCCATGCCGGCGCCGGGCCTCTTGCCGTCAGCATTGCCTTCCTTATCGACCGGCAGGCCTCTGAGCGTGGTGTTGGATTCGCCGTCGGGTTTTTCGATCGCCGGCGGCGGCTGGTCGCCGTGCGAGAAGCCCTCGAGGCCCTCGTTGAGGATTTGCTCGAGCCGCTCGCGAAGCGCCTGCTGGGTCCCCCCCTGTTCGTCCGATCGGTTGCTCTTGGCAGACGGGGAGGGCTTGGCGCGAGGGGCTATGTCGGGCAACGCCGGAGGGCGCTGCGAGGCCTTGCCGGAGGGGTCATCGCTCACCATCTCGGTAGAGCTAGCCGGATCCGCTCGCAGCGAGCGAGCGAAATCGTCCATATCCTCGAGTTCCTCGTCGGTGAAGCCCCCGGCGGACGACGTCGCCCCGAGCCCTTCGTCGACGATGATCGGTGAGCTGAACTCATCTTCGAGTCCGACCGTGGAGCCGGCCGGTGTCAACTGGACCACGGGCGTGTCTTCTGAAGGAGCGCGGGCAAATTCTGGGTTTGGCTCGAACGGCTGGGCACCGGCTGCGTCCTCGTCGGTTTCACCCACCGGAAATGCGTTTTGGCAACGCGGGCAGAGGACGACCGCGGGCAGGTGGTCCTGCGAGGCGGTCAGCCGGAACTTGGCCTGGCACTGCGGACACTCGACTTTGCTTTCGAAGGGAGGAGCGGGTTGATCTCCCATACTAACTTCCTTCACAGACTGTTCGGTACAGGCGAATACTTTCGACGACATTGAACCTTATAACCCTAAGCGCAATTAAAATCGAGGACGGGCGCTGGAATCGAGCGTTTTCGGCACCAAAAAGTGGCGTCGAATCACGGCCGGAGAGCCTAACTACTCATAAATCAAGCCGGAACACAATCTCGCGCCGATCGCCGACGAGTTCAGCCGGCGGCTTCCAGTCGCGCACCCGGCGCTGGATACACGTCAGCGTGCGGGGCGTGATGTCGTCGCTTGTCGGGGCGTTGACCTTGGCGTCGCGAATCGCGCCGGTGTCGTCGAGGTGCAGTGTGACCACGACCGATTCGGTGGCGGCGCCGGCGTGTCGGCAGCCGATGAGCCCGTCGGATTGGTAGCGGGCCCAGGCGAGCAGGCGGCGGCGCTGGTTGGCGGGGCTGGGGGCGCCGACGTCGGGGAGTTGGCGCGCCTGAGCCGGCTCGGCGGGCTCTGCGGGCGCGGCCGGTTCGGGCTCTTCGCCGGCGTCCGGGCCGCCTGTGTCGGCCTCGGGGCAACGGTAGACGACCTCGGCGGGCTGCTCGACGGTGCGCTCGACGACCCGCGCCTCGGGTGCGCAGGCCCGCGCGCCGAGCAAGACGCCGACCCCCAGGGCCAACGCCATACCGGTCAATTGCAGAGCAGTCTCGCGCTTATTCATACTATCTCGTCAACATCAAAGTGCCCGCCCGATCTTGCCGGCGAGGCTTTCCATCGCTGCCGATCCTTGCCCGGAGATCGCTTTGCACAGGTCGACAACGGTCGCGTTTCCGCCCTGGTTGCGCACGGACTCGCTAAACGGGCGATAAAAGCGCGTCTGGGAGCCCTGCATAAAGTCGAGTGAGGACGCCGGGAAATTTGCATAAGCGCGGCATTTCTCGTCGAATTGGGCCGAGTCGACCCCCTCGGCGGTCACGATAGAGGCGAAGAAGACATCGTCCGCGCCCAGCGACTCGTCGCCGGAAAAGGACAGCCAACTGGCGTTGCCGTCGGCGTCTTCACGGGTGAAGTACTCGGCCGGCGGGACGCCGTCGAGCTGACAGTCCGGTGCGCTCGGCTCGCAGAGTCGCGGTGTGGCGGAGATGACCACGACCAGCAAACCGTCGGCGGGCGCGCCGAAGTAGGCGCGCGCGGTGGGATCACCGCTGGTGGGCCGATAGATGGCGCGCTCGTCCAGATCCAGGCCCAGCGCGGCCAGGTTCTCGACCTCTGCGTCGGCCATCTGCTGGATATATTGGGCGCCGTTGTCCAGTGCATAAAAGCCGATCGCCTCCTCGGTGGAGCTGAATTGCGCCTGCGGGTCATCGCGGCCGTAGATGAGCGGGACGACCTCGCTGGAGCGGCGATGCAGCGGAGCGAGCGCCATCTGGCGCACGGCGACACCACGCTCGCCCAGGTGCATCTCCAGGTTGCTCAAGACCTGCGAGTAGGCCGGCGCCATATTGCCCGAGCTTCGATCGAGCTGAGTGAGCACGAGCATGTCGATGACCGTCGGGTCGGGCTCGGAGGTGTTGCTGCCGCCGTTATTATCTGACGGTGAGTCTCGCACGATCATGCACGCCTGGCTGAGCGCGGCGATGGTGAGCAGCAGCACGCCCCACCGAAAGAAAGCAGTGGCGTCGATTCGCGTCTTCATGAGGGGCTTCATGAGGGGACCTCCTGAGGAGAATGGCTGGTCTTATCGTGGGCTTGGCTGGCTTGAAGAGCGCGCCTATTGGCCGCGGCGAGGTCGTGTCCGTCGCGGCGCATGACCTCCTGGAGGCGCTCGGTGAGGCTCTGGCGTGCATCCAAGAAGGTGCGTCTGCTGACCGGGATGTCCAGCGAGAGCTCGGTCTGGACCGCCTCGCGCTTGTCGGAGGGGGTAGCGTCGAGCAGCGCGTCTCGCAGGCGGGCGTTGGTGCCGCCGGCGAAGTTGGTCAGCGTCTCGACCGGCAGCGCGTGGACGGTCTCGGCCAGGGCGTCTTTGGGCACCGTGCCGATGGTGGCCTCCAGGCACATCATCGAGAGTAGCCGCTCGGCGACCTCCGGTCGATGAATGAGCATCTCGCCGACCGAGTCGAGCTGCTCGTCGATGCGCAGGCTGGAGACCAGATCACCCATGAGCGTGGCGCGAAGCTCGACCTCGCCGCCGGCATGGGAGACCTCTTCGACGGCCTCGCGCAGCCGGGCGGATAGCGCGACGGCCTCCTGGCGGTCGAGCGTCTCGAGGTTGGCGTCCGAGAAGAATTTGCGGCGCTCGTCCTCGTCGAGCCCCTCCATATACGAGGCGCGAAGCGGGCCGGGCAGCTTGGCGACCACATAGAGCGTCTCGGCGGGCGTGCAGCCGCGCAGCACGTGGCGCAGCCGAGAGGCGGAGATGCCCTCCAAAAACGCCCACTCGCGCGACAGATCCGGATCGGCGTGGACCACGCGCGCGGCGTTGAGCCGGGCGCGAACCTCGCGGGCGAGCTCGCCGGCGTCGTCGTCGTCGAGCTCGTCGCTCATCGTGGCGACCTCGTCGCTGACCGCCTCGAGCGGCTTTCGCATCTGCTCGTCGCTCTTCAGGTCGCTCAAGATCTGGGGGCCGACCAACTGAACGAGCTGGGCGACGCGCCGGGGACTGTCGACGACCCAGCGGCGCAGAACCCGGTTTCTGACCGAGCGGGAGCGGTCGAGCTCGGCGCGCAGCTCGTCGGCGTCGACGCCCCGGCTGGAGGCCGCTTTGCCGTAGGCGCCGTCGTCGCCCGGGCGCGAGGCGTGCTCGAAGAAGAGCTCGGCGAGCCGGCGCATGAAGATCAAGCCGAGCGCGAAGATCAGCAGCAAGACGAGCATCAGACCCACCCAGGGGATGATCGCTCCGAGGATCGCGGGCATCTGGTCCCACCAACCGTCGGCCTCGGCCGGCTCGGCCGGCTCTTCTTCGGGCTCGTCGTCGACCTGCGGCTGGGGCATCGGCGGCTGAGGCTGCGGCTGGGGCATCGGCGGCGGACGCTGAGTGCGCTGCTGGGGCTCTTCGGGTGTCGGCGGCATCGGCCGGTTTTGCGGGGTCGGGAAGTCGAGCAATTCCTGGTGGACCTCGACCTCGGGGGCGATATCCCGGAGCTGGTACTCGAGCATGCGCGGCATATTGGACTTGAAGTTAGCCGGCAATTTGCTGTCGATCATGATCGAGAGGGTGACCGACTCGGCTCCGAGCTCGTAGGGCCGCGGGCCGAGGGACTCGAAGCCCGGCGAGGCGCTGCTGCTGGGCTCGGGGTCGCTCATGACCACGTCGACGCCGACCAACTCACAGCGGCCGGGGCATAGCCTCGAGAACAGGCTCTTGGCCGACTGCTCGGCGCGCGAGGTGACCGCGTCTTGCTGTTCTTCGACGGCCAATTGAGCGCGGTCGCTTCGCCGATCGTCTCCTTGTGCGTGTGAGGCGTCGGGGGCGAGGAGTAGCGCCGCCGCGAGGAGCGCGACGCAAGAGGCGGCTAGAGTGTGGATTCGCTGGATCATCATCATTCCTGTTGCTCCCGCTCGGTGTGCTCCCGCTCGGTGTGTTCGCGCTCGGAGTGCTCCGGCGCGAAGTCTTTTGGCATTGGCGGAGTGTCTATTTCGACTCGCGGCGTCTTCTCGTCGGGGTTGGCGCGCATATTTCGAGCCAGCGGGTGGATGCGAAGCACCACGCGCCGGTTGGCCGCGCGGATCTGTTCGAGCTCCTCGGCGCTGAGTTCTTCGACCTGCTCGGGATCGCGCAGGTCGACGCCGGTGGCCGAGCGGGTGTCCGCGAAGCCCTGGATCGACATGCGCTCGCTGTCCATACCGGCCTGGCGAAGCCGCTTCATCACGTCGATGGCCCGGCTGGACGCCAGCTCCCAATTGGAGTTGAACCGCCCGTTGGCGATGGGCACGTCGTCGGTATAGCCCTCGATGGTCACCCCGTAATGCGGCTCGAGATCCTCGACCAGGTGCTGGCCGATGGGCTCGAGCACCTCGGCGGCCTGGTCGTGCAGGGTCGCCTCGCCGGAGTCGAACAGCAGGGCGTTGGCAAATTCGACCTTGAGGCCGTCCTCGTCGATCCGCGTGGATATCTGGCCGGCCAGGGCCTGGAATTCGACGACCTCGTCGATCTCCTCTTTGACCTCTTGCAGGTTGCCGATTTTGCGTCCGGTGAACGACTCGACGAGCATGTCGAATTTGTTCTGGGTGATCGTGGCGATGGACAAGAGCAGCACGAAAAAGGTCAAGATGATCGTCATGATGTCGGCATAGCTGACAATCCAGCCGAAGCGATTCGAGGACGCATCGAAGCTGATCCATTGGTGGCCAAAGCGGCTCCTATTGCCGCTTCTATGGCCGCCTGCGCCGCCTGCCGAGCTGTGTGGATGTGGTTCAGTCACGCGCGTTGCCCCCTTATGCCGTGGCCTTTTCGGGCGAGTTGGCCGTGCCGATGAGCTCCTGGACTTCGTGCAGCGGCCGGCGCCTGGCCAGCTTGAGCATCGCGTCGACGGTCAGGTTGATATTCTCGGCGCGTTGGGCGCCGAAGTCCGAGACCAGCCTGGCCAGCGGCAGGTAGAGCAGATGCGCCAACATCAGCCCGTAGAGCGTGGTCAGCAGCGCGATCGCCATGCCCGAGCCGAGCTTCTCGAAGTCCTGCATCTGCGCCAAAAGCTGGATGAGGCCGATGACCGTGCCGATCATGCCCATCGCCGGGGAGAAATCTCCCAGCGACGACAGCACGCGCTCGGCGCGCCGGTAGGGGTGGAGCTGCCTGCGGCCGAAGACCAGCGCGTCGGCCTCCATCTCCTCGATGTCTCCGCGCTCGAGCACGTGGCGGCCCAGGCGCTTGAAGACCGGGTCGTCCTCGGATTCGATGATGTCGCTGGCGGCCTGGGCCTTTGCTCCGCGCATGGCGCGGCCGAAGGCGAGCAGATTCTCGGCGAGCCGCTCTCGCTCTCGCTCGGGTTGGTGAAAGACCGCCGAGCTCAGTCCTTTGATCGCCTCCCACAGCGCAGAGAACCGGTAGGTCACCAGCGTCAGCCCGATGGGCACCCCGATCAGCAAGATCAGCGCGTAGCGGCTCAGAAAGCCGTCGAAGTCCATCGAGAAATAACTGGTGGCCCACAGAAAAGATCCTGCGATGACCAGAGCTCCAATGATGACATGCATATAGTCTTCCTGGTGTGCGTCTGCCTGGAGTGCCTGCTATCACATCCGAATCAGCGGTCGAGCCGCTCGAGCGCTCCGGCGATCATTTCGTTTTCGGGATCGAGTTGCAAAGCCCGTTCCCACGCCTTGCGAGCCAGCTCCCTGCGGCCCAGCTTCAGCCACAGGCTGCCTTTCATGGACAGGATCTTCACATCATTGGGGTAGGCCTCATCCAATCGGCCCAGCCGAACCATGGCGAGCTCGTATTTGCCGCGCTCGTATAACTCCTGGACCTCGGCGATACCCTTGAGATAGCTGGGGCGGGTGGGCGCGGGCGCAGACTCCGAGCGGGACTTTTGTTTATTCGACGCCTGCTCGGCTGCGCCATCGCCATCGCCGTCGCCATCGCCATCGCCGTCTCCGCGAGCCCGGTCGCGGTCGGCCTCGCGATCGACGGCGTTCTCGCCGTCCATGAACACGCCCTCGCGCTCCATCTCCGGGTCCTGGCGGCGCATATCCTCGAGCAACTCCTTGTCGGCCGCCGAGAGCTGGTCGCTCTCCCAATTGAGCCCGGCCTCGCGCGAATCCGGCTCGCCCACGCCGGGGGAGTCGCCCTCCAGCGGGATGCGCACCTGATAGCCGTTGGCGGTCGACGGGAAGCTGACCTCCCAGTCACGCCGGCCGTCGCTCATCCGGATGACGTAGCTCTCCTCGGGGATGGAGCCGTCGCCGCGGTATTGCGACTGGCTCGTCGCCGTCGAGGGCACCACGATCTGCGCCTTTTTGGGCTCGGGCGTGCTCGAACAGGCGGTGGTCAGGGCGAGGGCCGCCACGATGAGCAAGAATAGCCAGCGCAGGCTTCCCTCCCCGCCCGGAGCGTCAGCGCAGGGAAGGGGAGGATCAAGG
>JBKGZI010000252.1:0-8899 GCA_046545675.1 Persicimonas sp.
CGTGATCGTAAACGTAAACGATCATTTGCCGTTTTGTCGTTCGCAACGATATAGCATATCGTGCGTGTGAATAGGAACGACGCTCGAGGTGACGCCATGCATATGCTCTCAGACCATACTCCGAAGATCCGTACCTTTCCCCGGCGCATCAGCGGCGAGGAGGCCGTCGTGGGGGTTGATTTGCAGCTCGAGCGCCTGGCGCCCGTCGAGTCGCTGCCCTGGATCAACTCCCTGCGCGTGACCCTCGAGGACGGCGACGGGGAAGACGAGTTTCTGCTCGATCCCGACATGGCGTACGGCGAGGAGCCGGATGTCTTCGCGCCCATCTTCGACGGCGGCCAACACGGCGCCGTGCTCGTGGGGCTGGTCTCCACCCCGCAGGCCGCCGAGTGGTTCGTCTACTCCTCGGAGCCGTGCGCCGAGCTGCTGGCGGAGGCGATCGACCGCCAATTTGCCCGGCTCAGCGTCGAGGGCAGCTCGCGGCGCGACGCCGACTGGTCGGTGTACCGCGAGTTTTTGCGGCCCTCGCTTTTGGAGCGCAACCTGATCGAGAATCGCGCCCAGATCCACGAACTCGAGCAGCACGACGTCTCGCTCGACGGCCCGCTTCAAGTCGCCCATACGGTGTGGTTCTCGGCGCCCGGCGACCGGAACGCCTTCGCCGAGAAGGTCGCCGACCGGGACTTCGAGCTGCACTATCCCGACGAGGATATGCCCATCGATGCGGACAACGGCGACGACGTCGCCTACGGCCTCACGATCAGCCGCCACGAGACGGTCGACGCCGAGCATATGGACGAACTCGTCCGGGAACTCTTCAAAGAAGCCGCCAGCCTCGGCGGCGATTACGAGGGATGGCACGTCGAGGCTTGATTGGCTGCCAGCGCTTAATTAGTGGGGGTGTGTTCAACGGCGGTAGGTTGGCGATAGACCCTCCCCGCTTTTGCCGTCCAAAAGTGGGGAGGATCAAGGTGGGGGCCTCTCCTTGATCCTCTCCTTCGCTTCGCGGTCGCTACGGGTGGAGAGGGTATTAGCTGTGCAACCGACGGAGGATGAACACACTCCTCACATCCCGCCCGTTAGTTAGTGTCCACTAACATCATAACGCAGCGCGTCATTCGGACTCATCGTATACTGGTGAAACTGACAATTCTGCGCAAAAAGAGAGGTTTCCTCATAGTACACAACCCTGGCTCATCGTACACAACCAATAAAGCCGCTAAGCGGTTGTAGCTACTGGCAAAATCGCTATACTGCGTTTTCTGAATCAAGCGGAGCAATGAGGGCGCGAGTGATCGCCTGGGCCTCGACGGCTAATGATTCCGGCGTTCATCTCATGTGGACGAGATCCTAATGAGCACCAGATGGAGCGACAAGAAGAGGCGAACCCGCAGCCTGACGGAGCTGCCCAAGCACTTCTGCGGCTCCTGCACGGCTCTGCGCGCCGAGGACGACCCGGTATGCCTCGACTGCGGCCGTGAGCGGCCCGGCGAGGACGGCTGGACGCCGACCGAGCACGCTTATGATCCGTTTTTGGGTCGGGTGCTCAACGAGCGCTATCTCATCGACAAGATCGAGGGCCGGGGCAGCTCGTCGACCATCTACCGCGCCGACTCCCTCAAGGTGCCCAAGCGCTTCGCGGTCAAGATGGTCAAGCTGCGCCACACCGATATCGGCGGGCGCCATCAACACGGCGAAGACAACCCGCAGGACGGGGTCATAGACCAGATCCGCACCCGCCTCGAACGAGAGGTGCGCGCGGTAGGCATGCTGCGCAACCCGCACATCGTGCGCGTCTACGAGTTGCTCGAGCTCGACCAGAATTGGATCGCGCTCATCATGGACCACATCGACGGATATACCCTCGAGCAGGTGGTCGAACAGGAGGGCGCCCTGCCCGCCGATCGCGCATGTGGGCTTGTGCGCCAGGTCGCCAACGGCCTGTGTGAAGCCCATCGAGTGGGCATGATCCACCGCGACATCAAGCCGGCCAATATCATGGTCGAGCTGCTGCCCGACGGCCGCGACTTCGCCTATTTGCTCGACTTCGGCGTGGTCCACCTGGAGGGCGAGGCCAAGATGACCCAGGGCTTTTTGGGCACCCCACTTTATGCGAGCCCGGAGCAGGCTTCGGCCACCAAGCTCGACGCCCGAAGCGACATCTACAGCCTCGGGGCGACGTTCTTCTATATTCTGACCGGCCACGCGCCCTTCGACAGCGACCGCACCCTCGAAGTGCTCAAGGCCCACGTCTACGACACCGCGCCGCGGCTGAGCGACAAATGCCCGGCGGCGAATTACCCGGCGGCGCTCGAGGATCTGGTGGCCAGCATGCTGGCCAAATCGGCCGACGACCGGCCCGACGACCTCTTCGAGGTCATCGAATCGCTCCAGCGCATCCTCGACGCCGACACATACGCTCGGAGACCGAGCGCTCCAGCGCAGCCGCCTTCCGACTGCGCCGATCTCGCCGCCCCCCTTGGCGGCGAGGACTCCTTCGGCGGAGCCCGACACACCCAACTCGCCGGCGACACCGAGACGCGCGCCGGCCAGACGACCAGCTTTGAAGACCGCCCACGCACCGCCACGGGGCTCAAACACGTCAGCCCGGCGCGACCACTCGAAGAGCGCCCGGCCGAAAGACGACCAGCACAAAAGCGAATTGGCGCCGACCAGACAGTGATCCCCGGCGGCTCCCCCGTGGTGCCTGAGACCGCCGAGCACCGAGCTCGGCTCGACAGCTCCGAGATCACCTCCTTCAACGATACCAATCCGCACGGCTTCCATCGCCCGCCCACCAACCCGGGCACCAAGCAAGCTTGTCGGGACATCGAGGTGCGCAGCACCGTCCAATTTTTGCCCGAGCAGCTCGCCGAGACCGCCAAGGGCGGCGCGCCGCACCTAGATGACGTCGAGGAGGCCGCCCAGGCCTGCGGGAGTCGCTCCGAGGGCTTCCGATTTGCCCGGAATATTCGCGCCTGCTCGGCCGCCGACGAGACGCTCGTCGCCTTCGTCGACGTCCACAATGAGATCTGGGCGATCGGCGAGGCGCAGCTCGACCCGGTATGCACCCCGATGAAGCGGGTGACCTCGCTTGCGACGACCTCCGAGGGGATCTTCGTCGGCCTCGCCGACGGCACGATCAACCGACTCGACTCGCCCAAAGCAGGCCTCACGCAGCGCGGAGACGGCGAGCTCGAGACGCTCTACCGAGACCCGCAAGGCCGCCCCATCGTCAGCCTCGCCGCCCCCACCGGCGCCGGCAAGCTATTCGCATCGACCTCCGACGGCACGATCTATCTGGGCATGCTGCGCCGAAGACGCGACCGATGGCTCACCCTCAACGCCAGCCGTGAGGTGGCCACCACCGCCGTCAGTCCCCGCGGCGCGATGTTCGCGGTCGCCTCGACCAACGGCTATATTCGCGCCTCGACCACCGACGCACCCACCAAGGCGGCGGCTAAATTCAGGGTCGACGCCGAGGTGATCGACATGAGCTTCTCCCACGACGGCCACCTGCTGGCCGTGCTGCTCGACGACGGCCGACTACCGATCTTCCAGGTCCTATACGGCCGGCAGATCTCCGAGCTGCCCGCCGACAATCCCCTCCCCCACAGTCTCTTCTTCTCCCGCGAGAATATCCTCCACGGCGTCTGCACCACCGGGGGGCGCATTTGCTTCAAGAATCTGACGCTTACCAAGCCCCCTTCGGGCGAATAAATCCCGTGAGCTGCTTGTACTTATAGCGACGCCAATTTATGAATGAGCGGCGTGCAGTATGCGTGGCGCCCTGCCGGGAGAAACTAAGAAAGTGAGAAAGTGAGAAACGACCTCACGATCGAACTTAGAAGCTCGATCGCGAGCCGTTGCTGTATCTCACTCTCTTACTCTCTCACTATCTAACTCTCTAGCTGTACCGAACTCCATCGGGCGCAAGCTGTTCAGTAAACGACTATCTACATCGAGACGTACCAGTGAGCACTACTCCCACCAAAAAACAACTCCAGCGCGAGGTCGACCGCCGGCGCACGTTCGCGATCATTTCGCACCCGGACGCCGGTAAAACCACGCTGACCGAAAAGCTGCTCCTCTACGGCGGGGCCATCCACCTGGCCGGCAGCGTCAAGTCGCGCCGGGCGGCCAAGCACGCGGTCAGCGACTGGATGGATATGGAGCAGGAGCGTGGCATCTCGATCACCTCGAGCGTGCTGCAATTCCCCTACGGAAAGCACTCCATCAACCTGCTGGATACGCCGGGTCACGCGGACTTCTCCGAGGACACCTACCGGACGCTGGCGGCCGCCGACAGCGCGGTCATGCTCATCGACTGCGCCAAGGGCGTCGAGACGCAGACCAAGAAGCTGTTCAAGGTCTGCCGCATGCGAAAGCTGCCGATCTTCACCTTCGTCAACAAGATGGACCGCTACGGCCGCCCGCCGCTCGAGCTCATGGAGGAGATCGAAAACCTGCTGGGCATCGGCGTGGTCCCCATCAACTGGCCCATCGGCATGGGCAAGGACTTCAAGGGCGTCTACGACCGCCGCGCCGAAGAGGTGATCTTATTCGACTCCGAGGGCACCCACGGAGAGGCCGTCGTCGAGACCGACCGGGTCAGCCTCGACGACCCCCAGCTCGAGCGCGTGCTCGGCCCCAGGCGCTACGAGCAGCTCCTCGAGGAGATCGAGCTGCTCGAGATCGCCGGCGAAGGATTCGACCTCGCCAGGGTGCGAGCCGGCGAGCAATCGCCGATGTTCTTCGGCAGCGCGATGACCAACTTCGGCGTCCAACCCTTCCTGGAGGCGTTCATCGAGATGGCCCCGTCGCCGGCCGACGTCAAAGAGCCGCCGGTCGAGCCGACCCGGCCCGATTTTTCGGGCTTCGTCTTCAAGATCCAGGCGAATATGAACCCGAATCACCGCGACCGCATCGCCTTTGTGCGGATCACCTCGGGCCGCTACGAGCGCGACATGCACGCTCACCTGGTGCGCGAGGATCGCGAGCTGAAGCTGAGCTACCCGCAGCAATTTATGGCCTCGGACCGCGAGATGGTCACCGAGGCCTACGCCGGTGATATCCTGGGCCTTTACGATCCCGGCTACTTCAAGATCGGCGACGCCATCGCCAACGGCGAGCCCGTCGAGGCCCAGAATATCCCGCGCTTTAGCCCGGAGCACTTCGCGGTCGTCGAGCTCAAAGATCCGCTGCGTCGAAAGCAGCTCGACAAAGGCCTCAACCAGCTCTCCGAGGAGGGCACCATCCAGGTCTTCCGCCAGCCGCATATCGGCAACCAGACCATCGTCGGCGCCGTCGGTATTCTGCAGTTCGAGGTCCTCAAACACCGCCTCGAGCACGAATATAACGTCAAGGTCCGCCTGCGCACCCTCAACTTCAAATACGCGCGCTGGGTCGAAGGCGACTTCGACGTCGATAAATTCGAGCGCCAAGACTATACGATGGTCCTCGAGGACAAAGACGACCTGCCCATCGTCCTCTTCCGAAACGACTGGGCGCTGAACTTCGTCAAACAGAACTACCCGGACCTATCCTTGCTGCCCAACCCCCCCGGCACCCCGGGCCTCGCAGAATTACACGGCCAAGGCTGGGACTTCTAACCCGACAAACCTAAACCTAAACCTAAACTTAAACTTAAACTCAAACCGTCTTTTGGACGTGCGTAAGAAAGGCGGTTTAGGTTTAGGTTTAGGTTTAAGTTTAAGTTTAAGTTGCGCTGATAAAACTGTCTGCCATGCCCCGCTTACTCTCCAAACCACCTTCAAAACCTGTCGCGTATGCCCTGCTCGGGCTCACGATGGTGATCTGGGCGTCGGCGTTTGCGGGGCTGCGCTTTGCGTTGCGTGAGCTCGATCCGTTCACGATGACGGTGCTTCGGATGCTGTTTGCCACCGGTGCGCTGGTCAGCGTGGGGTTGGTGCTGGAGACGCCGCTGCCCGACCGGGAGGACTTGCCCGAGATCTTGGGCACCGGCATCCTGGGCTTTACGCTGTACCACCTGGCGCTCAACTACGGCCTGGGGACGGTCACCGCCGGCCAGGGCGCGTTCATTATCTCGACCATCCCCATCTGGACGACCCTTCTGGCCTGGAAATTCTTGGGCGAGCGGATCACCATCCGCACCTGGATCGGCCTGGGACTGGGCTTGAGCGGCGTGGCCTATATGAGCCTCGACCCCGACAAGCTGAGCATCTCACACGGCAGCTTCTTGGTGCTCTTTGCGGCGATATGCGCCGGCGGGAACTTCATCCTCCAAAAGCGGCTCTTGAGCCGCTACCGCGCCCTGGACGTCTCCATCTACGCATGCGTGGTGGGCACCATACCGCTGCTGGTCTTCCTCCCCGGTGGCTGGGGGAGCATCACGAAGCTGAGCACCGCCGGCTGGTGGGTGGTCGCCTACCTCGGTCTGGTCCCCATCGCGCTGGGCTACTTTTTGAGCACCGTCGCGCTCAACGCCTTGCCGGCCAACCGCACCTCGCAGATGTTGCTGCTGGTCCCGCCCATTGCGGCGTTGATTGCGTGGCTGACCATCGGCGAGGAGCCGGGCACGAGGTTGTGGGTGGGTGGGCCGTTGATCTTGCTTGGGGTTTTGGTGGGGAATTTGGAGCGGCGGCGGGGCAAGACGGAACGGTGACGAGCGGCGACTCTTTCCGGGGTGGCATGATGAGCGGCGACCGTTCCCCCGGGTGCGCCGGCCGGCCCGCGCGAAGCGCGGACCGGCGACGGCTTACCCGGAGCTATGGTTTGGGCCCACGCCTCACTGATCCATATGGGCCGTTCGTGCTCACGCTCAGATAATCGGCACGGCTCGGTCGGACGCGGGACCGAACCATAGCCGGGGGTAAGCCCAGTCGAGTCGCCTTCAGGCGCACTCGACGTAGCGCACCCTCGGGAAGGGTCGCCGCTCGTCACTCCTTCGCCTCGAGAACGGGCCGCCGCTCGTCACCTACCCCTCAAATCCCACCAATCTCCCCAAACTTCACCTGACAACCCGGCGCCACCTCCATCGGATCCGTACCCTCCGGATGCGTCATGATCTCCGCCCCGTCGTCGGTCACCACGATCGTATGCTCGAATTGGGCCGACAATTGGCGGTCTTTGGTCACCGCGGTCCAGTCGTCGTCGAGGACCTCGACGGGGTAGTCGCCGAGGTTGATCATCGGCTCGATGGTAAACGCCATGCCGGGCCGAAAGCGCATGCCGGTGTTGCGCTTGCCGAAGTGGGGCACCTCGGGGGCGCTGTGGAAGGTGCGGCCGATGCCGTGGCCGATAAAGTCGCGCACCACCGAGAAGCCCTCGGCTTCGGCGTGGGACTGGATGGCCGCGCCGATATCACCGATGCGCTTGCCCGGCCGGACCTCCTGGATGCCCCGGAGCAGACACTGTGCGGTGACCTCGACGAGCTTTTTGGCCTCGTCGCTGACCTCGCCGACGAAGAATGTCGCGCAGGTGTCGCCGTGGAAGCCGTCGAGGATCGGGGTGACGTCGACCGCGACGATATCGCCGTCTTCGAGCACGCGGCCCTCCTCGGGGATGCCGTGGCAGACGACCTCGTTGACGCTGGTGCAGATCGAGCGCGGGAACCCTTTGTAGCCGTGCGGCGCGTGCGTCGCTCCGCGGTCTTTGACCCAGCGCTCCGCCTCGTCGTTGAGGTCTTGCGTCGAAATACCCGGCTCGACCATCTCCCCGAGATGGCAAAGCAGCGTGGCCGCATATTGGCCGGCCTCGCGCATCTTTGCGATCTCATCGGCGGAGAGCAATGTCAGTTGGCGTCGGCGTCGTTTCATGTGGTGGTTCTTGGTTTTTGGTTCTTGGTTCTCGGCTACTAATAAAGGCCCTGCTGCTCGGCTTTCAACTCTCGCGCCATCAGGTCGGCGACCACCTTCCGGGTCGGCTTGTCCTCGTAGAGCACGGCGTAGACCTGGTCACAGATGGGCATCTCGACGCCGATCTCCTGGCTGAGGCTGTGGACGCTCTTGGAGGTCTTGACGCCCTCGGCGACCATATTCATCTCGCCCAAGATCTCGTCGATGGAGTAGCCTTCGCCCAGCTTCTGGCCCACGCTCCGGTTGCGGCTCAGCCCGCCGGTGCAGGTCAGCACCAGATCGCCCATGCCCGCCAATCCGGCCAGGGTCAGCGGGTTGGCGCCCATGCGCACCGCCAGCCGGGACATCTCGTGCAGGCCTCGGGTGATCATGCCCGCCATCGAGTTCAAGCCAAGGTCCATGCCCGACACCGCGCCCGCCGCGATGGCGATGACGTTTTTGACCGCGCCGCCGACCTCCACGCCGACCACGTCGGTGCTGGTATAGCAGCGGAATACGCTATTGCTAAAGACATGCTGGGCGCGCTCGGCCAATTTGTGGTTGAACGAGGCGATGGTCACCGCGGTGGGCTTGTGGTCGGCGACCTCACGGGCGAAGCTCGGCCCGGATAGATAGGCCAGATACGGGTGGCAACGCTCGGGGAGCACGTCCTCGAGGATGTCGGAGACCAGCATCTGTGTATTATTCTCGATGCCTTTGGTCGCGCTGACGATCGGGGTGGCCGGCGGGATGAGATCGGCGACCTGCTCGATGACCTGGCGCACCACGTGGCTGGGCACCACCGAGACGATCATCTCCTTGCCGGTGACCACCTCTTCGAGATCGTTGGTCGCGCGCAGATTCTCCGGCAGCCGAAACCCGGGCAGATACTCCGGGTTTTCATGCTCCTTGTTGATCACGCCGGGCAACGGCTTCTCGTGGCACCATACCAGCACGTCGTGGCCATTTTCGGCCAGCAACTTCGCCAATGCAGTGCCCCACGATCCGCCTCCAATCACACCAATATCCATCGCATCCTCTTGTTGGCTAACGTTGAGCCGTATCTAACTTTCTTACTCTCT
>JBKGZI010000253.1:0-8898 GCA_046545675.1 Persicimonas sp.
ACCGAGAGCAACTGCTAGCTCAAACGGCGGGGCTGTGACTTTGCGATTGCCCTGGTATCCTGCGTGACCTGGTCGAATCGGGACTGGTGTTCCAGACCGGACGCGGCAACCAGACGAGCTACCGCGCCGCCTCCGACGCCGAGATCGAGCAGATCGTCGCCGGTGAGAGCGAGGACTCGCTCGCCTTATTGTTGTGGATCGCGATCTACCGGAGTGGACCGGTCACCTTCGCCCAATTGCTGCCGATGACCGGCGCCAGTGAGGACGACCTGCGGGACGCGCTCGACCAGCTGCTCGATGAGGGCCGCATCACCGAAGAGCACCTCGAACAAGACGGTCACGATGGACAAGTCGAACGCAGCTACCGCTGCGACACCTGCCTGATCCCCATGGAGGAAGCCGCCGGCTGGGAGGCCGCCGTCTTCGATCACTTCAACGCCATGGTCACCGCGCTGTGCGTCAAGCTACGCCAGCTGCGCCTCAAGACGCTGCCGTCGGATGTCGTAGGCGGCAGCACCTACTCGTTCGATGTGCCCGAAGGCCATCCGCACGAAGACGAGGTCCTGGCGCTTCTGAGGGAGACGCGCGAGCGGGTTTCCGCGCTTCGCGAGAAGGTGACCGCGCATAACGACAAGCATGGTCGTGAGGGGGAGAGTGGGCGCAAGGTGACGTTCTACTTCGGGCAGTCGGTAGTGGCCGAGGCGGAGTAGGGAGGCTACCGACCTGGCGGCTCGAGGAATTGTACCGTCTCAGGGGTGGCGTTGCCCGAGTCGAGGGTGATGCGCTCGACGATGTTGGTGCGTCCGTAAGCCGAAAACAAGGCGCCCAGAGTCATATCGTCACTTCGTCACCGGATGCTCGAAGCCGCCGAATGTCAGCGACCTAGCGATTACACGCGTGGTCACATCGAGTATGCCTTTGCTTCTTTCTTTGAAGAGAAAGTCGATCTCAGCGGCATCCTCTAAAATCATTTAGACTGGACGCCTCGTTGCCCTCGCTTCGCTGCGCCCAGTGACGACCTGACCGAATAATCGTTCCATCTTTTTTGTATTATCAACCAAGCTACACCACTCGATTCTCGATCCCAAAAGGACCATGACCCAACGACTCGAAGACCTCGTTCAATTCGAAAAGAGCATCGGCAAAACCGTCAAAAAGCAGCTCAAGGGGCTGCGAAAGTCGGCCAAGAAGGCGCGCAAGAAGAGCGACCGCGAGCTGACGAAGGAGGAGGCGCGCGGGAAGCTCGATGAAGTGATGCCACTATTGGCCAGGCACGCCGATACCGCCGCCGCGCGGGCCTCGGGCGACGCCGACACGCGCGTCGACCTCGTCGTCGACGGCGAGATACTCGTCGAGGACGTTCCGGTTCAGGCGCTGGTGGTGGTTCGAAAGCAGGTAAAGAGGCTCAGAAAACTCGGCGACGAGCTCGCGCTGCTACACGGTGAGGACGACTTCGTGAAGATGGGCGACCGCGCCCGACGGCTCCAAGCGGCGTTGGATGCAGCGATTCGCGAGGCCAACGCGACGCAAGTGGCGGAGCGCGAGATCTCGCCTGCGATCATCGAGTACCTGCGCGGTGGTGCCTAACGGCGTTCGCTAAGTGCAGTCACGGAAATCTTGTGGTTTACGAGTCGTGCCAGGCTTTTCGTATCGTCTCGAGCAGACGCACCTGTTCTTGGTGGTTGGTTCTTGGTTCTTGCCTCGATTTGCGACGTCTTTACCAAGAACCAAGAACCGCGGCGAATCTGGATGACGTGTCGAGTGTCTCGAGCTTTTCATTATCCCCAAGACTTGCGTGACGTTGTTACTTAGCCGAGTAGGTCGGTGCGCTTGAAGTGCAGCCAGGCGGCGGCCATCGTGCCGGCGCCGAGCAGCGTCGGCCAGAGGGCGCTGATGACGGTCAGCCATGTCGAGCCGAGGCGGTTGACCATGAAGAAGCCCACCGGGCCCAGGATGCTCAATTCGGGCTCGGCCGACGCCAGGAGAATGAAGCGGGCGTCTTGGACCGGGTTGAGCGCGGCCAGCGCGAAGACGGTCTCGGGGTTGAGCCGCCACTGCAGCATCATGCCGATCAGCGCGAAGTCGAGCAGGGCGATGCCTGCCGCCCACACCACCAGCGCGTAGATGAGCGTGCGCGATTGATTTCGGCCGGTCGAGGAGATGAGCAGGCCGATCCCCACAAACGAGAAGATCAGCGTGGTCGCGGCCAGCAGCATCGAGCCGAGGTAGCTCCACGGAATCGCCTGGTCCAAGACCAGCGCGCCGAATGCTGCCACTCCCACCGCGAGCAACACAAGCGGGGCGAGCAGCACGACGAATCGCGTCAGCGCCACGCCGGCAAAATAGTCGGAGCGCGACAGCGGCTGGCTCATCAGCAGCTCGAGGGTGCCGTCCTCGCGAGCGCGAGGGATGACCTGAGCGGTCGCGCTCAGCGCCAGCAGCGGCAGCAAGACGACCAGGGCGTGGGAGAAGTTCAGCAGCACCCGGCCCAGGCCGGTGAAGCCGAGCACGGTCGACTCGCGCAGGCCGACGAGCACGAAGATGCTCACCAGCACGGCGTACACGAGTAAAGTGAAGACAAGCCAGCGTGAGCGTCGGATCTCGACGAATTCGAGCCGGCAGACCTCGGCGATGCGCCTCAGACGCGTCATCGTGATTCCTCCTGTTCGAGTCGTCCCGAGCGAAGCACCACGTCTTTGGCCCCCTCGAAGCTCATCATGTCGGGGTGCTGGTCTTGATTGTCGACGCGGTCGACCGCTCCGATGCCGTAGCCCATCGGTGTGTCCTCGTCGACTTCGATGAAGCCGGCTTCATCACGGCTGAGCCACCGATCTTCGCGGTAATGGTGAAAATAGGCGGCGGTGGTTTGGAGTCGGTTCTGCTCGACGTATTCGAACAGACAGCCCGGATCGTCGAAGTTGAGCACGCGCCCGTCGGCGGTGTGGATCTGGGCGGCATAATGCGGGTCGCCGATATGCATGTGGCAGTGGGCACATGTAGCCTGGTCCCACACGATCGGCTCGACGCCGTCGGTGGGCCGCTCGAGCACGTAGACGAGCGCGCCGATGGCCAGCGCGAAGAAGGCGGCGATGAGGATGGTCTTTTTCATGCGCGCTCCTCATTAGTTTTGGCGGTGGTTGGGGCGGTGTCGGTGGGCTCGACTTGAAGTTTGCTTAGATCGTTGACCACCAGATCTTCGAGTTGGTCTCCCCACTTGCTTAGTAGTGCCTCGACCGTCGAGAACTTCTCACTCGATGGTAAGAACACCACGAAGCGCCCGCCGGCAAGTTGTCGAAAGCCGCGCTCGTCGAGCCAATTGTGCAGCTCGGCGGCGGTCGAATCGGGCAGGTCCGGGTCGACCCTGACCTCGATGCTGGCGCGGCCGAGCTCGGAGACGACCCGCTCGACGGGTCCGTCGGAGATAACGCGCCCCTCTTCGAGAGCGACGATACGCGCGATCAGATGACGCACCTCTTCGATTCTGTGGCTGCATAGCAGGATCGTGGTCTCCTCGGGCAGGTCGGCACATAATTCGAAGAAGTTGCTGCGCGCCTCGGCGTCGAGGCTGGCGGAGGGCTCGTCCATGATCAGCAGGCGAGGGCGGGCGGCCAAGGCGAGCGCGATGAGCAGCTTTTGCTTCATGCCGCCGGACAATTCGCGAAATGATTTGCCGGCGTGCTCGCTCGGCCGGAAGTCCAGCCGCTCGGCCACCGCTTCGACCCGGGCGGGCTCGAAGCCGCGCACCGCGCTGATCGAGGCGATCAGCCGGCCCAGCGGCACGTTCATCTGCGGGGCGATTTGAGGAATATAGGCGACCTGCTCGGCCAATTTCGGGCGCTCGTCGAAGGGCGACCACCTGCCGACGGTGACCGTGCCCTGGGCTCGCAGCATGCCCATGATGATGCGAATCAGGGTGGTCTTGCCCGACCCGTTGGGGCCGATCAGAGCTACCCGCTCGCCGGCGTCGATGGTCAGATCGACGCCGCTCAGCGCTCGGGTTCGGCCAAATGTCTTGGCGACGCTTTCGAGTTGGACGTTCATAGGCGTTCCTATTTGCCCTGAGGTGCTCAAACTTCGAGTCGGTTCAGTACCCGGGCCGGCGACCCTCGCCCTCGCTGGAGAGTGGCTCGACGGCGACTCGTCCGCCCACGTCGATGACTTCGAGCATGCCGAGCTGCTGGCGAATGTCGCCAAAGCTCGGTGCGGCCTCCGATTCGGCGGCCGCTGACATCAGCGGCTGGGAGTCGCTCATGAGCATCTTGGGCGGGTACATGGGGGCGAGCCGGGCGGCCGCCTCGACCAGGAGCAGCGCGGGGGTGCCCTCGAGCAGGCGCAATTGCGGGAAGCGACCCTCGAGCTGCTCGGATAAAGAACGCAGCTCGAAGTCGACGTCGCCGACGCCGTCTTCGTCGAGGTCGTAGCCGCCGTAGACATCGTAAAAATTTCGCTCCCACTCGATGTCCCGGGCGTGCCCGCCGCCGTCGACCTGCGCCAGGTTCAGGTTGTCCTTGAAGGTATTGGCCACGAAGCTGTTTTGCCGCGGGCTGCTGTGGAATCTCACCGCGGTGTCACAGAGTCGAAAGTCGTTGAAGGCAAAGAGCAGGTGGTCGTCGCGGTCCAGCGGCGAGGTGTCCACGTAGACGCCCACGGTGTCGTGGATGAATTTGTTGTCCCAGATTTCCAGGTTGCCGGATTCCTTCAAGCCCAGGCCGACGCCGGCCGAACCGCCCGAGTCGGCCAGCACGTTCGAGGCGATGCGAAGGTTGCGGCTGTACATCACGAAGATGCCGACCACGTTGCCGACGAATTCATTGTGACGCACCACGTTCCTGGAGCTGTACATGAAGTGGGTGCCGTAGCGGCCTCCGGTGACCCGGTTGCCCTCGATCAGGTTGTCCGGCGAGTACCAGACGACCAGATCGCGGCAGTCCTGCATGCGGTTGGCCTGGATGGCCGATTGACGGGTCTCCCACAGGCGAATGCCGTCGCCGCGCATCCCCAGCGCGCGCTTGGTGCGGCACGTGATGCGGTTTCCGCGCACGAGCAGATCGTCGACCTGCTGGGAGGTGATGCCGAAGAGGACATCGCGCAGCGTCAGGCCCTCCAAGCGCACGCCGGAGGCCTCGCTGACGAAGACGCCGGCGTCCTGCTTGATGTAGCGGTCGCCGCTGCCGGCGATGGTAAACCCGTTCAGTCGCACGTCGTCAGCGGTGATCAAAAAGGTCGAGCCCTCCCCGGGGCTGGCGACGATGGCCTCCTCGGGACCCCAGATGGTCAGCGGCCGGTCGATGTGGAAATTGCCGGTGAAGCGGCCGGCGCTCAGGCACAACGCCTGCGAGTCGCCGGCCTCTTCGATGACTTGCTGGAGATCCTGGGAGGGGCTGATGTCTCGGCAGTCGCTTGGCCGTTGGGGCCCGTCGGGCACTTGCACCGGCCGGTGGCCCTCGGCTCGTTCGGCGCTCGCCTGGGCCGGTTGACCCGCCGAGCCGACGCCCATCGCCGTCAGCGCCGCCAGCGCCATCAGCGCTGCCAGCGCCACAGCCAGCCGGCCGTTATGCTCACCGATGCGGATCACGCGGTCCCCTCGGCTGGAGAGGTGTTGTCGTCGGTGCACATCCGAGTGCGCGCCCACCAAACCGCGGCGATGGCCAGCAGTGCGGCGGCCACGGCCAGGTAAAAGCCGACCTGAGGGAACGCCTCGGTGCGAAATTGGCCCACCTCACCTTCGCCGAATAAGGGGGGCGTAAACGGGTCGATGTTGATGGGAGCGGTCTCGTCGAGATTGTTGCCGAATTCGTAGAGCCAATAGAAGCTGTCCGCGGCAAAACCGATCGGAAAACCCACCGCAGGGGCGATCAAAAGCCAGGAAAATCGCGCGCAGGGGATGAAGCTATAGATAAGCAGAAAGGCACAGATGCCAATAATAGCCCAATGGGCCAGGGATCGCTCCACGACGGCGGCCTCGCCGAGGGGGCGCATGCCGATATAGTGGTTCAACCCGTCGATCTCACGGACGTCGCCTTCGAGGTGATCCAAGAAGAGCTGGACCGATAGGCTATCGGGGTATTGAGGCGCGTAGAGGGTGATCTTCCAATAGGGCAAAAAGTATGAGGCGGCCAAAGCTCCGATTGCGATAAGGATAATACCAATAATGACAGCGTGATGGATTCGCTTCTTCTTTGGTGGCATTGGAACGCCTGCTGCTGGACTGAAATTGCTGCTGGACTGAGATGTACGAGCAGTGGCGAGTGTCGAGGGCTGATCACTGCTCGAGCGTCGCCAGATAGGCGATCAAAGCGCGCGCTTGCTCGGGGGTGACCTGTTGATTGGGCATCGGCGTCATATATTCGGCCAACATGCCTTTGGCCATGGCATCCTTTTGGAGCATCTCCTCGGGGTGCATGATCATTTTGGCGAGCCACTCGGGCTCGCGTCGCTCGGTCACGCCGCCAAGCGGCGGGCCGACGACACGATCATCGGCCTTGTGGCACGCCGTGCAGCCCTTGGAGGCGAAGAGTTCCTCGCCTTCTTTGGCCAACTCGGGATCGTCGGGAATCTCGGTGATGCCGGCGTTATCGATGGAGGGCGGGCCCTTGGGGTCGGCAACCACGTCTTCCTCGGCGCCGGCCGCTTGGTCGGCCTGGTCGGCTTGGTCGGCCTCCTCAGTCTCTGCGGGAGGCTCTTCGTCACGCTCACAGCCCGTTGCCAGGGCGACGAGCACTGCGAGCAGTGCGACGAGCACGGCCGCTGATCGGCCCCAGTGGCGGGTGGGGATCAATCGAGTCAACTCCATAATGAACTCCGATAAGTTGTGGTGCGGCTATGTGTGACTCGTAGGTCTAGTTGGACTCGTCGCCATCTGACTGTTCGTCATTAGGCTCGACGAGCAGATAGCCGGCCATCTCCAGGTGCAGTGCGCTGCAGAACTCGGTGCAATACATCGGCCAGACCCCGGGCTCGTCGGCCTCGAAGGTCATGTTGACGTGTTTGCCCGGCTCGATGCTGGCGTGCAGGTTGTGGCTGCCGATGGTGAACCCGTGAGTGGCGTCCTTGGCCTGCTCGATATTGGTCAGGTGCAGATGGACCGTGTCGCCTTCTTTGACCCGAACGATGTCGGGTTTGAAGTGCGAGCGAATCGCGGTCATATAGACATGCACCCCGTCTTCTTTGCGTTCGATGCGCTCCTGGCCGGACTGGACGGCCTGCTCGTCGACCTGGCCGCGCATCGGGTTGTATCCGGCGGTATAGATGGACTCGACGTCGAGCTTGTCGGCCTTGATGATCTGGGCGTAGTGCGGTTCTCCGAGCGGGATGGGTAGGTCGTAGAGCATCTGCATCTCGGCGCCCTCGATATCGATGAGCTGGAAGTTTTGGGGCAGCAGCGGGCCGACGTCGGTGAAGCGGTCGACCGCCCATTTGTTCATGGCCATCAAAAACCGGCCGTCGGGACTGACCGTGTCGCCCTCGGCGGTGGCGATGTGGCCGACGTTATAATGGACCGGGATTTTCTCGATGAGCTCCATGTCTTCCAGCGACCACTTCGCGACCGTCGATTCGATGAATACCGAGGTATAGACGTTGCCCTTGTCGTCGTATTGGGAGTGCAGCGGGCCGAGGCCGATTTCGACCTGGCCGTCGATGCTCTCTTCAAACGGTAAGATAGGCACGCCGTAGTCGTCCTCACCCTCGAAATTGTCGGCCTCGATGAGGTCCATCATCTTCTCGAAATTATAGATGGTGGTGTGGGTGTCGAGTTTGCCGCTGACCACGATTTGAGTGCCGTCGGGGGTGACATCGACCCCGTGGGGGCTCTTGGGCTCGGGGACGAAGTAAAGCAGTCCCTCGTCGATGGCCGTCTGAAGGGGGATGACCCGCATATCGGCGATCTGGTCGGTCTTGCCGTCGGCGACGACTTGCTCGGCCTTCTTCCAGTTGATCATGTGCAGAAAGTCCATGTCATTTTGGGAGGCTCCCGACTCCAGCGGCGGGTTGCCCTCCATATTTCCCCCGGTGGCGCGCTCGGTGTTGAAGGAGTTCAAAAACGCCCATCCGTCCGAGGTCAGTTTGCCGGCGTCGGCCAGGTCCTGCATGTAAGGGGGCAGCTCGATGGCAAAGGAGCGCTCCTTGTCGATGCGGCCCTGCTCGCGGTCGAATTTCCAGAACATCACCGCGCCGCGATAATCGTCGTTATAGTTCTCGATGGGCGAGTACTCGCCGCCCAGCGGGGTCGGGTATTGGGCGCCCTCGATGACATAGTCGGTATCGGGGGTCACGAAGGTCGACCCGTGCTCGGATTGGACCAACTGCGTGGTCACGATCTGCTTGGTCACGAAATCATTCAGGTCGATCACCGCCACCCGCGGGTTAGCCTTGTCGTTGACGAAGAGATACTCGCCGTCGTAGTCGCCCTCGGTCTCGCTGAGCGCCGGGTGGTGCATGTCGCCCCAGGTGATGTCGGTGTCTCCGCGGTTGCCCTGGTCGAGCAACTCGCCGGTCTCGTCGCCGTAGCCGTATCCCTGCCATGGCTCCGGGGTGAATACGCCCACATATTTCAGAATCCGCATGCTCGGGATGCCAATGACCAGCAGGTTGCCGGCCTGGCCGCCCGAGGCGAACATCACGTACTCATCGTGGTCGCCGGTGGGCGTGTAGGTCTTGAGCGCGGCGTTGACGTCCGCCTCGCTCAACCCCCTGGCTTCCATCAGCTCGGGCACCGTCTGGGCCTGCTCGCGAGGAGCCTCGTCTTCTTGCTCGTCTCCATCACAGCCGGTCGCCAAGACCAGGCCCAACAGCACAATCGACACAGCCGCTGCGAATGTGCACGCACGGCTGCGGTACGGCGGTTGATAATCGTCCATTGGAACGATCTCCCGTCCACAGAGAGGTTTAATTTCTCCT
>JBKGZI010000254.1:0-8834 GCA_046545675.1 Persicimonas sp.
GTCGAATATCGAGTTCGGCCTCTACGAGCTCAGCCAGGGAGACTTCGTGCGCGCGCGCCGCCATATTTACCGCGCCGAGGAGCACGCCAAGACCGCCGACGAGATGTCCGACTTCGACGAGTGCCGCGATCAAGAGGTCGAGTTGGCCGTCGAGAAGACCCCGTCGGTCGAGGTCGAGGAGAACGAACCCCAGCCTGAGGACCGCGACGGCGATGGCATCCTCGATGACGACGACGAGTGCCCCGACGATCCCGAGGACTTCGATGATTTCGAGGACGAAGATGGTTGTCCGGATCTCGATAACGACGGTGACGGCATCGAGGATGTCGCCGATAAGTGTCCGAACGTAGCCGAAGATCTCGACGGCTTCCGCGATGAAGACGGCTGCCCCGACTTCGACAACGACTTCGACGGCATCGCCGATCTCAACGACCAATGCCCCAACAAGCCCGAGGACTTCGATAACTACCAGGACGAAGACGGCTGCCCGGATACTGATAACGACTCCGACGGCATCGCCGACGTCATCGACGAGTGCCCCTTCGAGGCCGAAGACTACGACGGTGATATGGACGAGGACGGCTGTCCCGAAGAGCGCAAGTTGGTCAAGGTCGAAGAAGACCAGATCAGGCTCAACGAGAAGGTTCACTTCCGCACCGCCAAGTCCGAGATCTTGCCGCAGAGCTTCCCGCTGCTCAACGAGGTTGCCGAGGTGCTCTCCTCGAACCCGGATATCCGGGTTCGCATCGAGGGGCATACCGATAGCCGAGGTAGCGACTCGTATAATTTGAAGCTGTCCGACGAGCGTGCTGCCAGCGTCGTCGACTACCTGGTCGACCGCGGCGTGAGCCGCTCGCGCATGGACTCCAAAGGCTTCGGCGAGGACAGTCCCATCGAGGACAACGCCACCGAGGCGGGACGAGCGGCCAACCGACGTGTGGAGATTCATATCACCGAGAGATGATCGGAGCGACGCAGATCGCCCGCCGGAGCTGATTCGGTGGGCGATCGAGCTCTGACTGATCGCTGCTGACCGGATGCCATCCTTTATGAAGCACCCCATACGCCCCATCACTCTCGCGCTGTGGCTGGTGATCGTCACAGGCGTCTTCATCACCTCGACGACCCAGCCGGCTGTGGCCCAGGTCTCCGACTCGGAGCTGCAGTCGAAGCTCGACCAGGCCAGCGAAGACTACGACATGCTCATGCTCGACGAGTCTGCGGCGACCCTCGACGAGGCCATCTCCAAGGCCGAGAGCGAGGGGGCCAGCGGCTCGATGCTCGCCAAGCTGTACGTCATGCGGGCGATCGTGGTGTACGCCTCCGCAGAGGATGAACAGAAGGCTACCGAGGACTTCGTTCGGGCGCTCGAAGTGGACTACGACGTCGAGTTGCCGTCTCATTATAAGAACCCCAGCTTGAGCGGGTTCATGGAGAAGGCCCGCGAGCAGGTCCCCGAGCCCAGCGACGACGCCGACTCGGCTGACTCGGCCGGCCAGGCCGGCCAGGCCGAGGGCCTCGAGCACGAGGCGATCGCTACCGCGCGGGCGGGCCAGGCGCTCGAGATCGAGGGTTTTGTCGGCGCCGAGATGCCCGTCTACCGGGTCTTCGTCTACCACCGCCGATACCGCGAGGACGAGTACCAGCGCACCGAAATGGAGGCGACCAGCGCCACGCGTTTTGCCGTCGAGCTTCCCGCCGATCAGGTGCGAACCAGCCAGATTGAATATTATATCGAGGCGCGTGATCGGGCCGGTGAATCACTGGGACGCGCTGGAAGCAAGTCCTCGCCGCTGGCCATCACCGTGCTCGGGTCGAGTGATCTGGATGACGACGGCGGCGACGGCGACGGCGGCGACGGCGGCGACGATGGCGACGATGGCGACGGCGCAGATGGAGACGACGGCGGCGATGTCATCTCCGACGGCTCCAGCCCCGACCAGCGCTTCTACGTGATGCTCGCCGGCGGGTCCGGCGTGGGCTTTTTGCCCGGCGGCAGCCCCACCGCACACCCCGATCGCGATGTCTCCAGCGGCCTGGCGCCCGCCTTTGGCCACGGGATGCTCGACTTCGGCTATATGATCACCGAGAACGCCCACGTAGGCATGTATTTCCGCTGGCAGATGGCTCCTCCGCAGGACTTCAGTGAGATCCCGGACGTCTCGAAGGGAGGATCTTTTCTGAACGGCAAAGATGAATGTCTGGGCCTGGGACTTCCGGGCGATTGCCTCCTGGGGCTGAAGTATCGCTGGTTCTTCAAGGATATCGACCGCTTTCGCATGTACTCGAGCACCGGCGCCGGCATCGGCCGGGTGCGCCATTGGCTCAAGCTCGAAGAGCCCTATTACGACTCCGGCGGTGACGTCACCGATCGCTGCGCCGGCAAAGATCGCGTCCAGAGCGGCGCCAACGGCGACATCTGCTACCTCCGCGACACCGTCCGGCCCGGCTGGGCCCACTTCGGAGTCGGCGCAGGCGTGATGTGGCCGATGCATGACAATGTCGACGTCGGCGTCGACAGCTACCTCACGGTGCTCGTCCCCGAAACCGCGGTCAACCTCGACGTCAACCTGGCCGTCAACTTCCGCTTCTGACTTGAGTCAGGGGTCCAGGGGTCCAGGGGTCCAGGGGTCCAGGAACAGCTTGTTGAACCTTTGCTTTACAGCAATTTTTTGACGGTCCAGGATTTACTGGTACGCTGGCCTTCGTGGTCAGGGCAGCTACGGATGGCAGCCCGCGCTTCACGTGACACAAAGCGACAAGCATCGTCATGCGCGTAGTGAGCAGAACCATCTTAGCGAGTCTCATCGTCTCTATCGTGCTCTGTGTGGCGAGCACGGCAGCCGCGTTTCCGCCGGGTAGTGTGCGGGGCATCGATCTTCCCACCGTGTTGACGCTCGACGACCGGTCGCGCCAATTCGCCTTAGAGGCCGACGACGAAGACGCCCCAAAGAAGTCGCTCGAGCAGGTCCGCACGATCGTCATCGATCCGGGCCACGGCGGCGAGAACTCCGGGGCGTTGGGCGTGGCCCATATCAAAGAAAAATATCTGACCATGGAGCTCGCCTACGAGCTCCGAGAGCGTCTGCAGAAGACCTACCCGGAGGTGCGCGTCGTGCTGACCCGATACTGGGACGCCGACATGAGCCTCAATGAGCGCATCCACCTGGCCAACGTCATGGGCGCCGATCTCTTTATGTCGCTGCATTATAACGCGGCCACCCACCAGAAGGCGGTCGGCTTCGAGACCTATTTTCTGGAGACCAATGAGGTCACACCGGGTCAGCAGGAGCGCAAAGGAGCGCCTCTGGCGACGGCTCAATCGGTGACCACCGGCCTCGAAGAAGAGACCGCCGGACTCGGCGAGGGCACCTATAACGACGCGCTCACCGAGCTCAAACGCGACCTCAACCGCGAGCGCCAGCACAAAGAGAGTGGCCTGCTCGCCGAGACCGTCCAGCGCAGCCTCGCCGGGCGACTTCGCTCGACCAACCGTGGCGTCAAGCAGGCCAACTTCGGCGTGCTCCGCGGCGCGCTCATGCCGGCGGTGGTCGTCGAGGCGGGCTTTTTGACCCACCCTAAAGAAGGCAAGTCGGTCGTCAACGACACCCACCGCGACTCGGTCGTCGAGGCGCTGATGGAGTCGGTCGAGGCCTTCGATCAGCGCTTGTCCGAGCGCGAATCTCGATAACGTACATCCTGCAGAAACCGTCACGCCCGCTATTTAGGGCGCCTGAACTGCGGCGCGAACTGCGATTTGGGTTTGGTCTTAGAGGCGTCTCGGGTTATTGAGGCCTGCTATTTAGGGCGCCTGAACTGCGGCGCGAACTGCGATTTGGGTTTGGTCTTAGAGGCGTCTCGGGTTATTGAGGCCTTGTGTCCTGCGCCTCAACGGGCGCATGAGGTGATAGGACCTCACGCAAATTGTAGTACCGCGAGGTCGTAGTTTGACCTCGCCTTAAATAGCGGACGTTGCGAATCTGCAGGACCTTCTCTCTGAAATACAAACTTCAATATGTGGAGCCATAAATGAGCGAACGATACGACGGACGCAGCCACGACGAGATCCGACCGGTGACCATCGAGCCCGGTTTCACCGATGTGCCCGAGGCGTCGGTGCTGATCAGCATGGGCAAGACCAAGGTGATGTGTACCGCCAGCGTCGAGGCGTCGGTGCCGCGTTGGTTGCGCGACGCCGATCCTGTGCGCGGCTGGGTGACCGCCGAATACTCGCTGCTGCCCGGCTCGACTGCGCCGCGTTTCCGCCGCGAGCGCCGCAGCGTGGGCGGTCGCACCAAGGAGATCCAGCGGCTCATCGGGCGCAGCTTGCGCGCGGTCTGCGACCTCGAAAAGCTCGGCGAGCACACCATCTGGCTGGACTGCGACGTGCTGCAGGCCGACGGCGGCACCCGCACCGCCTCGGTCACCGGCGCCTTCGTCGCGCTGACCCTGGCCTGCGGGCAGCTCCTGGAGCGCGGCGCCATCGACGCGATGCCCGTGCGCGAGAACGTCGCCGCGATCTCCTGCGGCGTCGTCGACGGCGAGACGCTGCTCGACCTGCCCTACGAGGAGGACAGCCAGGCCGACGTCGACATGAACGTGGTGATGACCGGCAGCGGCGAATACGTCGAGCTGCAGGGCACCGGTGAGGAGTCGACCTACACCCACGACGAGTTGCTCGCCCTTTTGGAGCTGGCTAAAAAGGGTATCGAGGAGCTGTCCGAGGCGCAGCGAGAGGCGCTTGGGGAAGATTCTGTCTATGATGCGTTGTTTGGGTAGAGGACTTGGAAGGTTTCCGTGGCCCCCTCTGCCACAAATATGCTTATGAACTACGCCCACCACATCCTAGCCACACTGGCCGCCTTGCTGCTATTCGCGGCAGCAGCGCCGGCCTTCGCCACCCCCGACGTGCCCGACGCCGCCTACGGCGAGGGGGCGGTCGACGACGGCAATCCGCGCGTGGAGACGCGGCTGTTGATCGACGCCGAGCAGGTCAGCGCGGGGGACACCGTGCGAGTGGGCGTGCTGTACACGCTCGATCCCGAATGGCACGTCTATTGGCGAAATAGTGGCGACGCGGGCCTGGCCACCGACACCGAGTTTAGCGCGGATAATGCCAAAATCGGCGAGTTGCAGTGGCCGGCGCCGCACGTTTTCGTCGATCAGGCCGGTGAGGTCTATACCTTCGGCTATGGCGATGAGGTGTTGTTCTTCACCGAGGCGACCGTCGCCGAGGACGCCTCCGGCGAGTTGAAGGTCGAGGCCGAGGTCGATTATCTGGCCTGCAAGGTCGACTGCATCCCCGGTCAGTCGACGCTCGAGCGGAGCGTGCCGATCGCCGAGGCGACCGAGCCGGCCGAGGCGAGCCTGGTCGAGCTCTTCGATGCGGCCGAGCAAAGCGTGCCGAGGACTGCAGAAGAGCTCGGCGTCGAGGTCGAGACGGTCGTCTCCCAGGAGCCGATCCGGCCGGGCGACGAGTTTCGCGCGGCGATCGCGCTGGACGTCTGTGGTGACCAATCCGACTGCGAGCCGTACGAGCTCAGCTACGAGCACCGAAAATACGCGTTCATCCCCGACGCGACCTTCGGGGCGAAGCTCGAGGTGCTCGGCCTGCAGGAGCATCCCGAGCGCGAGCACGCCCAGGTCATCCAGCTCACCGGCGGCGCCAGCGCCCAGAGCCCCAAAGACGACGAGCGCCTGTCGGGCGTGGTACATCTGGAGGCCCCCGACGGTTCTAGCGTCGCGCTGTTGATCGACGGGCCTTTTCCGCGCGGCGAAGAAGGCGCCGAGGTCGCCCAGATCAACAGTCCGCTCATCGCCGATCTCGGCGCGGATACGGATACCGAGCCGGCGGCCGCAGCCTCGGCCGGCGGGAAAGACGCGCCGGCGAGCCCCGACAAAGAGCCGATCGTGTTGTGGAAGGCGCTGTTGCTGGCCTTTGTGGGCGGGATGATCCTCAACTTGATGCCGTGCGTCTTCCCGGTGTTGGCCATCAAGGTCAGCTCCTTTACCCGGCTGGTCCACGAGTCGAAGGCGAGTATTTTGTCACACGGCGCGGCCTATACGGCGGGCATCGTCGGCTCGATGTCGGCGCTGGCGCTGGCCGTGCTGGGTTTGCGCGCGGCCGGTACACAGGTCGGCTGGGGATTCCAATTCCAGGAGCCGGTGTTCATCGCAGTGCTATGCGCCATTTTGGTGCTCTTCGCGCTCAACCTCTTCGGGGTCTTCCAGGTCAGCGTCTCGCCGAATAAAATGACCGACAAGACCCGCCAGACCGACGGTGTGCGCCGAAGCTTCGGAGAGGGCGTGCTGGCCGTCATCCTGGCGACGCCGTGCTCGGCGCCGTTTTTGGGCACGGCGGTCGGCTTCGCGCTGGCCGGAAGCGCGGCGACCATCCTGGGCATCTTTGCGATGCTCGGCCTGGGGCTGGCCGCCCCCTTCGTGGTGCTGACGCTGTCGCCCGGCTGGGCGAAGATCTTGCCCAAGCCCGGCGCCTGGATGGACGTGCTCAAAGAAGTCTTGGGCTTCGCGCTGCTGGGCACGGTCATCTGGCTCTTCTGGATTCTGGGTCAGATGGCCGGCTCTCAGGCCACGGTTCAATTGCTCATCTTCCTGACCAGCTTGGCGCTGGTGGCCTGGTTCTTCGGCAAGATCCAATATCGCTATGACGGCGCCACAAAGTGGGGCATGACGCTTTTGGCCGCGGCAGCGGCGGCGGCGGTGGGCGTGTATACGCTCGACTTCGATCGCGTCTCCAACACCGACGCGCCGGCCGCGAGCGTCGCCGCCGACGGCGAGATCGACTGGCGAGAGTGGACCGAAGAGGCCGTCCAGGAGGAACTCGAGGCCGGCAGGACCGTCTTCGTCGACTTCACCGCCGACTGGTGCATCACCTGCAAGGCCAACGAACGCACGATCATCGACACCGAGCGGGTCAAAGGCGCCATCGCAGCCAACGACATCGTGACCTTCAAAGCCGACTGGACCAACCCCGACGAGCGTATCCGCCAGAAGCTCGCCGAACATGGTAAGGGCGGTGTGCCGATGTATCTGGTCTATTATCCGGACCGTCCCAACGACCCGGAGCTGCTGCCCGAGGTGCTCACCAAGGACATGCTCGTCGAGGCCTTCGAGCGCCAGTAACGCGCCACGAACCCGGAGCGACGCCGTCCCTGGCGTCGAAGACCCCGGCGCGGCTTATCCCGCCGGTGAATCAGCTTGGGGGCGCTACAGAGCGAGCCCCTCCTGCACCTCCTCAGGCTGCGATCTGCAAAAAAGTCCGCAACGATTTGCCGAAAATTCCGATAACTATAATGAGGGGTCCAAGGAAGCCTCGTGCTTCACACGCGTCGTCTCACCCAGCGTCGCATGTACGTAACAAGAATGAGCCCCCACGGCTTGCGCACCGTTTTCGGATGATCACCCCAGCCTGGCTCCCCCTCTAGACGGCACCAATGAGGGGGCAGCGGAGGCCCTGCCGGGGTACGTCTTGGTTGGTTTTTGGGGGAGGGAATTCGGTTCCCAGGTGGGGTCAGTTGGCGAAAAATATCGATTTTTTTCGCGATTTTACAGGCTCATTCCCCTGCCGGGTCAACCACTCGATCCGGATAGCCACAACACATCTTTGGGCCGCGCGGCTTCGAGCCCGCCGAGAGGCATCTTGCCTCTCCTTGCGTGTATCGAGGATCATCGGAGGCGAGAATCGTCAAGATAGTCCGAAGCCCTCACACGCAAGGTGACGCAGGGTGCGTCATTTATGCGGGTTGACCGTGCGGCGGGCCGGAGACCCGCGGCCCAGAATGGGTGTGGGCTCACTGTTACCTGCTCGATCCGTATAGAGTGGGCAAGCCGGCGGGGGGCCTAACTTTCTGCATGACCGATGCGTAGTAAGCTGAGCCTTCCCAGGTCTGGTTGCAGGGCGTCTTGTCAGCAGATCTCCCATCTGCCAACATCGCAAACGAAGTACACCCCCCCACACGAGCCAGGAGTAGATGATGAAACCGCGTAATCTGTTGGTATTGGCATTGGCCGCCCTGCTCACCATGACCATCGGCTGCGAGAAGCCAGCCGAAGAAGGCGATCAAGCCGAGGCCGTCGAGGCCGAAGGTGGCCAGGACGAGGCCGCCGAAGCTGAAGGCGAAGAAGAAAGCGAAGAAGAAGGCGCCGCCCAAGCTGCAGACGAGAAGTCCGCAGACGAGGAGAAAGAGCCCGCCAAGGCCACGGTTGGCGAGCCCGCCCCGGACTTCGAGCTCGTCGACGAGGCCGGCGAGTCGCACAAGCTCAGCGATTACGAAGGCAAGACGGTCGTGCTCGAGTGGTTCAACCCCGGCTGCCCTTATGTCGTGCGTCATCACGAAGAAGACAAGACGATGAGCTCGTCTCGCGAAGCCGTCGGCGAGGACGTCGTCTGGCTGGCGGTCGACTCGACGCGCGCCGACGAGAAGAAGGACTCCAAGGAGTATAAGGAGAAGTGGGAGATCGACTATCCGGTGTTGCAAGACGCCGATGGCGAGGTCGGCAAGCTCTACACCGCCAAGACCACTCCGCATATGTACGTCATCGACAAAGACGGCACCCTGCGCTACTCGGGCGCCATCGACGATGATCCGCGCGGCAAGAAAGAGATCGACGAGCGTACCAATCATCTGACCGAGGCGGTCAACGCCGTCCAGGAAGACGAGGAAGTCGCTCAAAAAGAGACCAAGCCGTATGGTTGCTCGGTGAAGTACGACTCCTGATTTGAGCAGCGTTCGCGACCACGGCGACGGTCGATTGCTCCCGTGGTCGTAGACGTAGAAGAACAGCAGCAAACCTCGCCCGATGACACCATCATC
>JBKGZI010000255.1:0-8758 GCA_046545675.1 Persicimonas sp.
CAAAAACGCCCCGAGCTGATCTGCTTAATCAACTCGGGGCGCTAAATACGTACTTACTGGCGGGGTTTTTTGGTTAACCGTGCTTGTCTCCGACGGTATGTTCATCGGCGATAAGTCGACGACAGATAATGAACGCATCCGCATCCGGGCAAGGGGTGGATTTTGCTCGTGGATTCACGTAACTTCGTGCGACAATGCTTCAGAGTTTCCAGATACCTCGATAATTATTGCTATTGATGAGGAGAGAATAATGACTGAAGAAGCCACCGTAGACACGATCGATTGGAAAGCGCGCAAGGAGCCGGAGACCTACAAACCGCTTATTGACGATGCGATCCTGCGTATCGCCCGCGCCGCCGGCGCCGACGAGGAGGCCATCGGAGCGACGCTCGAGGAGCAATCACCGACCCGCGGGCCGTGGGACTACCTCACCGATGTCGTCGGAAAGGTCCGAGACGACCTGGTGACCGACGAACTCCGGGACGCCCGGCCATGGTTTTTCAGCTTTCTCGACGGGACCTTCGACCGATATCTCGAGACGTATTATTGCGTGGAGACTCAGGCCGACGCTGGCTCCGATCCCTTCGACCGACCACTCGTGCTCGAGTACTACCCCGAGGAAGCGCACGAGTGTCTGCGCCAAGAGACCTACGTCGGCGGAGCCGACGCCGACATCTACGCCCTGTGGAACCGCGGCAACCGCTACTCGGTCTGCCACGCGCACATGGAGGGGTTCTGGATTCTGGGCGAAGACCCGACCGACTTCATCGAGAATATCGCCGACAAGACTGAGGAAGAACTCGCCGGCTGACCGGGCATCTCGACCACAGGACAAACCGGTCAAAGAAGGCCCCGGAGCACAGGCCGATCCGGGGCCTGGGGAAAGGCAACCTCAAGCCCCACGCCACAAGCCTCGAGCCCATGTCGTCGGCACCTCCGGCTCGGAAAAGTCCACCCTCGCCGACAAAAGCACCGAAAACACCGCAAACCCGCACAGGCCGGGCCTCGTCGGGGAACCCCCTTCCCTTACGATTGGGAGGAGCTTAAGCGACCCCAGCGGCTTTATGGGGGTTGACCGTGCTTGCGCCGCTGGTGAACAAGCTTGGCCGCTAGGTTCAGTCCCCGACCGCAAACAACAACTCGAAGTAGTTGCGCAGATGCACGAACTGCTCGCGGAGCACGGCGGGCTCGCGCATAACTCTGGCGACAACGAAACCACCTTCAAAGGTGGTCATCACCATATCAGCCAGCGAGTCGAGATCGATCTCGAGGCGCGGCGGGTGGGTCTCGACGATCTCTTCGAACTTCTCGCGCAGCTTCTCGCGCCAGACGATCATCGTCTGGCGCGATACCTCGAGGGTCTGCTCATCGAATAGATCGACCTCGTAGCAATAGGAGGCAAAAAGACAGCCCTCGGGCGGGTGGCCGTCGGGTCCGAAACCCTCGATGATGAGCCCGATAAAGATCAAGAGTTGTTGGCGCGGGTCGCGGCTGAGCTTCTCGGCGCGACCCATCGTCTCTTCGAGCAACCCGAGCTCCCACTTGGAATAGCGCTCGATGAGGGCGTGGGCGAGGTCGGTCTTCGTGTCGAAATAATAGAAAAAGCTACCCTTCGTCACCCCGGCGTGCTCGACGATCATCGCCACGGTCGTGGCCGAGAAGCCGTGTTGGAGGATGAGTTCTTGAGCGGCGTCCATCAGCCGATCGCGCGTTGTCCTGCTTTCGTCTGTCATGTGGACCACCGTAGCATACCGAATAGTACAACAGAATTTTTTCGGGAGGGGAATCGCCCTCAAATCGTTGTGACAAGCGACAGAGACAGCCGCACCACCCATACCACGCGGTACAAAAGCCCTTGACAGCTCGACATGCCCACCTAACATACCAATCAGTACTCGAAAAATAGGCGCGAACAAACCCTCTCGGGACGACATTCACAAAATGGCGCCCGAGAACATACCAAGCGGTTAACTCTATCCAGGGAAATACTATGAGTGATATCCAGACGGCTAAAACAGACGGAGAGTCGATTTTTGATGGCGATCGTGCCGAGGCATTCGCCGGGCGCATGATGCAGGGGCTCAATGACGGCGCGATGTGCCTGATGGCCTCGTTGGGACACCGCACCGGGTTGTTTGACGTGATGAGCCGCATGCCCGCGGCGGGCAGCGCCGCCATCGCAAAGCGAGCCGAGCTCGACGAGCGCTATGTTCGCGAGTGGCTCAAAGCGATGACCACCGCGGGCATCGTCGAGCACGACCCGGAGACGATGACCTTCGAGTTGCCGGCCGAGCACGCCGCGTTTTTGACGCGCGAGGCGGGGGCCGACAACGTCGCCATGTACGGCCAGTGGATCTCGATGCTCGGCTCCGTGGAGGACGATGTCGTCGAGTGCTTCGAGCGCGGCGGCGGGGTTCCCTACAGCCGCTACGACCGGTTCCACGAGATCATGGCCGAGGAGAGCTCGCAGACGCTGTTGCCCATCTTGCGCGAGCAAGTCCTGGCGCTGGTTCCCGGGCTCGTCGAGCGGCTCGAGGAGGGCATCCGTGTCGCCGATCTGGGCTGCGGACAAGGCCAGGCGCTCAACCTGATGGCCGGGTGGTTTCCCAACAGCGAGTTTATCGGCTACGACCTGTCTGAAGAGGCGATCGAGAGCGCTCGCAAACAGGCCGCGGGGCTCGAGCTGAGCAACGTCGCATTCTTGGTGCGCGACCTGTCCACTTTTGATGAGGACGCCGAACGCAGCGCCTATGATTTTGTCACCACGTTCGACGCGATTCACGACCAGGCACGTCCGGCGGCCTTATTGCGCGGTATCGCCAGGTCTCTGACCGACGACGGCGTCTACCTCGCCCAGGATATCAACGGCTCGCGCCACCTGCACAACAATATCGACCATCCCCTCGCCACGGTCCTGTACACGGTCTCCTGCATGCACTGCATGACCGTCTCATTGGCTCAGGGCGGCGAGGGCCTGGGCACCATGTGGGGCCACGAGACGGCCGTGGAGATGCTCGAAGAGGCCGGATTTGGAGACGTCGAGGTGCATGAATTCGAAGAAGATATTCAAAACTGCTTCTTTGTGTGCAGCCTTGGATAATCAGCTCACGCGGTCGCTCGTCGGACAGAGCCAACGTCGATACTCGACGAGCGCCCCCCTCCCCCCGGACCGGCCTCGCCGGGGAACCACTTTCCCTTACCGCCCTTACCGCGCAGTCAAAGAAGACCCCGGATCAGAATATACTCCGGGGTCTTCTTGTTTGACCTTCGCGAGTCAATCGCATATTCACGATAATGGACCAACCCGCGACCGGTAATAAGGGAATCACGATTATGGCCGACCAACCCAAAGCATGTTGCCCGCCGCCGGCAGCCCCCGGCGAAGTCTCCCGCGAGGACACCTTCGATGGTGACCAGTTGGCCGTCTACGCCAAGGCGCTGGGGCATCCGGCGCGCGTCGCCATCATCCGCCTGTTGATGGAAAAAGATGCCTGCATCTGCGGCGAGATCGTCGACGAATTGCCCCTGGCACAGTCGACCGTCTCCCAGCACCTCAAGAAGCTCAAATCCGCCGGACTCATCCGAGGCGAGGTCGACGGCCCGAAGGTCTGCTACTGCGTCGAGCCGGCGGCCATCGCCAGATTCAAGTCGCTCGTCGGGGAGTTGATTTAGTACTACAATGCCACTTTCCATGCCGGGAGCCGTTCGATGAATGACGCGACCATCCAACTCGGAGCATTCGATGTCGGACGTCGGCTCGGAAGTGGCGGAATGGCGAGTGTTTATGAGGGGAAGCACCGCGCGACAGGGATTCCTGTGGCCATCAAGGTCATCCGCCGTGAGGCCGAACCGGAGACGAGACGGCGTTTCCACGAAGAGGTCCAGGCACACGCCGGCCTGCTTCACCCGGGAATCGTCTACCTATTCGAGTACGGGACGGTGGGCACCTATACACAGAAAGGGGACGACGTTCTCCAGCCCGACGATCCCTTCGTGGCTATGGAGTTGGCAGATCGCGGGACGGTCCGCGATGCCATGCCGATGCAGCGGTGGGAGTCGGTGCGCGAACTCCTCGTCCAGGTTCTCGATGCGCTCGCTCATGCGCACGCTCGCGGGGTCATCCATCGAGATCTGAAACCCGAGAACTTGCTGGTATTCGACGCCGGCGACGACTCCGGAGACGGCGCGCGGGTGAAGCTGGCTGACTTCGGGATCGCGCACGCCTTCGGCAGCGAGCGAGAACGGCGGGCCGATCGACTCGCGTCCTCCGCCGGGACACCCTATTATATGGCGCCCGAACAACTTCGCGGACGCTGGCGCGACTACGGACCCTGGACGGATCTCTACGCCCTCGGATGCACGGTCTGGGAACTCGTCTGCGGTCGCCCTCCATTCACCGGCTCCAATGCCATCAGCATCGCGAACAGCCACATCTCCGATCCTCGACCGCCCTTCGAGCCCGCATTCCCGGTCCCCGACGATCTGGGGGACTGGATTGGCCGCTGTCTGTCGGTCGACCCCGGCGACCGATTTCGCCACGCCGCCGACGCCGCCCGCACTCTGCCGACCTCCCCTTCCCTCGATGACATCTGCCCTCGGGGCGAGGGCACCGACTCGACCCGACGTACCCAGACGCTCTTCTCGGGCCCGACGATGACGATGGCGGAGGGTTCCGACACGAGCGTCGATGTCCTGGGGCCGACATTGGCGTCGGGGGCCCCGGACGCATCCAGCTCCAATCGTGCCGCGCTCGAATCCTCGCCGCCCGACCCCTCGCCGCCCGACCCCTCGCCGGCCGATCCCTCGCCGCCCGACCTGTCGCCGTCAGACCTGTCGCCGTCAGATCATGACGGGGATTCCGCTGACCGGCGACCGCCCCGACTATCGGTTCCCGACGACTGGCGACCGCAGGGTACGCCGCCTCTCGCCGGCCCGCTCGTCGGCGCCGGACTCGGTCTCTTCGGCCTACGCGAGGCTCCCTTCGTCAATCGCCGAGAGGCCTGCGACACGATCTGGGAGGCGCTCCGGCGCGTCGTCGACGCAGGCACGACACAAGCGGTCTTCATCACCGGCGAGGCCGGCACCGGCAAGAGTCGACTCGCCGAACACATGGCGACGCGTGCCGACGAACTGGGGGTCGTACGGGTCGTCCACGGAGTCCACACCTCCGAAGGAACTCGTCAACCGGGCATCCGCGGGGCGCTCGAACGCACCCTCCGGACCATAAAGCTGGAGCGCGACGAGGTCTTCGACTTCCTCTCCGAGCGTCTGCCTCGGCTCGGTGAAGACGATCCCTTCTTCGACCACGACGCGCGGGCGCTCACCGAATTTTTGCGCCCCACCGACCCGGAGGCCGACGAGATCCGCGGACCCCGCTACCATTTCAGCGATGCGGACCAGCAACAGGGACTGGTCCTGCGCACGCTTCGACGGCTGACCCGGCGCCGCCCGCTATTTTTGTGGCTGGACGACCTCCAATGGGGCCGGGAGTCGCTGAATATTCTCGAATGGCTCGCCGATGCTTCGACCGACGGCTCCCAGGCGTTGATCGTCGCGACGGTTCGCTCCGACATAGTGGCGAACTCACCGGAGCTTCGAGCACGCCTGCGCGCCCTCGACGAGGCGTTCGACGCCACGCAACTCGAACTACTCCCTCTCGGACGAGACCATCAGCAGGAGTTGCTCCAACAACTCCTTCCGCTCGACCCAGAGTTCGCCGAATATCTCGCCGACCGGACCGAGGGCCACCCGCTATTCGCCATGCAACTGCTCGGTCATTGGATCGAACGAGATGTCTTCGATGTCGAACCGACCGGCTTCGTCCTGTCGGACGCACAAGACGTCGAGCTTCCCGACGACATCCATCACCTCTGGGTCGAGCGCATCGGCCGTCTCTGGCAAGTGTTTCCCGACGCGGTCGCCGACGACGGTCGGGACGCCCTGGAGCTCGCCGCTGCCCTGGGCCGAGAGGTCGACGCGCAGGAGTGGAGGGGTGTGCTCGAGGAGGCCGGAGTCCAGGAGCCGCCCGACTTTCTCGACCGGCTTCTGGAGCGTCGCCTCGCCGAACGCAAGCCCAAAGGATGGTCCTTCACGCACGGCCTGCTGGTCGAGTCCCTCGCGGCAATGGCACGACGCGCCGGACGCCGGGAACAGCAGCACCGGCAGTGCGCGCGAGGCCTGGCGCAGGTCGCCGATCTGGCGGTATTCGGCACCCGCGCACGAATCGCCGAACACTGGCGGAAAGGCGGGCGTCCGGAGCGCGCACTCGAGCCGCTGCTCGAGGAGATTCGACTCGCCTCCAATCGCGGCTTCGACCAGGAGATGCGCCGCCTGCTAGAGCGACGCAACCAGATTCTGACGATGCTCGACCTGCCCTCCGACGATCCACGGTGCATCGAACAGACCATCGAGGAGGCCAGTCTCGAATGGTGGGCCGGGAACTTCGAGCGCGCCCGAGAGTTGCTCATGGATGGGTGGAGCCGTGTCGATGATTCGATGCCGGCGCTCGCCGGAAACATCGCCAGTATCAGGGCCCGCATCGAGACGCAGGTCGGGAATCTCGACGCCGGCCGAAGATGGGCAGACCACGCCCTAGAGTGCGGCGACGATCTCTCCCGGTGTGTAACGTATCGAACCCTCGCCTGGGTCGCCCTTTTCGAAGGCAACCTCGACGAGGCCCTGCAGTTCGCCGACCGGGCCTCCGAGATGCTCGACGCCGTCGACGACGACCGTTCCAAGCTCGACGCGAAGCGAGTTCGGGCGGTCGTTCTGGACGCCCGGGGCGAAGACGGGGCGGAGGAGTTGCTGCGCGAGGTCTGCCAGAAGGCCGAAACACTGGGCGTTCAGTCGGTGCTCGCCCAGGCTCTCAACGCCCTGGGGACCATCTCCGAGGGAGACGATCGCTTCGAGGATGCGCGCCGCTATTTCGACAGGTATCTGCAGGCCGCCCGGGAAATGAACGACCCCGCCCACTGGGCCAATGCACATCTGAACCTGGCGGGTGTCTCTTTGGAAACCGGGGAGCTGAAAAGGGCTCGGCGCCATCTCGACCATCGGGATACTATCGTCGAACGCGAGGGGCTCGAGGACACACACGTCCACACACGAGTGGCGCGTTTGGCGCTGGTTGCGGGGGAGGAGGACCGCCAGGGATTCGACCACTTCTGGGCCGAGTTCGAGCAGGGCTGGCGAGCAGAGTGGAAGGTGCAATCCTCGACTGCCCGACTCCTGGAATGCGCTGCCGCCTACACCGAGCGAGCCGGCTGGAGCGAGCGGGCCGCCGAGGTCTGGCGGCTCGCCCGCGATGTCTGGGCCCGTATCGGAGACGACGAGGCCGTCGAGCGACTCGACAACTCACGAGGAGAATAAGATATGGACATCGCCCTATTTAGCGCCAAGAGCTACGACCGAGAGTTCTTCGAGGCGGTCAACGCCGATTTCGGCCACGACATCCGATATCTGGAGCCCCGGCTGAGCGCGGAGACGTCCCCGTTGGCCGAGGGATCGGACGCGGTATGCGCCTTCGTCAACGATCAACTCGACGAGGCGACCGTCGCCGATCTGGCCGGGCGCGGGGTCGAGCTGATACTGCTCCGATCGGCGGGCTTCAATCATGTCGATCTGCGTGCCACCGCCGACCACGGCCTCACCGTCGCTCGCGTACCCGCCTACTCCCCGCATGCCGTCGCAGAACATACGCTGGCGTTGATTCTGGGGCTCAACCGCCAGACACACCGGGCCTTCAACCGGGTGCGAGAGCGCAACTTCTCGCTGGAGGGGCTGCTCGGCTTCGACCTGCACCAGAAGACCATCGGTATCATCGGCACCGGGACCATCGGCACGACCTTCGCGCGGCTGCTCGGTGGATTTGGCTGCCGCCTGCTGGCCTATGACCCCGTCCCCAACGACGAGTGCCGTGAGCTGGGGGTCGAATACGTGGAACTCGACGAGTTATTCGGCGCCGCTCATATCATCAGCCTGCACTGTCCGCTCACCCCCCAGACCCATCACCTCATCGACGCCCAGGCCGTCGACCAGATGCGCGACGGTGTCATGCTCATCAATACCAGCCGCGGG
Organism: Persicimonas sp.; assembly: GCA_046545675.1. Classification (GTDB taxonomy): domain Bacteria; phylum Myxococcota_A; class Bradymonadia; order Bradymonadales; family Bradymonadaceae; genus CAYLTX01. The sequence continues at coordinate 8,077 of JBKGZI010000255.1, forward strand.
GCGATCATCGACACCCGGGCGGTCATCGAGGGCCTCAAAAACGAGAAGATCGGCCACCTGGGTCTCGACGTCTACGAAGAGGAAGAAGCCCTCTTCTTTGAAGACCTGTCCCAGCGCATCATTCAGGACGATGTCTTCGCCCGTCTTCTGACATTTCCCAACGTTTTGATCACCGGCCACCAGGGATTTTTCACCCGCGAGGCGCTCACGAAGATTGCCCAGACGACGCTTCGCAATGCCACGGCCTTCGAATCCGGTGAGGGCCCCCTATACGAGGTGACCCAGAAGTGCGTCCAACCGACGGGATAGGCGAATTTTTCGTCCGCGAGAGGAATGAACCGAGCCTATTAATCGTAAATCTACAATAGACGATTGACTGCGGGTCATAATCCCATTAAATTCCGCCCGTAGGCGATCTAGCGTCAAACAACGATAAACGAAAATAGACGATTTGATTATGACGAAATCTCATAACCAGCCCCCTCCGGTCGACCTCGAAGGAGCCAACAAGGACATCGGCTTCTTCGAGCGGTATCTGAGCGTGTGGGTCGCGCTATGTATCGCCGCCGGCGTCGCCATCGGCCAGTTCATCCCCTTCGTGCCCAACGTCTTAGGCGAGATGACCTACGCCGAGGTCAACCTGCCGGTAGCGGTGCTCATCTGGGTGATGATCTTCCCGATG
>JBKGZI010000256.1:0-8744 GCA_046545675.1 Persicimonas sp.
GGCTTACCCACGGCTATGGTTTGGATCCCGCACGAAACCACGTCCGGGCCGATCGAGGACAAGACGCCCCCCGAACGCTCGACCGGCCTAATGCCCGATTGCGACGGGCGTGCCATTTTCAGGGACCTCGACCTGCCCCGAAAACCTGGACTTCTCGATGGCCCGTTTGAGGGCATACAGGTGGGATTTGTGGCCGTGGACGAGCAACACCCGGCCGGGGTCGACCGCCTGAACGGCCTCGACGAGCTGGCTGCGCGGAGCGTGGTTGGGCAGCGAGAAGTGCTCGACGGTGGCCTCGAGGGGCACCTTGCGTCGGCCGAGGCGCACCTTTTGGCCCGGTTGGGCCGACAAAAGGCGACCCGCGACGCTCTTTTTGTGGGCGCGGTTGACGACGACGACCAGCGCATCTTTGCGCCCGACGACAGACTCGAGCGCACGACCGGCGGCGCTCGACGGAGCGAATTGTTCGCCGGGGGCGAGCACCACCCGACCGGCCTGTAGGGCGCGGGCGCACTGGGAATCGTCGGCGAGTTCCACTCCTCCGTCGCGATACTCCGGCCAACACACCGCCAGCACAGATTCGAGCGCGCGATGGACGACCACCGACTCTCCGGCGTCGCTCAGCGCCCGGGCCAGCGGCGCCGCCTCGGCCAGGGTCGACACGCCGACGAGCGCGCCGCCTTTTCGCTCGCTCACTGTACCAATCAAACGCGACAGTTCGGCGGCGTAGTCGAGCTTATCGAGCTTCTTTTGCGTCGCGAGCACGCCTTCGATGACGAGCACGTCGATGGGAAAGGACTGGCCGGTGCGCGGAAAGAGCGCGCCGTCGACCAGCGGCTGGTCGTGGCCGCAGAAGTCGCCGGTATAGAGCAGGCGAAACGGCCGATCGCCTCCCACGTCGGCCTCGACCAGCAGCATGGCCGCGCCCGGGATATGCCCGGCGGGAAAGGCCATGGCCTGTAGCTTATTGGCGCGGAACTTTTCCGCACCGACGCTGTCCGACTCAGAGGAGATGTCGAAATAACGACGCGTCGGTACAGCTTCTAGTCTCGACGCCAACGCACCCGCCCGATCGCTGTCCATGCCATCCTGCTCGAGCGCCACGGCCGCGAGCCGACCGGTGGTCGACGTCACCAAAAACCGCGCCCGTGGAAAGCGCTCGATGATGGGCACCACGGCGCCGAAGTGATCCCAGTGGACGTGGCTCACCCAGCAAGCGTCGGGCCGCTCGAGCCGGTCGACCCACGCCGGCTCGCGGTTGTGGGCCGCGCCTGCGTCTAGTAATAGCCGTACACCGCCGGCCTCGAGCAAAAAGGCATTGCCCGACACCTCGCCGGCGCCGCTGAGTGCACAAAAACTAAGTTCATTCATGGTCTGGCGCTATTTGGTCGAAGGCGTCGCATCCGGTACACTCGGCTCAACATGGAGGAGGCAGATGGCGAGCGGAAAAAAAGGCGGCATTCAAATCGACTGGCACCGGGGTCTCATCCCCGTGAGTCTGCTGGTGTTGTTCATCTTGCGCTTTGGATTCGGCGCCCCGATCTGGGCGCTGGCTCTGTTTACGCTGTGGATTCCCGTCTATTACATCGCCTACCCGCGATTTGTACGCAAGCGCTGGACGGCCTTCGAGAAGGAGTTCGCCTACCGCTTCCAGAAGGGAGACTATAAAGGACTGGTCGAGTTTTACCGCAAGCAGTGGTTTCTGCGAAAATTCGGCCCCCAGGCCGAGATGCTCGGCAAGCTCGGGCTGATCTATGCGGCCATGGAGAAGTATCGCGAAGCCGAGCACGCCCTCGAGCGGGCCATCGACCGGGCCCACGCCTCCCAGAAGGACAAGTTGTTCTTCAACCTGGCCAACGTCAAATACGAGCTGGGCAAATACGAAGACGCCGAGCAGATCTACAAGGCCCTCAAGACCAACTCGCCGTACCGGCACTCGGCTCGCACCCAGATGGCGCTCATCGACCTGCGCCGCGGCAAGCGAATCGAGCAGGCGCGCGACTTTCTCAAAAAAGAGCGCGACCGCGCCAGTCAGAGCGTCAAATCCCGGATCGACCGCGCCCTGGCTGAGTGTTGAGTTCACTCTTGGGTGTTGGCCAATCATGATGTTATACGGACGATGGTCAAACGACTCTCAACGAACCAACAACCCAAAAGCACACCCCGGAGCATCTCATGGCATTTCAAGACAAAGAAGATCGACTATTTGACCGCCGCACCGTCGAGCAGAATATCAAGAAGGGTCTGATCACCCGCGAAGATTATAACGAGTACCTCGAAGGCCTCGAGGACGCCGAGGAAAACGCCGAGACGATGGAGGCCGAATACGAAGAGGGCGTGCTCGAGGACGACGAAGAGCAAGAGGGCGCCGAAAGCGAAGAAGAAGAGGACGAAGAATAAAGCACCTGTCCAGGATCAGCGCACCAGCGCCCCGGTTCATTCAGCATAACCCACAGATTGGAGTGAGAGCGATGAGCGACGACGAGTCAAAGCAGAAGTCGAACGGTCACTCCAACGGTGGCCCGAAAGGGACGATCCTGGGCAATAACGCCGGGGTCTTCATCCCGTCGACGGATCCCGACGACGAGGTGTCAGACGTGCAGGCCGACTTCGGCAGCTTCATCGTCAGCCTGGGAACCAGTTGCATGATCGACCTGGGACGTGTCGAGCACCCCGAGACCGGCCAGGTCGAGCGCGACCTCGAATCGGCCAAGCACACCATCGACATCCTCAAGATGCTTCGGGACAAGACCCAGGGCAATTTGGAGGCCGAGGAAGAAAAATTGCTCGAGAGTTTGTTACACGATTTGCGCTCGGCCTTTGTCATCGAAAAGAAAAAATAGTTGATACCACTTGGCTGTAGCTTGGGAGTGACCTGATGTTGGCGAAGATTGCCTGGTCGGTGCCGTACGTCGTGGCGGTTGTCTGCTCGGTAGTTCTGGTCGGTTGTGATGCGTTTTCCTCGGCTCCCCCTCGATCCGAGCCGAGCGAGGCGGCCGCCCAGGCGCCTCCGGACGCCGCGAAGAGCGATCAACAAAAGGACCCTCAAACCAACGACCCGGCGCCGGCGCGCGCTCGACACCCCGGCTCAGCCCCAGCCGCCCGCCCGCTGAGCTTCGCCGACGTCGTCGCCGGCGTTCGGCCGGCCGTCGTCAACCTGTACACCCGCAAAAGAGTCGCCCGAAAGGGGCCTTTCCGCCCGTTTTCACGCCGCGGCTCGCCCAATGGCATGGTCCCCCGCGAACGCCTGGCCGAGAGCCTGGGCTCGGGCTTTATCATCGACGATGAAGGCCACGTCTTGACCAACCACCACGTGGTCAACAACGCCACCGAAATCGGCGTGCGCCTCTTCGACGATCGGTTCTTCAAGGCGAAGATCGTCGGCTCCGATCCCAAGACCGACGTCGCCGTCCTGCGCATCGAGCACGCCGAGGACCTGCCGGTCATCGATCTGGGCGACTCCCATGAATTGCGCGTGGGCGATTGGGTGGTCGCCGTGGGCAACCCGCTCGGGCTCACCAGTACGGTCACCGCCGGGATCACCAGCGCCATCGGCCGGCGGGGCATCCCGGTCAGCGAGGAGATGCGCTACCAGGACTTCATCCAGACCGACGCCTCCATCAACCCCGGCAACTCCGGAGGGCCGCTGGTCAACACCGACGGAGAGGTGGTGGGCATCAACACCGCCATCAGCGCGCAGGGCCAGGGCATCGGCTTTGCCATTCCCATCAATATGGCCCTCGAGATCCTCCCTCAACTCAAGAAGACCGGACACGTCGAGCGAAGCTGGCTGGGCGTATACGTCGAAGAGATCCCACAGGCAGTGCGCCGCGAGTTCGATCTGCCATCCGTGGCGGGCGAAGACGGCGGTGCCCTCGTCACCCGCGTGGTGCCCGGCGGGCCGGCGGCCGACGCCAAGCTCGAGCCCGGCGACATCATCCTGTCCATCGATGGCCAAGCCATCGACGATGCCGATCATCTGGCGTGGCAGGCCGCCAATCTGGGCGTTGGGCGCACCGTCGCAGTCGAATACTGGCGAGAGAACCGAGAACGCACCACCGAGCTGACCATGGGCGCCCTGCCCGACTAACCCCCCGTTGCATCTACAAGATGGCGTCTCCCATGAGCAGTGTTCGGAAACTCACGGAACAGATCTTGCTTGATTACTGCATGCGCCGTTAGATGCTGCACGTTCTAAGACTGTCGCCCGAGCAGAAACGGCCTCGGGCGCAGCCGCACTGGACCCGGACGTGCTTCTGATGGCACCATGAGAAGTGAATCGTTCCATATGAGTTCATAGCTGGAGGAGATGATGCAAAGCAACCTGCCCCACTGGATACGGCCATGGCGGCGCAGTATCGCGCTGACGCTGGCCATCACCATGCTCGGCCTCGGCCTTTTCGTCTCGAGCGCCTCGGCCACCGTCATGAAGCACGCCGATCTCGAGAGGCTCATCGAGATCTCCGACTTCATCGTGCACGGGCGCATTGTCGAGCAGGACACCTACTTCGACGAGGAGCAAGACCGTGTCGTGACCGACACGACCATCTCGATCGAGCGCGACTTCACCGGCCAGCTCGACGACAAAGTCACCATCCAGCAGTGGGGCGGCGAGCACGACGGCAAATTTCACAGCATCCCCGGCGATGCGCGCTTCGAATCCGACGAAGAGGTCATCGTCTTTTTGCATCAAGGTGACGACGACGTCATCGCGCTGTCGGCGCTGAGCCAGGCCAAATACTCGGTCGAGACCACCGACGATGGCAAGTTGGTCAGCCGCGACCTGAGCGACATCACCTTTTATATCGAAGGCCCCGACGGCGGTAACGTCAAGCACGTGCCCGGCGAGACCCGCAGCTATGCGTCGTTCGTCGCCGAGCTCGAAGCCCTGGTGGCTGGCATCAAGGAGGTGCACAATGAATAAGCACACCTCGCTAAAGACGCTATTTTCTGGGCTCATCATCGCCTGCGGCCTGCTATTTGCGGCCAGCAACGCGACGGCTTATGTGTTCATCCACAGCTCCCAATGTCCCAACGGGGCAGCCTGGGGAAGCGGCGACCAGCCGTTGGACTATTATATCAACCAGGACGGCTCGAACGACGTCGGATTCAGTCAGGTCGAGTCGATCATGCAAGACTCCTTCGACGAGTGGAGCGCGCCGTGCTGCTCGTCGTTCGACACGACTTACCAGGGCACGACCACAGACACCGCCCTGCAGAATAACGGCCGCGTGGTGCTCTCCTTCGAAGAGCAGAGTTGGCCGACCCAGATGGGCAACGTCAATCAGACGATCGCGGTGACCCTATCTTCGGCCTATAGCAACTGTGAGTTGGCCGAAGGTCCGATCCTCTTCAACGGCGTGGGCTTCACGTTTTGCACCTCCGGAAGCGGCTGCACCGACCTGCAGGCCATTGCCACCCATGAGATGGGCCACAACCTCGGGCTCGGCCACAGCAGCGAGCAGGACGCGACGATGTACGCCTCCTATACCGGCGGCACCAGCGCACGCACGCTCGCTCAAGATGATATCGACGGGGTGTGCGCCCTGTACCGCACCTCGTGTAATTGCTCGAGTGACGCCGACTGTGGTTCCAACGAGATCTGCGACACCAGCTCCGGTCAATGCGAAGAAGCTCCCTGCCAGAGCGACGCCGACTGTGCCACCGGCCAGGAGTGCGGCAGCGACGGTGAGTGCGCCGTTCCCACCTGCAACGACGACAGCGATTGCGCCGAAGGCTTCGATTGCGACGGCGGCAAATGCCTGTCGGATTGCGAGGTCTGCCGAGACTGCACCTCACAGAGTGACTGCGGCTCCAACGGCTTTTGCGCCGACCTGGGCAGCGGCAACAAGTGTATCACCAACTGCGGCGAAAACGGCGGGTGTCCGGGCGATTCGCAATGCTTCGGGGTGCCCGCTCCGGCAACCAGCGGAAGCTGCACGTCGTCGGCCGACTGCGCCACCGGCGACGAATGCTATCAAACCGAGAGCGGCAACGTCTGCGCCACGCCGTGCACTTCGGACTCTGGTTGCGACAGTGACCAGACCTGTCAGGACTACGGCCAGGTCCAGATCTGCGCCGATACCCACCACCTCTGCCTGAACCCCGACGCCGACACCAGCGGGGTCTGCCCCGACGGTTATGTCTGTGACGGCAGCGATACCGATGACGGCGGTAGCGGCGACGGCGGAAGCTGCGATGGACTCGGCAACTCCTGCGCCAACGACGGCGCCGATTGCACCGCTGACAACGACGTCTGCCTGGGGCTGCAAGACGGCAGCACCATCTGTAGCTGCCAATGCACCAGCGACGCCGACTGCGGCTCCGACGGTGACTGCGTCGAAGTCGAGGGTGGCAGCAGCGCATGCGTGCCCGGAACCACCAGCGACCCGTGTGACGGCGTCACCTGTGGCTCGGGTGAGGTCTGCGAGGACGGCCAATGCGTCGACGATGGGTCCGGTGACGGTGGCGACGACAACGACGACGACGACACCGACGACGATACCGACGACAACGAGGACACCGGTACCGAAGCCGACGCTGGCGGCGGCACTGGCGGTGGTGATGGCACTGGCGGCGGAAGCGGAGGCGACGATGCTGGCTCCACTACCTCCACCCCCCAGAACCGCAGCGAGGACTCGGCCTGCGCGGTCGCCGCCCCCACAGGCACCGCGCCCGGCAGCTTGATGTTGCTCGGCGTATTTGGGCTGGGCTTCGTTTGGCGTCGTAGGCGTCGAAAGTAGCTTCCGTGCCAACACGCGAAAGACCCCTCCGCCGTTACTTTTCTCGGGCGGAGGGGTCTTTTGCGTTATCGAAAGGGGCCTGAACCTCTCCCGTCAATTCGGCGTTCCCTTCCTAAACTCCAGCTCCTCGCCACTGTCGGCCACCTCGACGACCACGTGATCGCCCTCGCCGAACCGCCCCTCGAGAATCTCGATGGACAACGGGTCCTGGATATATGTGCCGATGGCTCGCTTGAGTGGCCGGGCGCCGTATTCGGGCTCGTAGCCGACCTCGGCCAGAAAGTCGCGGGTCGCCTCGGTCAGCTCGATGGACAGCTTCTGGTTGGTCAACAGCTTTCTGAGTTCGCGCTCCTGGATGTCGACGATAAGCCGGATCGCCTCGCGGCTGAGCGCCTGGAAGACCACCGGCGCGTCCAGACGGTTGAGGAATTCCGGCTTGAAATAATCCTTGAGGATCGCCTCGACCTCTTCGGTCATCTGCTCCTGGTCGACCTTGCCGCTCAAGTCCATGATCTCGCGGCTGCCGACGTTCGAGGTCAGGATGACCAACGTATTGGAGAAGTCGATGACACGGCCCTGGCTGTCGCTGAGCCGGCCCTCGTCCATGACCTGCAACAGGATATTGAAGACATCCGGATGGGCCTTTTCGGCCTCGTCGAAGAGCACCACGCTATAGGGCTTGCGGCGCACCGCCTCGGTGAGCACGCCGCCCTCCTGGCTGCCCACATATCCGCGCGCCGAGCCGATGAGCGTGTTGACCTTCGACTGTTCCATATACTCGCTCATATCGATGCGCACCAACGCCTCTTCGCTGTCGAAGAGGAATTGACTCAGCGCCTTGGCCAGCTCGGTCTTGCCGACACCGGTGGGCCCGACGAACATGAAGTTTCCGATGGGCCGGCCCGGATCTTTGAGGCCGGCGCGCGACCGCCAGATCGCCTTGCAGATGGCCTCGATGGCGTGGTCCTGGCCGACGACGCGCTGGCGCAGCCGGTCGGGCATATTCAGCAGCTTTTCGCGCTCGGACTCGAGCATCTTGGTGGTCGGGATGCCCGTCCAGTCGGCGATGACGTAGGCGATATCCTGCTCGTCGACGTAGTCTTTGAGGAGCCTCTCGGCCTGGTGGATCTCGTCGAGCTTCTCTTCGGCCTTGGCGATCTCCTTTTCGATGCGCGGCACGGCGCTGTACTTCAGCTCGGCGCCGCGGCCCAGATCTCCTTCGCGCTCGGCGTCGGCGATGGCCTTTTCGGTCGCCTCGAGCTCTTCTTTGCGGGCGGTGAGCTCGTCGAGGGCTTCTTTTTCCAGCTCCCAGCGCACTCGCAAGCGGGCGGCCTCTTCCTCGAGGCTCTCGATCTCGTTGTCGAGCCCCTCGCGAGCCTCGACGGTCTCGGGGTTGGTCGCCTCGGCCAGCGACTGGCGCTCGATCTGCAGCTTCTGGATGGTGCGCTCGACGCTGTCCAGCTCGGTCGGCTTGGAGTCGATCTCCAGGCGAAGCCGGCTGCACGCCTCGTCGACCGCGTCGATCGCCTTGTCGGGCAGCGCGCGGTCGGTCACATAGCGGTCGGTCGCCTCGGCGGCCGCCACCAGCGCCTGGTCCTGAATCTGGACGCCGTGGTGGATCTCGTATTGTTGCTTGATGCCGCGCAGGATCGACACACAGCCCTCGATGCTGACTTCCTCGACCATGATCGACTGGAAGCGACGCTCCAGCGCGGCGTCCTCCTCGATGGACTCACGGTATTCGTCGGTGGTGGTCGTGCCGATCACGCTCATCTCACCGCGAGCCAGCGCCGGCTTCAATAGGTTGGCGGCGTTGGTCGAGCCTTCGCCACCGGCGCCGACGATCTGCTGGATCTCGTCGATGAATAAAATCAGGTCACCCTTGCTCTGGACGACCTCGTTGATGACCGCCTTGACACGCTCCTCGAATTGGCCGCGCAGGCTCGTGCCGGCCACCAAGGAACCGACGTCGAGGCTCATGATGCGCTTGCCCTCCAGCCC
>JBKGZI010000257.1:0-8736 GCA_046545675.1 Persicimonas sp.
CGCTCCTTGCCGGCTTTTCGCCCTTGCAACAGGCCGCAGCCCCAGGTGGGTTGCGGTCTTTTTTTACGTATGAATAGAATTTTTCTACTCGGGGCAAAAAGTTTTCACGCCCACTGGATCAAGTAAATCCCGACAAAAAAGTTGAAGATCGTCCTCCAGGGACCTACAGTCGAGGTTGCCGGGTGATTTGGGGTCGCCCAATGTGCGAAGGAGTGAAATTTTCTTTCCAGTCGGACTAAAAATTTGAATTTGGAACGTAAAGCGCGCGTTGTTATAATCGAAAGTGCCCGATGATATGGGCTTCGTACTTCCGAACCACTTACCGGGCCGCTAGGTCCACAGCACGAGGGAAGTCCGATGTTGCCGGATTACATCATATACGACGAGCTCAAGAAGGAACGAGAAAAGCGAGAGCGTCAGCGCGAGCGACCGCGGCTCGAAGTTCCACGCCACCAGCCTCATCTTCCCGAAGCTGAGCAGGAAGAGCACGAGGGAGAGGACCAGGGCGAGCGCGGCGTGGAGATCTTTCAACTGTGAACCTCTAGCACCTGATCACGGGCCTTTCTGCTTGCGCCCCTGATCCTTTGCTCGCCGCGGGCCTTATCTGCTTGCGCCCGTGACGAGCCCGGCCTCCGCCTTTCTGCTTGCGCGGAGCCACAATCTGCTTGCGGCCAAACCCGAGCCCACCGGCTCGGGTTTTGTCCTTTCTTGCCCCCTTGACTTCCCTCCTCGATTCCGTACCCTCCCACTTAACAACCGTTAGCTTAACTAACGTTAAACACCGGGGTCCCTGCCCCGACGCGAGTCTGCTGCAATGCCAGAACCGTCGTACGACAGCCAACGACCCGAGATCCTGCCCAAATTTCAGGACGAAGACATCCCCGAGATGGCCGCGCGGATCATGACCGTGGCCGTCTATCTCTTCGCTCAGAAGGGCTACTCGGCCACCAGCGTCCGCGAGATCGTCCAACAGGCCGACGTCACCAACCCCATGCTCTACTATTATTTCCAGAGCAAGGCGGGGCTCTTCTCCGAGTTGGTGCGCTACCTCTTCGAATCCATGGAAGAGGATGTGACCGCCGCGATCGCAGACGCCGACGGGCTCACCGACAAGCTCGACGCGATCATCTGGTCGCATCTGGACGCCTGCCGGCGCGCGCCGGTGGTGTTGAGCTTTGTGTACTCGGTGTTGTTCGGCCCGCAGACCAACCGTCCCGAATTCGACATCTTCAGCCGGCATGTGCGCATGCTCGCCACGATCGTCAACATTTTCGAGGACGCCATCGAGCGCGGCGAATTCGTGCCCGCCGGCGACTATTCCGCGCTCTTTCTGACCCACCAATTCTTCGGGCTGCTCAACGGCCACCTGATGCGCACCATCAAGATGGTCGAGGTCATCGAGCCCCGAGAAAAGCGCCGCGAATACCTCGACGAGCTCCTCAGCCGCGAACAGGGCAGCCAACTGACCCACTTCTTTTTGTCGGGCGCCGGCACGATCAGCCACAACGAGAACTAAATCATGAAGTTTACGGGCTACTTATCGAGCATCCTCGCCATCATGACGGTCGCGACGCTGGGCATCTGTGCCGGCGGCTGTGAGTCCCCGGATTCGGACGCCTCACCGACGGAGGGCCAAGACGCTGCCAGCGCGACTGAGTCTGTGCCCATTCCCGTCGAGACCCTGGGGGTGAGCGCGGTGGACTTCACCGAGACCTTCGAGGTGCGCGCGACCGCCAAACCCGTCGATCAGGTGACCGTCTCGGCCGAGACCGGCGGGCGCATCCTGCGGGTCTCCTTCGAGGAGGGAGACGAGGTCACGGCGGGCAGCCGGCTGGTCGAGATCGACACCGAGGTCGACTCGGCGCGCATCAACGTGCTCGAAAATCAGCTCGACTCGGCCCGGCGCGAATACGAGCGCACCGAGCGGCTGGCCGACGACGGCCTGGCGACGCCTCAACAGCTCGACCAGGCCGAGACGGCCCTGGAGAACGCGCGCCTGAGCCTCGAGCAGGCCAAAGTCGGGCTGAATAAGGGCGGCATCCACAGCCCGACCAGCGGCGTGGTGAGCACCAGACACGTCGACGCGGGCGGGTTCGCCTCACCGGGCGCACCGATCGCGACGATCATCGACTACGACGAGATCCTGCTCGAAGGACAGATCCCCGAGCGCCGGGTGCGCTACGTGCGCCTGGGCGACAGCGTGGAGGTCTACCTACCGGCGCTGGACAAAACAGTGCGCGGCGAGCTCACTCATCGCTCTCTGCACACCTCCCCGGGCACGGGCACCTACACAGTCGAAGTTCGAGTCGACAACCCCGATCGCAGCATCCTGCCGGGGATGAGCGCGCAGATGACCCTGCTGCGCGAGCAATGGGATCAGGTCGTCATGGTCCCGCGCGAGGCCCTCTTGCAGGGCTTCCAGCGATCCGAGGCGATGGTCGTCGACAGCATCGACGAGCCCGGCCCGGCCCACCTGCGCGTCGTCGAGCTCGGCCCGAGCTCCGGGCCGGACGTGGTCATCACCGACGGCCTCGAGCCGGGCGAGCTGCTGATCGTGCGCGGCCACCGCGGGCTGGTCAACAGCGCCCGGGTCGACAGCGTGCGCCACTTCGAGTCCATCGACCAGATGCGCTCGAGCGGCACCGGCGTCGATCTGGGCCAGGCCTCCAGGGACGATGAGTCCGAGTAACGGCCACTTCTGCAGTGAACGCCCGATGCGATCCGCCAGCGGTAAACAGGATCTGAGACCATGAAAGTCACAAATTTTGCCATCCATCACTCGACGGCCGTCTTCGTGCTGGTCGTGTGCATCATCATCGGCGGCATCGGCGCCTATAATACCATCCCCAAGGAGGCCGCCCCCGACGTCCAGATCCCGGTGGTGATCGTGAGCACCGCCTATTTCGGGGTCTCGCCGGCCGACATCGAGACCCTGGTCACCCAGCCGCTCGAAAAGGATTTCAAGGGGCTCAGAGATCTCGACAAGATGACCAGCACTTCGGCGGAGAGCGTCTCGCTGGTCACGCTCGAATTCGATCCGGAGGTCGACATCGACGAGGCGCTCCAGAAGGTGCGCGACCGCGTCGACCAGGCCACGCCCGACCTGCCCGACGACGCTGAAGACCCCGAGATCATCGAGATCAACGCCAGCGACTGGCCGGTGCTCATCGCCAACGTCAGCGGTGATATGGACTTGGTGCGTCTCAAAGAGCTCGGTGAGGAGCTCCAGGACGATATCGAGGGGGTCAGCGGTGTGCTGCGTGTCGATCTGACCGGCGGGGTCGAGCGCGAGATTCAGATCGACGTCGACCCCGACAAGCTCGAACACCACAAGGTCTCGCTCAATCAGGTCATCGGCGCCATCCAGCGCGAGAACGTCAACCTGCCCGGCGGCAGCCTCGAGATGGGCGCCATGCAGTACACCGTCCGCGTACCCGGGGAGTTCGAGGAAGTCCCCCCGATGGCCGACATCGTGGTCAAATCACCCGAAGGCGAGCCGGTCTTTTTGGATGACGTCGCCACGGTCGAAGACGGCTTCAAAGAGCCCAAAACCCGCAGCCGACTGACCACCTGGCGAGAGGACGACGACGGGGTGCGCCGAGCCGTCACTCAACCCAATATCTCCCTGGCCGTGGTCAAGCGCGCCGGCGAGAACATCATCGACATCGCCGAGCAAACCAAAGGCATCATCGACGGCTACGAGCAGCGCTACGCCTCCGACGGCCTCGAGGTCGTCGTCCTCAACGATATGTCCTCCGAGATCGAAGCCAGCGTCCGAGAGCTGGAGAATAATATCATCTCCGGGCTGGTGCTGGTGCTGCTGGTGCTGTTCTTCTTCATGGGCGGGGCTCGAAACGCGCTATTCGTGGCGATCAGCATCCCGATGTCGATGCTGCTGAGCTTTTTGGTGCTGATGATGCTCGGCATCACCATGAATATGGTGGTCCTCTTCGCCCTGATCTTGGCGCTGGGCATGCTCGTCGACAACGCGCTGGTGGTCGTCGAGAATATCTACCGACACGCCAGCGAGGGCAAAACGCGGGTGCAGGCGGCCATTGACGGCACCCAGGAGGTGGGCTGGGCGATCATCGCCTCGACGGCGACGACCGTCGCCGCCTTCTTCCCGATGTTGTTCTGGCCGGGCATCATGGGTGAGTTTATGGGCTATATGCCCATCACGCTGATCATCGTGCTGCTGAGCAGCCTCTTTGTGGCGCTGGTCATCAACCCGACGGTCTGCGCGGCTTTTTTGAAGGTCAAAGACGGCGTCAGCTTCTCTGAAAATGAAGTGCCTGACCTGCTCATCTACCGGCTGTATCGCTGGCAGCTCGAGTGGGCGCTCAATCACCGCCTGGTCGTGGTGCTCATCGCCATCATCGCGCTGGTGGGCACGATCATGCTCTTTGGCCAGACCTCGCGCGGTGTGGAGTTCTTCCCCGAGACGACCCCCGAGAAGTTTACGGTCAACGTCGAAAACCCCGACGGCACCCGCCTCGACCAGACCGACAGCCTCTTGCAGACGCTCGCCGGGCCGTTGGCCGACCACGAAGACCTGGTCGACGCCTATATCGTCGACGCGGGTGTGAAGGCCTCCTCGGGGGGCATGGGTGGAGGCGTCGGCGGCAACAACACCCCTCACCAGGGCAAGATCTCGGTCGACCTGGTCGACATCGAAGATCAGCCCCGCGCGCCCTCCGGACTGATGGACGAGCTGCGCGAGATCTACGCCGACGTCGCCGGCGCCAGCGTGGTGCTCGCCAAGCAGACCAAGGGCCCGCCGACCGGTGCGCCGGTGAGCATCGAGATTCGCGGCGACGACCTGCAGGTGCTCGGCGCCATCGCCCAGAAGGTCCGCCACGAGGTGCGCGCCATCGCGGGGATCATCGACCTGAAGGACGACCTCGAGCTGAGCCGACCCGAGATTCAGGTCCGCGTCGACCGCCGCCAGGCAGCGCTGCTGGGGGTCGATACCCGGTCGATCGCCCAGACGGTGCGAACGGCCATCAACGGCACCGAAGCCAGCGTCTTTCGTGAGGGCGAGGATGAGTACGACGTCACCGTCCGGCTCCGAGAATCCGATCGCAACAGCGTCGAAGATCTCGAAAAACTCACCGTCGCCAACAAGGATAATATGCGCATCCCGCTGGTCGACGTCGCCCACATCGAGGTGCGCGGCGGCAGCGGCTCGATCCGCCACAAAGATCGCCAGCGCGTCGTCTCGGTGACCGCAAACGCCGCCGAAGGCTACCTCGCCGACAACCTGCTCAAGCAGGCTCAGCAGCGTTTGGCCGACCTGGAGCTGCCCCCGGGCTACGAGATCGCCTATACCGGCGAGCAAGAAGACCAGAAGGAAGCGGGCGCGTTCTTGGCCAAGGCGCTGCTGGCCGCCGTCTTCTTGATCCTGTTGATCTTGGTCACCGAGTTCAACTCCATCGTCCAGCCGTTCATCATCCTGTGCAGCGTGCTGCTCAGCCTCATCGGCGTGTTCTGGAGCTTGATCATCACCGGGATGCCCTTTGGCATCATCATGACCGGCATCGGGATCATCAGCCTGGCCGGCGTGGTGGTCAATAACGCCATCGTCATGATCGACTATATCAACAAGCTGCGAGACCGCGGCCTCGATCGCCACGAGGCGGTGGTCACCGGCGGGCTGGTGCGCTTCCGGCCGGTCATGCTCACCGCGATTACGACCATCGGCGGCATGATCCCGCTGGTGATCGGGGTGAGCATCGACTTCGTGAACACCCAGATCGTCGTCGGCGGCAACTCCGTGGAGATGTGGGGCCCGATGGCCAAGGTCGTCTCCGGCGGCCTGCTGGTGGCCACCGTGCTGACCCTGGTGGTCGTGCCGGTGCTGTACTCGCTGTTCGACGATATCGGCCGCTTCGGGATGCGCCTGGTCAAAGGCGTCTCCGCGGCCGGCCTGGTCGTGTTGGCGATCAGCGTCGCGCCGATCGCCGGCGCCCAGCAGCCCCCGGCTGACGCAGAGCAAGTCGGCCAAGACGCAGGTGAGGCCGCCCAGGCGCAGCAAGAAGACGGCGATCGGCAAGACCAGCAAGAAACTCGACAAGAAAGCGGCCTGCGCCCGGCCGAAGACGAGCTCGACGAAGAACTCGCCGCCGAGCGCACTCTTCGCCTCGAGGAGGTCCGCGAGATGGCCCGCGAGCAGAACCTCGACGTCCAGCTGACCCAGCAGCAGGTCGCCGTCGCCGAGTCGCAGATCCAAAACGCCTATAGCCGCATATTGCCGCAGGTCTCGGCCAGCGGCAATTATATCATCAACCAGGACGAGGTCAGCGGGGAGTTTCCCTCGCCGGTGCCCGGCCAGGAGCCGATGAGCTTCGTGACCCAGCCCAAAACCAACTGGTCCTGGGAGGTCGGCGTCACCCTGCCGCTGAGCGCGCGCGCTTATCCGGGCATCAAGATCGCCTACGGCCGCCACGAGCAGGCCGAGGCTCGCCTGGAGGCCGCCCGCGAGCAGGTCGATTTTTCGGCCGTCCAGCTCTACTACAATCTGCTCCTGGGTCGCCAATTCGTGGCGATCTCCCGGCGGCAGCTCGCCTCGGCCAAGACCCTGCTGCGGGCCGCCGAGCGGCGCATCGAGGCCGGCCAGGCCACCGAATTCGACCGCGACCGCGCCCGCGGCCGCGTCGTCGAGGCCGAAAAGGACCTCGAGCAGGCGCGTCTGTCCTATGTCAAAGCGCGCGAGTCGCTGGCCAACCTGTTGCAGATCGACGCCGACTTCGAGCCCACCGAGCCCGCCGAGCCTGTCGAGCCGGCGAGCCTGGCGCAGCTCAAATCCAGCGCCGAACAGCAGCGCTACAGCGTGGAGGTCGAGCGCATCAACCAGCGGCTGGCCGACCTGGCCGTCGATGAGATCTACTACCGCTATCTGCCTACCCTATCGACCACCTTCAAATACTCCGACACCAAAGACACCGCCCTGAGCGAGCAAGATCCGCAGTGGCAGGTCATCTTCGGGGCCAATTGGACGCTGTGGGACGGCGGCCAGCGCGAGGCCCTGATCGACGAGCGGCGCGCCCAACTCCTCGCCGCCGAGCTGCAACAACGCCAGACCCTCGACAATATCGACACCGAGCTAGAGCAAGCCTGGGCCGATTATCAATCCGCCCAGAGCCAGCTGCGCTCCTCGCGCCTGCAGGTCGAGCTGGCCGAGAAGACGCTGCGTCGCGCACGGCTCGGCTACGACAACGACGTCACCACCCAACTCGACTTGATTGATGCTCAGGACCGGCTCACAATGGCCGAAATCAATTTCGCACAAGACAGGCTGCAACTGGAGCTGATCGTGCGTCGGCTGGAGTACCTGGCCGGACAACAATAGCTCGACGGTGACCACTCAGCGGCAATACCTCTTTGACGACTGTCGCACACTATCCTACATTGTAGGCAGAAGCTTCTCGCTATCAGAACGATCTGGATGTTGATTGGGAGTTACCTGGTCATGACCGGACCTGTTTAGTTTAGCCGTCCAGGAGGAGGCATCCATGAGCCGGCGCGTCCGATCAGACGCGCCCGCAGATGATCTCGCATCGCCGAGCAGGCGAGGCGAGGTCGACATCGTTGGTGGGTTCGAGGTTGGGGAAGGGTCGTTTGTGCCTCATCTCCTCTCCTTTCAATCACGTGGGACCCCACGCCTGTGAAAGGCTTGTCAAGCTATCAGCCCCGAGATTTTGCGTCTTCGGACGTCGTGCTCGAGGTGTCCTGCCGAAGTAAGTAGTTGTTGCATGCCACTCATACTTCGCCAGACTTTGTGCGACCTGGTGTCATACCACCTCATCCTTCATTTCCGATACGATCTCTTCCCCGACCTCGAGCCCACCAACTGAGCGCCCCTGACAACCGGAGCAACGGCGTCCCTGCCGTCGTCTAACCCCATCGAACTCAACTCGAGATGACACAAGACCACACCAGCGAGCTCGTCACGCTACCGGCGGCCGAGCGCACCCAGCTCGAAGCGCGGCTGGGCCGGCTCGACCGGCTGGCCCGGCTGATGGACGATCAGTTCCGGCTGCCGATCATCGGCTACCGCGTCGGCCTGGACCCGATCATCGGGCTGATCCCCGGCGGCGGCGACTGGGCGACCTGGGTGGTCGGCGTGTATATTTTTTGGGAGTCGCTGCGACTCGACGCCCCGCGAGAGCTGCTGGGCAGGATGACCATCAACCTGATGGTCGACCTCATCGTCGGCTACGTGCCCGGCCTGGGCGACATCTTCGACGCCGCCTTCAAAGCCAACCGAAAAAACGTCGACCTACTGCTGGACTTCTACGGTGCCAAGACCACCGGCCGCCGCGGCGAAGACCGACGCCTGCGCCTTCCCGACGATCTGCCCGAACACCTCGAGAAACAACGCAAAAAGTCCAAGCTGGTGCGCTATATCGCCGGCTCACTGGTCGTGCTGACGCTATTTGGCCTGGCGGCGGTGCCGATCGTGGCGTTGTGGTGGTTATTTAGTTGAGTGGAAGTACGCGGATCATTCGCCCATCGTCGACTTTACGCTTCCACTGAGGATTGTCGCCGTACGCTAATGTTTTTGGTTCTTGGTTTTTGGTTCTTGACTCCTGAGCGGTGCTGACCAAATCGAAATTAAAGACCTTGCCGGGGCCATTGCCGATGGGTTGAAGGACAAAGCTCCACTTGCAACCACCAAGAACCAAGAACCAAGAACCAAGAACCAAGAACCAAGAACCAAGAACGTAAACGTCTGAC
>JBKGZI010000258.1:0-8727 GCA_046545675.1 Persicimonas sp.
GCTTTGGAGGCGGCTTCGGGGGCGGTTTCGGCGAAAAAGATGAGGCCGATGACAGTGACGCCGACGGGTTTGGAGGAGGCTTCGGCGGCGACTTCGGCGGCGACTTCGGCGAAGAGGAAGAGGCTGGAAGAGGCGAAGAACAAGAGCGCGGCGGCGGAGGCGACGAAGGCGGGGGGCGGCCGCCCGAAGGCTCGCTGGCAGCCTGGCTGGTCGATCTGATCGACACTATCAAGGCCCACTGGGCCGACGAGCTGTTGCGCCAGCTCGTCATCATCTGTGGGTTTCTCGGGGCGATGCTCGCCGCCCGCCGGCGGAGCCATATCACCATCGACGCGGTCGGCACGCTGCTCGAGGGGCGGGCGCGTCATATCGTCGACACGTTGACATCGATGGCCGCCGGCGCCACGTGCGTCTTTTTGGCTCTCTCCGGCCTACGGCTGGTGGAGCTGGGGATCGAGTACCCGCGCGAGTTGTTGCCCTTTGCAAAACAGTGGCAGATCCAGCTTGTGTTTCCGATCGGATGGAGCCTGCTAGCGTTGCACTTCATCGTGCGCAGCATCGAGTCGGCGCAACTTGCGCGCACCCGCCAGGAGGACGATGAGGCGGTCGATTCGGCGCCCACCAGCGGCCCGGCGAGCACCATCGATCCAGCCGATGAGGAGCCGGGATGACCCTGCTCCTCATCGGCATCGTGCTGCTCGTGCTGGCCCTGCTGGGCACGCCGCTCTTCGCCGTGATCGGCGCGCTGGCGTTGGTGCTCTTCTCCCTGAGCGACACCGGCATCGTGGTGCTCGCCGAGGAGCATTATAAGCTGGCCACCAGCCCGCATCTGATCACGATTCCATTGTTCACGCTGGCCGGCTACCTGATGGCTCGCAGCCGCGCCGCCGACCGGCTCATCGAGGTCAGCCGCGCGCTGCTGGGCTGGATGCCTGGCGGGTTGGCGGTGGTGGTCATCGTCACCTGCGCCTTCTTTACCACCTTCACCGGCGCCTCCGGGGTGACCATCGTGGCCTTGGGGGGATTGCTCTTTCCGATGATGGTCACCGACAGTTATCCGGAGCGGTTCAGTCACGGATTGATCACCTCGAGCGGCTCGATCGGGCTATTATTTCCGCCGTCGCTGCCGATCATTTTGTACGGCATCGTGGCGATGACCAGCATCGATCAGCTCTTTGTGGCCGGGATGTTGCCCGGAGCGCTGATGGTCGGGGTGCTGGGGGGCTATGCCTTCTTCGTGGCGCGCCGCTCCAAGGTCGAGCGGTCCACATTCGAGGTCAGCCGCGTGCTGACCGGTTTGTGGGCGGCCAAATGGGAGATCATGGTCCCGGTGGTGGTGTTGGTGAGCATTTACGGCGGGTTCGTCACGATCGCCGAGGCCTCGGCGATCGCGGCCATCTACGTGCTCATCGTCGAGGTGTTCATCGTCAAAGACATCACCCTCTGGCCCGACGACAGCGACCGCGCCGACCTGGCCTCGGTCATCAGGGAGGCGATGATCATGGTCGGAGCGATCCTGGTCATCTTGGGTGTGGCGATGGGCCTGACCAATTACCTGGTCCAGGAACAGGTCCCGATGAAGATGCTGGCGTTCATCCAACAATATGTCGACAGCAAGCTCACCTTTTTGCTGCTTCTGACCGTGTTTTTGCTCATCGTCGGCGCGATGATGGACATCTTCAGCGCCATCGCCGTGGTCGTGCCGCTGATCACGCCCATCGCGGCGGAGTACGGAGTCGACCCGGTTCACTTAGGGATCATTTTCTTGGCCAACCTCGAGATCGGCTACATCACGCCGCCGGTCGGGCTCAATTTATTCATCTCCTCGCTCGCCTTCGATAAGCCGGTCGTCTACCTGTATAAAACCGCGCTTCCTTTCCTCTTGCTATTGTTGGGCACGCTGCTCGTGATCACATTGTGGGAAGACCTGTCACTGACGCTTGTCAGAATGTTCGCCGGTGGTTGATTGGGGCCGCACACGGGGTGTGCTTCGCCTGCGCCGGCCGGGCCCGATCGTGCAGAATAGCTCAAATGTGTGGACGAGGGGGTCGTATCGTCGCACGTCATCGAGACACTATGGAGGTGGACCATGCCGGAGCCCAGCGAGACCCATCAGGGCGGCGAACCCGTCGAGACGTTCGACTGCAACACGATGCGTACCTCTCAGTCCGAGCAAGTGCGCGGTTATCTGGAGAGCTTGACCGATATGGAGTTCATCGACGAGCTCCAAAGCGCGCTCGAGCACGCGCAGCGCCTTACCACGAGAGACTGGAAGATCGTGATCACCTCCGAGCAGATCACCATCCAGGGGGACCGAGAAGTCCAGGGGAACAAGCGAGCTGCCGAGGGCCAAAAGCGCATCAAGATCCCCAGGCCCAAGTCGCTCGAGAATTGACACGTCGCTCGAGGATTACTCCATCGTGGCGCTACTCGGGCTTTCGACTCATCTCGAGGCCGTCGAAGGGCCGTCGATCGCCGCTGAGGAGGTCGATGTCCGTCCGGTCGTCAAAGAGATGATAGCGCGCGAACGCCAGCGAGTAGGCGTTGATGAGCGCATAGGCGATCTCGGGCTCGATAAACTCATCGCTGCATCCATCCTCTTTGACCGAATCGATGGTGCCGAAGAGCATGCACATATTCGAGAACGTGAAGTGACCGCCGCGCTCCAGGTCGATGCGCAGGTGTTGAGGGCCGACCATCGCCTCCCAGATCGGGTCGCCTTCCTCTTCCGGAGGCAGAGTCCGATCCATGGCGCCGGTAAACAGCAGCGTGGGCGTTTCGATGGCCGCCAGACCGTCGCGAAACGCCTCGTAGCCACCCGGAGCTTGAGGGATGGCGACTTTGATGCGCTCGTCCAAAAAGCCGGCCTCGAATAGCTGGCGCCAATCGTCTCGGCCGTCGAAGATCTCACACATCGAAGACGAGTCCTGCTCACATTCTGCGACGAGCTCGTCGACCGCAAACTCGGCGCCCGTGCTGGCCAGGGTGGTCACCCCGCCGAAGCTATGTCCGCTCAACACGATGTCCTCCTCCGAGATCCCCCCGGCGAGCGCGTCGTCATCGGGCAGCGAGAGCACCTCGTCGAGCACGGCGCTGATATCCTGAGAGCGAAACACCGCCGAGGTCAGGTCGATGGCCCCGGCGGTGTCCGTAAACGTGTTGCCGGTATGATCGGGGGCGGCCACCACCCAGCCGTGGCTGGCAAAAAACTCCGTCATAAAGAAGCTCTGCTCGGCCAAGCTGCTGTTGCCATGCGAGAAGACCAGAAGCGGCGCGGGCTCATCGAGGGCCGGCGAGGCCTCCGAGAAAGCCTCCGGGCGGTTATAAAAATCAAAATATTTGGAGACCTCGCCCGACTCGTCGACGGTCGGATACCACAGCGCCAGGCGAAGCGTGCGCGGCTCGTCGGTGCCGTCGGCGTCGTAGGTGATCTCGCGGATCTCGAAGCCGACGTTGTACGGGCCGGGCTCTTCGACCGACCAGGGCCTCTCGGGCAGGCTGGGTGCGGCGTCGGCGCCGTCAGCAGCGTCGGCCGAATCGGCACCGTCGGGGCCGCCAGCGTCGATGGTGTCGGCGGCGTCACCGGTGATGCCCGAATCTGCCCGGGCGTCGTCGGTGACATCAGAACCACAACCGGCGCCCACCAACGTCGCGACAAATACTAATATTAAAATTCGACGGATCATCACCAGCCTCATCCAGAATCAATCGAAGTGACCGATCTCAACCTACCGGCTGAGTCCACGATCCTCAACATGATCTTTGGGCCTTCGCGGCCGATGAGAGGCGATGATAGAGCCCGGTTTGGTCGAGTTCTTCGACAGAAATGCTGCGGTGAAGGGTAGGTTTTTCAGGGGGTTGTGCGCAGGAGAGGCGACGCAAAGGGATGCAAAGGCTCGCGGGGTGTTAATAATTGAGAGTGTGCAACCGGCGGGCGGCGAGGGGGGACCGGAATGAGCCCGGAACTTTAAAATGTAGTTGTGCCGTCTTCCCAAGTGATGAGAAATTAGAAAGGCGTCTGGCCCCAAAGTCGAAGATGCGGTACCAAAGGTGGGCGATTTGAGGACGCAGTTGCCGCGGTGTTGCGGCGCACGCGCCACGCCTCGAGCGTCGTTTGATGATCGATGACGACGGGACTAATTGCGGGGATTAAGTGGTTTACTCAATTGTGTCGATCTGCGAATTGCGCTCAGTTTTTCCTATCAGCGCGCCCAATCGGCGGTAATGAGTCCGGAGAGGTAGTTTCCTCATATTGAGGTGGTTAATACGATGACGGCCAGAGACAAACAATCCACAGGTGGAAGGCCCCCCCGCGAGGAGGGGGCACCTCAGAGTCCGGCCCCAGATATGGCCGGCAACGGTGAAGTCCCCCAGGGCGCATTTTATGTGCCGGTGTCGGTGCTCAACCCCCCCAGTCTGATCCAGAATGTACTGGACCGTTTTGAAGTGGGTACCGTCGGCGAGCTTCTGAGACTCAGTGACGAAGACCTTCGTGAAGCCCGAGGTGTGGGCTCCAAGAAGATCGAAGTCATCAGTGATCTGAAGAACCAAGCGCAGAGCCAGCTCGAATTCGACCAGCACGGCTTGAGCGAGGCCAGCGAGACGCAGTTGTTGAGCGACCGTCTGCTGACCCGTGGCGTCGCGATGGACGCGCCCTGGGAGCGCATCCTCAGGGTGCTGCCCACCCGGGCCCGCGGGGCGTTCGAGAGCGTCGGCTACGACACCATCGGCGAGCTCGTCGACGCCTTCGAGCGCGGCGAGCTCAACCGGCTGCCGAACTTCGGCCCCAAGACCCTCAATCGTGTCGAGGAGATCCTCGAGATGATCGCCACCGAGGGGCTGGAGGCTTATCTATTCGGTGATCGCGGCCGGCCCGAGACCATCGACGAGCTGCTCGAACAGGCTCTCGACAGCCTCGAGGACAGCGACCGCGACATCGTCGAGCGTCGTTTTTTCGACGGCGATACCTTCGGCGAGATTGGTGACGACTACGGGGTGAGCTTTCAGGCGATTCAGGCCCGCTTTGACACGCTTGTAGAGACCCTCGTTCACCGCTTCGGCCCGGAGGCCGAGGAGCTGGTCGATCCGTTGGTCAGCGCCTGCGAGCGGGCCGGTGGGTTGCTGCCCGCCGAGGAGGTCCGCCAAACCAGCGGGCTCGATGATATGCGCCAGGCTCTCTTCGCGCTGCATATCGCCGGGCATACCGACTTTCGGATCTGGCAGGGCGACTTCCTCACGCCGATGCACCAGAGCGATATCGACACCAAGCTTCGCCGGTTGCGCGACCAGATCGTGGAGACCGGCCGCGCGGTGCTGCCCTATGAGCGCGTCGAAACCTTCGCGCGTCGCGCTGGCTTGCGCCTCGAGCGCCGATGGCTCGCCCAGCTCTTCGAGGTGGCGTGGAGCGTCGACCTGGGCCGGAGCGGTCCGGTCAGAAATCCGTGGGCTCGCCGCAGCGACCACGTGGCCAACGTGCTCGAGGACGCGGGCCGGCCGATGGCCGCCCAGGAAATCCTGGAGCGTCTCGAGGAGGCCGACGAGTACGACCACGGCATCGACGAGATCAGCGAGCGGGCGCTCAACGGGCTGTTGCATCGCCACGAGGATATCTACACCATCGAGCGCGGTACCTACGTGCACGTCTCGGCGCTGCCGGTGACCCGCCAGATGCTCGACGAAGTCGTCGGTTGGTGCGTCGAGCGCCTCGAAGGCGAGACCGGCCAGATCAGCACCAAATACCTGCTCGGTGAGCTCGAAGAGGCCGGTCTGGCCCGCGAGGGGCTGACTCCTTATTTGCTCAAGGACGCGCTCAGCCGCCACCCGGAGGTGCTCACCTTCAAGAATACCTACCTGGTCGCCCACGCCGAGACCTTCGAGGAGAGTGGTAAGACGCTCGCCGACCGCGTCGAAACGGTGCTGGCCCAGGCCAATAATCCCTTGACCGTCGAAGACGTCATCGATCGCCTGCCCGAAGGGATCGACTACCACCGGATGTCGATCTATACGACGCTGCTGTCGGCGCCGTTCTCGCTCAATATGGGCAATAATCGCTTCGTCCACCTGGATTTCGTGGGCCTCAGCGAGACGCGCCGCGGGCGGCTGTTGGACGCGGTCTACCAGGCCTTGCCGGCAGACGGCACGCCGAAGTCGTGTACGGACCTGCTCGAGGAGCTCACCGATATGCCCGAAGCGCGCTCGCTGTCTCTTCGCGAGTACGGCTCCGGGTTGTTGTGGGGATTGTTGCGCGAGGACGACCGCATCGTCTGTGGACCCGGTGAGCTCGTCGCTCGGGACACCGGAAAGGAGAGCCAGCACGTGCTGCGCACCGCCATCGGACAGATCGTCGCCGAACACGGCGCGGCCTACCCGCGCGAGGTCCGCAGTGAGCTTCGCAGCCAATATGGCTATAGTGGCTCGGATTCGGCGGTCTTTGGCTCGCTGACACGAAGCGCCGAGGAAGGGCGTCTGCTCAGGCTTCCCGACTCGCTCTATGTGCCCACCGGTGACGACGAGCAGATCCTCGAGCATATGGCCAGCCGCGACCGCGAGGTCACCAAGTTGGCGCGTAGCTCCGAGATTCCGGATACGCCCGAGCACGTACTCGGCCTGCTCGAGGCCTATTACGAGCGTCACGGCCACACCGACGAGCTCAATCAGGTGCGCAGCGCCAGGTAATTAGCTGATTCGGGCCTCATGCCACAGATGATCACCCTCGGCATCCTCTCGGACACCCACGGCTGGCTCGATCCGGAGCTCGTGGACGTCTTCCGCGACTACGAGGTCGACCGCATCATTCATGCGGGCGACATCGGCAAAGAAGACGTCCTCGAGCAGCTCGATCAGATCGCGCCTCTCGAGGTGGTCAAGGGCAATATCGACGGTGGAGAGCTGCGTTTTTTGCCCGAGGAGGTCGTCTTCGACGTCGGCCCCAGGCGCATCGCCATGCGCCACATCGCCGGTTCGCCGCGCCGGCCGCGCAAGGCCGCCCGCGAGCTGATCGCCCGCGAGCGGCCCGACGTGTTTATCTGCGGCCACAGCCACATCCCCGTGGTTGGAAAGGTCGGCGATACGCTGTGGATCAACCCGGGCGCCTGCGGGCGCCACGGCTTTCACGACCAGCGCTTCGCGGCGCTGCTATACGTCGACAAGGACACCGGCGAGTTCCAGATGGAGCGGATCCACTTGGGGCCCCGCGCGACGCTGGCTAAGAAGTGACGAGTCGAAGTGACCAGTGGAAGTGACCCGTCGATCTCATTCCCCGGGCTCGACCACGATTTCAGACATCATCCCCAACTCGGCGTGCTCCAGGATGTGGCAGTGCGCCATCCACCGGCCCGGATTGTCGAGGTAGGCGATGATCTCGACCTCCTCTTGGCCCGGCACCAGCACCGTGTCTTTGAGGCCGGGCTGGTCGGTCCAGTCGCGCCCGTCGTCGACGACCGTAAAGAATTGGCCGTGCAGGTGAAAGGGATGCTCCGGGCCGGCGTTATTTTTGAGCCGGATGCGCACCCTATCGCCTTCGGTGAAGGTAAATAGCGGGTCCTGGGCGTTTGCTTCGCCGTTGAGGGTCCACTCGGTAGCGCCGGAGGCGGTCTGTTGGACGTCGAATTCGATGACCTGCTCGTCGTCGACCTCTGGCGAGTCGATGGCCTCGATGTCGGGCCATTCGATCTGACGCGGGCTCTTATCCGACGAGGACACCGACGCTTCGGCCAGCTCGAAGGGCTCTTCGACGACGTCGTTATTGTCGTCTTGCACGAGGACATGCGTAAATAGCGTCGCCTGACCTTCGTCCTCGTAGGTGACCTCGACGTCGAAGCGCTGGCCGACCGGCAGCGTGAGTCGATCGGTCTCATAGGGCTGCTCGAGGAGCCCACCGTCGGTGCCGATGACGCGCCAGGAGGCGCCCTCGATGCTCAGGCTCATCGTGCGCGCGTTGGCCGGGTTGACCAGCCGCCACCGCTCGACATCTCCCTGCTTGGCCTCGAACTCGACCCCGTCTAGGGAGCCGCTGGTCAGCAGCGCGTTGCCGGTGCGCCCGTGCATAATCTCGGGGTGACGCTCCAAGAATCCCGGAAATTCGCCGTTCTGGTCGATCAGGATGTCGTCGATGGTCAGGTAGCGCTCGGCGTCGTACTCCGGGTCGTCCTCGCCGTGCACGACGAGCAGGCCGTACAGGCCCTTCTCGATCTGCTCGTTGGTGCGAACGTGCGGGTGGTACCAATAGGAGCCGGCCTCGGGGACCACGAACTCGTACTCGAAGGACTCGCCGGCCTCGACCGGATCTTGGATGCGCGGCGAGCCGTCCATCTGATCGCTGATACGCAGGCCGTGCCAGTGGACGGTGGTGGGCTCGGGAAGCTCGTTTTCAAAATGCACGATAACCCGGTCGCCCACCTTGGCCTGGATGATCGGGCCGGGCAGGTGACCGTTGTAGGTATACATGTCGGCATCGAGGTCTTCGCTGAGACTGACGCGGTTCTCCTGAGCCCGAAGGGTCACCTCGACCACGTCGGGGTCCGGGTTTTCGTCCTCGAGGGCCGGCGCGCCCCAGATCTCCGGCAAGACCTGCTCTTCGTCGGTCTCGTCGGTCTCGTCGGTCTCATCGGTCTCGTCGACGTATACAGCGTCTTGCTGTTGGGAGTCTTCGCCGCCACAGGCGAAGAGGAGTGACGATACAATCAACAGTGCGAAATATTTACGCATAGAAGCAACCTTAGAATCGGT
>JBKGZI010000259.1:0-8723 GCA_046545675.1 Persicimonas sp.
CGAAGGGCCGCACCAAGACGTTCCGATTGCACTCCGTCGATGTTGATCAGAGACGGGGCTGCGTCAACGTGCTCTAGGGGCGATTTTACGATTTCTACGCAACGAATTGGCCGATCCTGCCGAAAACCATAATG
The DNA here is from genome assembly GCA_046545675.1 of Persicimonas sp. Classification (GTDB taxonomy): domain Bacteria; phylum Myxococcota_A; class Bradymonadia; order Bradymonadales; family Bradymonadaceae; genus CAYLTX01. The sequence continues at coordinate 135 of JBKGZI010000259.1, forward strand.
AGGCCCGCGCCGTTGCAGTGCCTTTGCCTTGCCTGGACCCCTGGACCCCCGGACCCCCGGACCCCTGAGCTATGAACGACGATATAGCGATACATATCATTCGCCCAACAAGGCCACCGAAACCCATGACGCCCAGCGACTACGTTCGCTGGCGGCGCAGACTCGGGGAGTTGATGGCCGAGCTGAGACGCCTGGCAAAGAAGCTGGTCGCGCGCGGCGATAAGAGCGAGCTCGTGGCGCTGCTGGAGGCGGCGCGTGGAGCGACGCCCGATGCGGTGTCCGCGGGGCTCGTCGAGCACCTGTGGGAGTTTGCCGCGTTTCATATGCCGGGGCCATCCGGGCGCACGCTGGCCGAGTGCGCGCTTCGGGCGGCGGTGCATTTGCCCGCCGAGCAGCGCGCGTGGCTCGGCGAGTTGGTCGGCTCGTTCTGGGAGATCTTCGAGGTCGTGGGTGAGGCCGACGGCGGCGGCGTACGGCTTCGCAGGCTGTGTGACGACGGCGTCGTCGAGCTCGCGGCGGTCGAGCGGGCCCAGCCGTTTATCCGCGGCAGCGCCGTGGCCGTGCGCCTCTTCGACGCCGGAGGTTTTTGGGCCGCGCCGGTGGCGTTGATGCTCGAGCCGGCGGGCTTGTCCGGGCTGGTCAGTCGATTGGAGCTGGAGTTCGGCGCCGGCAGCTTCGGGACGCGCGCCGGCTTTATGCGAGCGCGCGGCAGCGCGCTGATTTTGGGCCATCTGATCGCCTGCTATAAGCGCCGCGTTCTCGAGGGCCGCACGATGGTCGAGCCGCAGGTCTCGCTGGTCGAGTCGCAGGTCGGCGCAGCCGACTGGCGCCGCCTCGACGATGCCTTCTCGCTGGTCGAGCAGGCCGCCGGGGCGCTCGGCAGATCGACCGAGCCGCTGGTGCTCGAACTCCCCGGCGAGCGCGTCTTCTGCCTCGAGAAGGACTGCGGGTCATTGGCCGCCACGCTCTTCGACTCGCCGGACGCCCACGCCGCCTGGGAGCAGATACGCTGCGGCCAACCTTCGCCCACGCAAGCCGCGCACGCGGCCTTTATGCGGATCTGGCGTGCCCGCGACGACGAGCTCTTCCCCGAGGATGTCGAGTTGCTGGAGGCGGCCGGGCTCGACCCATGCAGAGACGGCGCAGCGGTGGCGATTCGCCTCGGCGAGGACGGGCTATGGCATGATGTTTCGGGTGCAAGTATCGACGAGATTGTCGAAGTCTGTCGACTCGCCGCGCTCAGACTCAGCGCGCGCGAGGAATTAGCGGCATGAGTCAACCGGCGCCAGACCTTCTGGAAGTTTAAGAAAATAACCGCCGCGAAGGATGAGGTTGGGGCGCGCAGCCTTCGTGCTCGCCGCATAAACGAGCGCGCCCTAATCCGACGCTTAAATCCTTAAAGCTCCACCAGGTCCGGAGGCAGGGCAGGATGCCCGGGCACCGGAGGTGCTGTCGGTTTATTTGGCCGGGTACACGCACCGAAAGCCCACGTCGGTGCGGGTGGCGTCGGCGTCGAGCTCCATGCGGTAGGTCGAGCGCAGGTCGAAGGGGCCGTCGGTCCAGGAGCCGCCGCGGGCGTGGGCCCGGAGCTTTTTGCCGATGTCGACCCATTCGGCGACGTTTCCGGCCATATCGTAGGCGCCGTAGGGGCTCTTGCCGTCGGGGAATTGGGCCGGAGGGGCGACGCGCTCGAAGCCGTCTAGCTGGCCGACGATCGGGCTTTGAGCGACGTCGCGCTCGCCCCAATTGGCGAAGTCGCTGCCCCAGGAGTTGCCCCAGGGATACAGCCGGCCCTTGTCGCCGCGGGCGGCTTTCTCCCACTGGTCGGCGCTGGGCAGCGAGCCGCCGGCCCACTCGCAGTAGGTGGTGGCCTGGCTGAGGTCGACGCAGCTCACCGGCACCTCGTCTTCCTGCAGGGATTTGGGCACGCGCAATGAGATCTGCAGGCCCTGATGGGTTCTGACCTCGCAGTTTTTGTAGTCGATGGCCTCGCAGGCATCTTCGTCGACGCAGGATTCGTAGTCGCCCACGGTCACCTCGGTGCTGTCCACCGAGAAGGCGTCGAGTTCGACGGTCTCCTCAGGGTATTCGCCCTTCAAGAGCTTGTCCTGCTTGCAGTCTTTTTTGGGGTCTTCTTCGACCTTGCGGCACATCTGCAGGATGAACGAGCGCACCTGGTCGTCGAGGCCGCGAAGAAACGGCCCGGCGGGCACGTCGATGCGCTCGGCGACGGCGGGTTGGTCGGCGGGCGCGTCGTCCTCGGTGGCGGCGTTGATGGTCAAAAAATACGTGGCGAGCACGGCCACCGCCGTCAGGCTCAGCCACAGCGCCAGGTAGATGGGCAGGCGGCTGTCGGGTGCGCTGGGAGGGGCCGGAGCTTGATCGCCGGGTGGGGACCCCGACCCGCCATAGGGCTGCTCGACGGAGCGATCGGCCGGGGTTTGGAGGTCGGCGTCCTCGACCGAGCGAAGCCCCTCGATATAGGTCTGCGAGCCGTCCTCGCTGCCGTCGGTATCGCCGTGTGCTGGTCTTTGCGAGTTTTTGGAGCGCGCCGGCATGTCAGCCGAGCCGTCGGCTCCCGGCGGATCGGTCGGAGCTCGCGGGGTCTCTTTGGAGGCGTCGGCTCGAGCTGGAGAGGTCGCCCTGCGCTTGTTCCGCACGCGGTCGAGCATCTCGGAGCTCACCGCCTGATGGCCCTCTTTGACGGTGTCGCTGCGCCGGATACGATAGCCGCAGTTCTCGCAAAAAGGCGCGCCGGCGTCTTGCGTGGTGCCGCATTCCGGGCAGCTAACCTGGTTGGTATTGCTCACACTTCTACCGCTGCTTGCGCCGTGGAGTTCGAGGTTCTACATACTATGCGTGATGTGTTATGTCTGAGCAACCGTCGCACTCTTGGTTTGTAGCACCATAGATTCCGCACAAAATCATGAACCGGGTACGATCACAAGACCCCAGCGTATGTAGGAATGAAAATGAAAAAAGTACTGACGAGCCTGCTAGTCGTTTCGCTCGTGCTGCTCGGCGCCGTCGGCTGTGAAAAGGCTGAAGACGAGCCGACTGAGTCCGAGGCCACTGCAGAAGCCGAGGCCGATGAAGCTGCCGAAGAAGAGCCCGCCGAGGAAGAAGAGCCCGCCGAGGAAGAAGAGGAAGAAGAGGCCGAAGAGGGCGGGCAGTGGGTCGAAGCTGAGGCCTACGAGCTTAAATTTCGTGTGCCGGATGACTGGAAGGTCGTCCAAGACGATGAAGGCGTCTCGGCGACCGATCCGGATGGGACGACCACGGTGCTTCTGGCCGGCTCGGAGTCGGAAAAATTGGCCCGGTCGATGTTCAACGACCTGCGCTCCGACCTGAAATTCGATGAGGTCGAGGTCGAGAAGACCGGCCCGACGACCATCAACGGGATCCCGGCGTTCGAAGGCCAGGGCACCGCGGTCCTCGAGAAGGAAGATATGGATCAAGAGATCCAGTTCCTCGGCTATACCATCCAGCAAGAGGGTGGCGGCGCGGCGACGTTGTTCATCTTCAGCGAAGCGGAGATGTACGAGGCCAAAAAGGAGCAGATCCAGGGCATCGCGAAGACGCTCGTGGAGAGCAGCTAGGTCGTGATTTAATGGCTTCCAGGCACTTGGCTGCGATTTCGTGGCCGAGTGCCTTTTCGTGAGGTTCTTGGTTCTTGGTTCTTGGTTCTTGGTAAGGCGTTCATGCGAGCGTTGTACCAAGAACCAAGAACCAAGAACCAAAAACAGCATCAAACCGTCGACAAACCCCACGCAGCAACCCGTTGCGTGATCCACCTACACCCACACCCAACTACAAAAATGGCAGACACAGAGACACTTCAGCAGTTGAAGGCCGACATGAAGGCGGCGATGAAGGCGCGCGAGAAGGACAAGCTGCAGACCATTCGCGGCCTGATCTCGAGCCTCAACAACGCGCGCATCGAGAAGGGCGGCGACCTCGACGAGGACGACGTCATCGACGTGCTGTCCACCGAGGCTAAAAAGCGCCGCGAGGCGATCGACGCCTACTCCGAAGGCGGCCGAGACGAGCTGGCCGAAAAGGAGGCTGGCGAGCTCGAGGTCATCGAGGACTACCTCCCCGAGCAGCTAAGCGACGAGGAGGCCGAGGCGATCGTCGACGAAGCCATCGAGACCACCGGCGCCTCCTCCAAAGCCGATATGGGCAAGGTCATGGGCATGGTCATGCCCAAGATCAAAGGGCGCTACCAGGGCTCCAAGATCAAGGATATCGTCCTCGGAAAGCTGTGAGGACAGGGGTTCAGGGGTCCGGGGGTCCAGGGGTCCGGGTGGACGGCTCGCTTGGCCCCGGAGGGCCTCACTCGCGGCATCCGCTTATCCGTTATCCGTTATCCGTTATCCGCTTATCCGCTTATCCGCGCATCCGCTCCCTGGACCCCTGGACCCCCGGACCCCCGAACCCCTGCCGTTCAACCGACCCCTGAACCCCTGCCTCTAGTGATGCCGATCGCCGTTCTGGCCGGGCACTCGAAACGTCACATCGCTGAGCAGCTCGAACACCTCGCTGGTGCATTTGAGGCCGCTGTCCGGGAAGACGATGGCGTTGTCCTCGAATTGGGCCAAGAACAAGATCGGGTCGGCCGAGCGGTTATATCCCAGTTGGACGAGGGTCTCCTCGGGGATGAACTCCTCGCGGGATAGGTAGATCGGCTCGTCGAGCACGTACAGCGCCTCGTCTTTGAGGGGCTCGAGGGTGTCGACGAAGTCCGGCTCGCGGATGAGGTAGCCCTTCTCGTGAAAGAGCCAGCGGTTGTGCTTATTCTCGGCCGGCAACAATAGCAGCGGCGGCCCCTGCTGGGAGTGGTTGTGGAAGTAGACGAGCATGCCACTTCGTACCCACTGATCTTTGCCCGGCAGCGGCTCGGTGGTTCGGTATAAGCCGCACGGTGGAAGGTTGTCCTGCATGTCTTTCTCGCTCACAGATCTTGGGTGACTCGAGTCGCTGACGGCGAGTCAGCCTCCCCGGCGCTTTCGCATCAACGATTTGGCGGCGCGGGAGACTTGGTGGGGAACATTTCGGTTGCGGCTGACGTCGCGCAGATCGCTCATGCGCAGGTGCTTCAAAAACTTCATCGTGTCCTTGAGCGGGGTCTTCGGGTTGAGCACCAGGTTTCTGACGACGTCGTATTTCTGAATCCAGTCGCGGTTGCCGGCGATATACTCGATGACGTTTTCGGGCAGCGCCTTATTGGAGGCCATCTTTTTGATGTCGCCCTGCTTGATGCGCGGGCTCTTGATGGCCGCCATATGCACCAATTTGTTCTGGTCGCGCACCAGAATCTTGATCGCCTCGCGGCTTCCCACCGTCGCCAGCCGGATCTTCTGGGAGATGGACATCTCGTTAAGCTGGGCGTGCAGATTGCCGCGCTTTTTGAGCTCGTCGACGTCGGTCTCGTCGCCCGGATCGTTGTCGTCGTAATCGTCGGACTCGAGCTCCTCTTGGAGCTTCTCGCGCTGGGAGCGGGTGAGGTTATCTCCTTTCTCCTCGAGCTCGGCGCGCTTTCTCTCGTGTTCGTTGGCGCGCGAGGACTCTTCTCGAAGCAGCTTCGAGAAGGTTTCTTCGTCGATGCCGCCGTCACTGGAGAATTGCTGGCCGCTCTTGAGCGCCTCGGTCAGGCCGGGCAGGCCCTTGAGTTCGACGTCGTTGCGCTGGGCGAGCTCGATGAGGCTGTCGATGGTCGCCGAGCTGACCGACGGGTTTTGATACAGGCTCTCGATGATGCGCGGGGTTCTGAGCACGCGCACCTGGTTGGTGGCGATGACGTCGGCGAGTTGATCGCCGGCGTGCTCGGCCAGGGTGGCTACGGTGTGGTCGTCGGTGGCCGGGTTTCGCACCAGGACCGTGCCGACCTCGTCGCTGTCGGCGTGGAGCTCGCCGATCCAGTCCAGCAGTCCCGGATGCTTGACACTCTGCACCGCCGGCCCGATGACGTTGGGGGGCATATCGGCGGCCGAGTCGTGGGCGGCCGAGCTGACCTTGTCGTCGGAGTCGAAATGCAGTTGGTACAGAATCTTGACCATCTGCTCGGGCGGCGCCGGCAACATGCCGCGCGCGGCCATCATCTTGAGCTTGTCAGGTGCGTCCGCCTCGACGTGCTTTTGCAGTCGTTGCGAGATCTCACTCAGGTCGAGCGGTTGGCGATCAAATTCAGCCATCAATCCTCTCCGGTGGTACGTCTCAACTAGAATCTCGAACGTCTTTCGACTTTCGTGCCCATCGGTCTTCGATGGGGCTTATGCGCGAGAGATTAAGAAATTAAGAGAGTGAGAGAGTAAGAAACACGCTTTAAGCTACCAAGTTTACTCGAGATGGTTGCTGTATCTCACTTTCTCACTTTCTCACTGTCTTACTGTCTTACTATCTCACTATCTTACTTTCTCACTTTCTCACTCTCTCACTCTCTCACTTTCTCACTCTCTCGCATTTATCCGGCTACGCCGGGCGATGGTAACCACTCCCAGCCCAATAGCCAACAGTGCTGCGCCCACGGGCGCAGGAGTCGTCGGCGAGCCGGTCGAGCAGCCATCATCGCCGCCGGTGCTGCTGCCCCCCGAGCCGCCGGCGTCACCGGCGTCGCCGAATCCAGCGTCGCCGCCGCCCGGGCCGTCGGTCTCGGTGATGCCGAGGTCGAATTCGTGCACGCGGCCGGCGTCTTCATCGAAGGTGAGCAGCTTCAGGCCGCCGCCCTCGCCGTTGAGGATCGCCACCGGTGCGTAGTCGGTCAGCCCCTCCAGAGGGGCCACGCCCAGCTCATCGCCGGTGGCTACGTCGATAACTCGTAGCACGAGCCCCTCTTCTTCAGTCCCGTATAAGATCAGCGAGAACTCCGAGCCGACCCACATGCCGCCGGGGATCCCCAGGTCGAGTGTTGCGTCGGCAAAATCGGCCTCCACGCTCGGCTCGTAGGTCTGGTCCCAGACCTCGGCGGCCCGGAAGGAGTCGTCGGCGGTGTCTTCGACGACGGTGACGGCGGTCGGCGAATCACTGGCGTCTTCGGGGGTCCACAGCAGGTGGACGTTGTCGTCGGGGCCGTAGTTCATCTGGCGGATATAGCGCTGGCTCCAGTCCTCGCCGAGCGGCTCGAATTTGTCGTTGCTGTTGCGGCCGTTGAAGCTAAAGAAGTGTGCTCCTCTGGAGCCGGCGTCGTAGATATAGAGCAAGAAGTAGCCGTCCGAGGTGCGCGCGACGTTCTCGGCGACGAAGCCGGGGCTGCCGGCGCCCTGGAAGGTCCAGCCGGTCACGCGTACATTGCCCGACTCGCCTTTGAGGACGTGGCCCTCGGCGATGAATTGCTCGCCGCCGACGTTGATGGTCCCCACGGTGTAGCCGAGCAGATAGTCGAACTCGGCGCTATAGGCCATCTCGGGGTGCGGCTGGGCGTAGTTGGCATAAAACTCGCCGGTACCATTTTCGTCGACGAGCAGCGAGTCGTCGGTGGCCCACAACTCATCGCCGTCGGCCGAGATGCGCGCGGTGAATCCGGAGATGTCGCCCTCCTCGACCTCGACGCGGCCGCCACGCACGAAGAAGCCGCCGTCCGGATGGGGCAGCACGCTCGCGCAGGCAGTCGAGACGCCCTGGTACTGGTATGAGATGGCCGTGGCGCCGTCGCCGTCGACCGACACGATCGTGCAGGCGGAGGTCTCCTCGCCGGTGGTCGCCCACAGGACGGTGTCGCCATTGGGGCCCGACTGGAGCTGATTTCCGTCCAGGCCGAAGCCGTCGGGAAGCTCGTAGCTTTGCAATTCTGTGGCGTCGAGCTCGACGCCGGCCTCGGCGATGGCCGGCACGACGACGAGCGCTGCGATGGCCAGCGCACACTGTGTCCAACTCCAGCGCGTCCGACGATGTGTAGGCAACTTCGACATACTGCGTTTACTCCGCTGCTTCTTCAGGCTCGCTATAGTGGGCCACCCAGCCGTCCTTGGAGCTGAATACGCGGATGCATTGGATCTGCCTGTCCTCGCACAGCTCGAACCAGTGGTGGGTGCCGTCGGGCACCACCAGAAGGTCGCCCGGATGGACCTCGACGTCAAAGACCGTATCGTCTTCGGCGTGGATGACGAAGACGCCGCGGCCGTCGACCACAAAGCGCACCTCGTCCTCGGTGTGGTGGTGCTCCTTGTCGAATTTGGCCAAGATCTCGTCGAGGTTGGGCGTGTCGGGGGTCAGCGCGATGACGTCGGCGGTCTGATAGCCGCCGCGCTCTTTGAGGGCGTCGACCTCGTCGGCGAAGACCGTCAGGATGCGCTCCTGCTCGCTGTCCACCTCCAAACTCTGCGCCTCGTCGGAGTGCAGCTTGTCGATATTCCACTTCTCGTAGTCCAGGCCGTATTGGCCCACGAACTCCTGAATCTCGTCTGCTTCGGTCAGCACTCTTTCGGTGCCGCGAATTCTGAGTTCTGCCATCTTTATGCTCCTGGTTTGTGGGGTTCGTGCGTCTCAAGCTTGTCGATAGGTTCGTGCTTCGGTGTGTGCGTGTAGCCTGACGTCGCAGTTCTTGGTTCTTGGTTCTTGGTTCTTGGTTCTTGGTTCTTGGTTCTTGGTTCT
>JBKGZI010000260.1:0-8672 GCA_046545675.1 Persicimonas sp.
GGCAATAATCCTACATTCTCGTAGGCTGCCTGGCAGAATCCTACATAAATGTAGGCATCTGCGCCACCTCCAAAACGCCGGCCATCGGCATCCGGATTTCATTTCGGCCTCTGCCGCCACCGGCTGCCCGATTCCGAAAAAACCTCGCAAAATTCTCGGTCGCTGGCACGGCGGTTGCGTTGTGCCCAACACGAGGCGGCAGCGCGGCTGTCGCGATTTGGGGACATATCGACATTCTACTTACCGACCGGACACACCATGCATGCATCTACATTCCGCAAGCATATTCTATTTCTATTCGCCCTCTTCGCACTCGTCGGCCTCGTCTTTGTTCCGGCGAGCGCTTTCGCCGAGCAACCCCAACAGGTCTCCAACGGAGACGTGCTCTTCTGGGTCAATAACACCTGGATGCTCGTGGCGACGATCCTCGTGTTCATCATGCACCTTGGCTTTGCGGGGCTCGAGGCGGGGATGACCCGCGCCAAGAATACCGTCAATATCCTATTTAAAAATGTCGGCGTTCTGGCGATTGGCATCCTGACCTTTGGCCTGGTGGGCTTCAACCTGATGTATCCGGGCGAGGCCTTCGCCGGGCAGGTCTTCGGGTTTGCCGGCTTCGGCGTGGGGCCCGACGCCGCCGGGCTGACCTCGGCGTATAACCCGGGCTATACCTATTGGACCGACTTCATCTTCCAGGCGATGTTCGCCGCCACCGCCGCCACGATCGTCTCCGGGGCGGTCGCCGAGCGCATCAAGCTGCACTCGTTTTTGATCTTCTCGGGCCTGTACGTGGCCCTCGTCTATCCGATGGTCGGCATGTGGCATTGGGGCGGCGGGTGGCTCGCCGAGTTCGGCTTCCACGACTTCGCCGGCTCGACACTCGTGCACGCCGTGGGCGGCTGGGCCGCGCTGGCCGGGGTGATCGTGCTGGGCCCGCGCATCGGCAAATACGTCGACGGAGAGTCGAAGCCCATCGAGGGACATAACGTGCCGTTGGCGGCGATGGGCGTCTTCTTGCTGTGGTTTGGCTGGTACGGGTTCAACGGCGGATCGGTGCTGTCGGCCGACCCCGCGGCGGTCTCGACGGTGTTCGTGACCACCACATTTGCGGCCGCCGCCGGCATCGCCGGCGCGATGGCCACCAGTTGGGTGATCCAGGACAAGCCCGACCTGGGCATGGTCCTCAACGGCGCGCTGGCCGGCCTGGTGGGCATCACCGCCGGCGCCGACATCCTGAGCGCCTCGCAGGCGGTCATCGTCGGCGCCGCCGCGGGCGTGCTGGTCGTCGCTGCAATCATCCTCATCGACCGCGCCAAACTCGACGACCCGGTCGGCGCCGTCGCCGTCCACCTGGTCTGCGGCATCTGGGGTACGCTGGCCGTGGGTCTCTTCGCCACGGAGGTCTCCATCCTCGCCCAGCTCGTGGGCGTGGTGGCCGCCGGCGCGTTCTGCTTCTCGACGAGCTTCGCGCTGTTCTCGGCCATCAAAGCCCTGGTGGGACTGCGCGTCAGCGAGGAAGAAGAGGTCGGCGGACTCGACCTCGGCGAGCACGGCATGGAGGCCTACCACGGCTTCCAATTCCTGCCCGGCTTCGAGTCCGGCCCCAGCCCGGACGCCCAGCCGCGCCCGGCGCTCGCCCCCGTACCCATCGGCGAGGCCGCCGGCGAATAGCGACCCCACAGGTCCAATGATTTCCAGATGTGCAGCCGAGGGGCTGCGCCCAGGCGCCGGCCGGCGGGGCGGGGAAACCTGATTGGCTCATAACGAGCTGCAGGGGTCACGTCGGCCGGCGCTGTTTCTTGAGCCCGATTCACCCAGGACGTGCTTCCGTGCTCGAACCAAACCATAGCCGCGGGTAAGCCGACGCCGGGCGCGCCGCAGGCGCCCCCGGGGTGGCGCACCCGCGGTAAGCCTCGGACACCAATGACGCTCAAATTCAGCCCCCAGCAACCTCAAACCGGATACCGCCTCTGAATAAAGTCGGTGAAATATCGGACCGTAATTTCACGGTCGTACGAGATCTCCCGGGCGCAGTCGCCGATCGAGATCAACCCCGCGACCCCTCCGTCCCTGATGACCGGCAGGTGTCGGCAGCGCTTCTCGGTCATCAGGTACAGACATTGCTTGATGGTGAACCCCGGCTCGATGACCACCACCTTCTTGGTCATGATCTCTTCGACTTTGGTCTCCGACGAGGATCTGCCCTTGAGGGCGATCTTAGTAAGATAGTCGCGCTCGGTCATGATCCCCGCGATATGACAATGCTCGTCACAGACGACCAACGAGCCGATATTGAGCTCGACCATCTTGCTGATCGCCTCGAAGACGGTCGCCTCCCCCTCGATCGTGTGGATAAACCAGCCCTTCTTATTCAAGACGTCGCCAACTAAGCTCTCCATGAGTCTTCTCCCGGACCGCATTTTGCCTGCCCCGCCCCCCGGCCGAACAGAAGAAACACCAAGTGGATGCGCGAGGCCCGACGCGATCACCGTGAACGCGAACAAGTTCCTCGAGCACATGCGCTCAGATAAAGATAAGGGCGGTTTGGCCGCCGTGTAGGGTTGTAGAAGCCGGTGTAGGTGCGCTTGCCTAGTCGCTCGTTGCAGCGGCTTCCGGGAGCAGCGGAGTGTCGGGTTGTTCGGTGAGGTCGGCCGGAAGGGGGCGGCCGGTCAGCGACTTCAAGAAGGCGACCAGGTCGTCGATCTCCCGGGCGTCGAGCCCCAGCGGCACGAGCATCTCCTCGCGGTGGCCGATGGGGTTTTGCTCGGGCAGCGTCGAGTAAAATCGGACGACCTCTTCGAGGGTCTCGAAGTGGCCGCCGTGCATATACGGCGCGGTCAGCTCGACGTTGCGCAGCGTGGGCGTCTTGAATTGGCCGTGGTCCTCGGGCGTGCGGGTCAGATACCGCAGCCACTGCGCCCGCTTGCCGTCGGGGTCGTCGCTGAAGTCGCCGGCGGCGTTGAAGATGTCCTTTTTGACGGTTGGGCCGCCGTCCCAGCGCCCTTCACCCGAGCCGATCATCCACTCGCGCGGGGCGAACCCGAGGTTGTGGAAGCTGCCGTCGGTGAAGTTTGAGCCGGTGTGGCAATTGACGCAATTGGCCTCGCCGATAAATAGCTTCAGGCCCCGCTTGGCGGGCTCCGAGAGCGCCTGTGTCTTCGCCTCGTCGTCCTCGACGAGCCCCTCGACGAAGCGATCGAAGGGCGCGTCGTTCTGGACCAATTTGGTCTGGTAGGCGGCGATGGCCTTGGTCGTATTGACCAGCACCCGGTTGACCGCCGCCTGATCGTCGTCGGTCATCGACTCCCATGCGACATGGTGGGGATGCTCGGGCTCGTCGGACTTGTTGGAGGCAGGTCGGCCGGCGGCCGGAAAACGATCAGTGTCGGCCAGCTCGGGCAGCGGCCCGAAGATCTGCTCGTAGGCCCGGCGAAGCTGCTCGTCACCGGCGATCAGGTGGGCGAGCTCGAGGCGGCTAAAGCCCTGCTCGTTGGGGTCTTCGAGCGGGCCGACCGCCTGCGCCCACAATGTGTCGGCGCGTCCATCCCAATTATACCAGTGGTGATAGGCGGCGTTGAGGAGACTCGGCGGGTGCCTCAGCGTCTCGCCGATGCCCGCGCCCAGGCGCTCGGGCATGCTAAAGCCGTGTTCGGGCTGATGGCAGCTCGCGCAGCTCACCTCACCGTTTCCGGACAACCGCTCGTCGAAGAAGAGAAATTGGCCCAGCCGCGCCGCCCGCTCGTCGGTCGCGTAGGCGTTGGTCTCGTCGACCGGCGGCTCGTCCGAGGCGCCGAGCTTGGCCACGACCTTCACTTCCCGCTCGCTCAGCTCGACCGGCCCCTGCCTGTCCGCATCGGCATCACCAGACGCACCGGCGCCATCGGCCGACCCGCGCTCGCAACCCGCCGCCCACACCGCCACCGTCACCAGCAGCGCTGCTATCAGGCCAAGCCCCCGCAGGCTCCGAAGGTATGGGTGTGTCAATCGCGGCAACATTGGACGTCGAATTTAGTCTGGTCAATCGTGCCTTCGCGGTTCAAGACGGCCTCTACGACCCACAGGCCGTGCTCGCCCTCACCCTGCATATGAAAGCGCATCCCCTCGACGGCGAAGCTGCCCTCGTCGGTCTTCTCGATCTGGGGCGCGTTCTTCATCCCGTGGCCGTGGGCGGGCATCACCGCGCGCAACTGATCCATCCCGACGCCTTCGGCGAGCGTCTCCTTGCTTTCGTCTTCGTAGACCTTGACGTCCAGCTCGAAGAGCTCCTGGAAGGGGATCGGATTGGGCTCGGGGGTCATCACCACATAAAAGTGGCCGTTTTCGGTCTCGCCCTCGAGCGTCTGGTCGGCCGGGATCTCGGCTTCGGCCGGCTCTTCTTGGTCCGGTTCTTCTTTCTCGACGGCCTGCTCGGCCTGTTCGGCTTCTTCGGTCTGGTCGGTCTGTTCGGCTTGGGCAGCCTCGTCGGCCTTCTGGGAGTCGCAGGCGGCCGTGAGGCCGACCAATGCGGCGAAAAGCAGCGAAATAATAATGCGTTGGCTCATCGTGAATCTCGTGGGTCTCTGGCGAAACAGCCTACTATAGGGTTCAACAAGCTTGGGGCGTCGTTGTTCCGTGGGGGAACTTATCAGTTGGGGTTGGGAGGTCAACTGTGGGGTTTCTCTGGGAACACTTTGCCATCACGGGAAAGCCCCTCCGGTTTCGCGTTGCTCAACCACCTCCCCAGCGCGAAAGCGCTGGGGAGGAGTATTCTAGCGTAACGCGCCTCGTTTGCCTCCCGACGTAAAGTAGCGCTTTCGCGATCTGGCGAGGACACTCCTCACCCTCTGGGGGAGGTGCCTCGGGCGCTTTACAGCACGAGGCGGAGGGGGGGCGAGCGTGACAGCAATGAGCAACACCATCAAACCAACTTCATTCCGCCCACCCAACCTGTTAACATCAGCGTCGTCAAAACTTCACAACTCCGTCACAAAGTGAGCCTCGGCGTATGTTATCGCGAATTTGTACCAACTCTCGATTTCTCATCGCGCTCCTTCTGGTCGCCTCGGTCGCGACTACGAGCTGCAGCGATGATCAGACCGAAGAGACCTTTCCGCTGATCGACGCGGCCAGCTCCGAGGACGACGCCGCCGCCGACGCCGACCAGCCGCTGCCCGACGAGATCGCCGTGCCCATCGAGCTCGACGACTATATCTCGACCGAGCGCACCGACGAGCGCGCCAGCCTCTATAAGGTCGAGTCGGCCGACCAGCTCGCCGAGGGGCCGGCGGTCGAGGCGCGGGTGGGAGATTGGGTGCTCGAAAACGACAAGGTCCGCCTCTTCGTCCAGGGCCTCGACCGGGCGATGAGCGCGTGCCCGTGGGGCGGCAATATCATCGACGCGCAATATAAATTGCCCGACGGCAGCGTGACTGAGGATGTGACCGGCGAGACGTGCCTGATGATCAACGTCGGCCAGACGCTCGCCCCCGAGCGCTTCGACGTGGTCCGCGACGGCTCCGACGGCGGGCCGGCCATCCTGGCGGTCAGCGGCGACCTGCAGCTCATCGACTTTTTGAATATCAGCGTGATGGCCAACGATTATGCGCCGGGTATCCTCGAAGATCTGGGGCTCGACCCCGACAAGATCATCCCGGCCAAGCTGACCCGCTACATGATCCTGCACCCCGGCTCGAACGGCGTGAAGGTGGTCACCGCGCTTCAATACGAGGGCGACGAGACCGCTGAAGACGACGAGGAGGATATCGCCCACATGACCACCGGCCACCTGATGCGCGGCGGTGCGCACGGCCACTACTTCAACCCGTCGAGCAGCCTCAAAGGCTGGGGCTATACCTCGCTGGGGCCGAACAACCTGGAGGGCGACCCGCTGCCCTTTATCGCCTACTCCGGGCCCGAGGGCGGCTATGCCTACGTGCCCACGCCCGATCCGAGGCTCGAAGACGACCCCAACGCGATGCCCATCGCCGGCTCACAGGTGGCGGTCGCCGGCGTGGCCGTCTCGCTTCTGGGCCGGGACAGCGTGCTGGAGACGCTCCTGGCACAAGAGAATCAACTCGCGGCGATGGAGGGCCTGCTTCACCTCGAAAAAGACGAGGTCGCGCTCATCGAGCACTGGGAGTTCTTCGGTGACGGCAAGCTGTCGACGATGGTCGACCAGATCTATCCGACCCTGGGCGTGCACACCGCCAGCGTCGACGGCCGGGTCACCGACGCCGACGGCCGGCCGGTCAGCGACGCGCGGGTCACCGCCATCAACGGCGAAGACCGCGCGCTCAACCAAACCCGCACCGACGCCGACGGCCGCTATAAGATGCGCGTGCCGCCCGGCGCCTACCGATTCAAGGCCCGCAAAGGGCCGCGCATCTCTCAAACCCAGCCCTCCCAGACCCTCGGCGCGCGCGACCAAGCCCGCGCAAACCTGCGACTCGAGGACAGCGCGCACGTCAACGTCACCATCCGCACACCCGACGGCGAGCCGACCCCGGCGCGCATCTCGGTCATCTGCGAGGGCGACTGCCCGAATATGCCGACCTCCCAGGAAGAAGACGTCACCCTCGACTCGCTGCCCGGCGGCTTCGCGCGCGTCGTCTCGACGGACGTCGACGGCACCGCCTCCATCGAGTTGGCCGCCGGAAGCTACCGTCTGGCGGTCAGCCGCGGCATGGAGTGGTCGGTCTGGCC
Organism: Persicimonas sp.; assembly: GCA_046545675.1. Classification (GTDB taxonomy): domain Bacteria; phylum Myxococcota_A; class Bradymonadia; order Bradymonadales; family Bradymonadaceae; genus CAYLTX01. The sequence continues at coordinate 6,682 of JBKGZI010000260.1, forward strand.
GAATGACGCCCCCGACACCGACGGACACCTCGTCGAACTCGACGAGGGCGACACGGTCGAATTGGACGCCGAGATCGCCCGGGTGGTGGACACCAGCGGGGCGCTGTCGGCCGACTTCCACGTCCACGGCGTGACCTCGCCCGATAGCATCGTGCGCAAGGCCAATCGCGTGCGCGACTTCATGGGCGAAGGCGTCGACGTGCTGATCAGCACCGACCATGACTTCATCAGCGACTACGGCCCGGAGGTCGCCCGCCTGGGCGCCGGCGACCAGATCGCCAGCGTGGTCGGCGTCGAGCTCACCACGCCCGGCTTCGGCCACTTCAACGCCTTTCCGCTCGAGCGCGACCCCGAGCACCGCCGCGGCGGCGCGCTCGATTGGGCGCGCGGTACCGACTGGGATATGACCCCCGGCGAGATGTTCGCCTGGGTCGACGAGCAAGACGGGGACCCGGACAACGCCGAGGTCAAGCAGATCAACCACCCGCGCACCACCATCGGCCCGATCAAGCCCGACCTGGTGCGCGGCATCAGCCTTGGCGAGCGCGACGACAAGCGCATCGAGCCCGCCGACCCGGATCCCGACACCGGCGACACCGGTATGTGGTCGGAGGACTTTAGCGCCATCGAGGTCATGAACGGCCACAATATGGGGCGCTTCCGGGGCATCATGCGCTGGTGGCTGACGATGGTCAGCCGCGGGTTCAGCCCGACGGCCACCGCCGTGACCGACACCCATAGGCTCTACTCCGATCTGGGCGGCAGCCCGCGCACGTTTGTCTTCGTCGGCGACGACCACGACACCATCGACACCTTCGACGAGCAGGCGCTCGCCCAGGCGTCGAACGAAGGTCGCGCCATCGGCAGCAACGGGCCGTTCTTCCGCGTCGAGCTCGAGAATACCGACGGCGCCACCGCCGGGCTCGGCGAGACCCTCGAGAGCACCGACGGCGAGGTCACCGTGCGCGTGAGCATCGACACCCCCGAGTGGATCCGCGTGGACACCGTCGACATCTATAGCAACCTGGACGCCGACGACATCGTGACCGCGCCGGGCAGCGCCAACGAAGATCCCCTGGCGCCGACCTCCTCGCACTCCATCGACTGGGAGGAGGCCGACCTGGTCGAGGCCGCCGACAATATCCAGGCCCACCGCCACTACACCAAGACGCTGGACATCCCGATGACCATCGAGGAGGACGCCTACGTCGTCGTCGTCGTGCGCGCCAGCGAAGGCGACTCCGGTATGTGGCCGGTTGTGCGCAGCGACAGCGTGCAGCCCTTTGCCTTCGCCAACCCCATCTTCGTCGACGCCGACGGCGGCGGCTACGACAACCCGCCCTTCAAAGAGCTGGCCGACGAGCCCATCGAACCTACCATGTTGAAAGGGGCGATCGACGAGCCGTTCGAGGGCGACTTGACGCCCGAGGTGATCGAGGGCTTCTTCCATCGCTACGCCCACGATCACGATCATTGAGCGCGTTCAGCCAAATGAGGCTCTAGGGCCTAACTCAAATCGTAGTTTCCGACGTCGCTTTTTGACGTCGCCCCAAATAGAGGGCGCTCCGGCATCTGCAGGATCTACTATTTAAGGTGCCTAAACTACGGCACGAACTACAATTTGAGTTTGGCTTTAGAAGCGTTTGCGATTGCCGAGGATGTTTTCGAAAGGAGAGAGCGCCCCGGCATCTTCAAGGCTTCCTCATTCGAGAGATCATGTGCGCCACTTCGCAACACTGTGCCTAGCGCTGGCATTCGCACTCACGGGCTGCGCGTCCCCGCCGGCGGCCGACGACGCCGAGCGCCCAGCCCGCTGCCCGGAGGGGCGCTACGACGAGGAGTTTCCCTGCCCGCGACTTGTCACTTGGGCGCGCGACCCCGATAGTGGCCAATGTTGCCGCTACGAGGCCGTCTGCGCCTCGCCGACCGGCTGGAAGACGTACGCGACCAAAGCCGACTGCGAAGAATCTTCCCGCGATGACTGACTGTCT
>JBKGZI010000261.1:0-8640 GCA_046545675.1 Persicimonas sp.
GTTGCTATCCTGAAGAGCCAGGCTTTCCTGGCGCACGGGAGGATCAAGGTGGGGCCCCCCAACAACCCGACACGTAACCGATCAGCTTAGATCCCCTCCCCAGGTTGGGGAGGTGGCGGCGAAGCGAAGCGAGCCGTCGGAGGGGGCCTCAACAAGCAGCCCCTTCGCTTTTTGAGGCCTCAAGAAGCAGCTCAGTCGCTTTTTGCGGCGCTCAATAGAGAACCGGGTAGCTGTCCGTGGCCCCCTCCGACTCGCGCTGTACTACGCGCGAGCCACCTCCCCAACTTGGGGAGGGGATGTCAGGCGATCGGGTTAAGTTTGGGTTGATGGGGGATATTCTTGTCGGGGCTTTACTGCGTCCTCGAGGGTGTTGAGGACGTCGTCGAGATGCTGTCTTACGTCGTGGGCTGAGACGCGTACGACCTCGACGCCGTGGACCTCGAGCAGGTACGAGTCGCGTGCCTCATCTTGTTTCGCCGCCTCTTCGCCGAAATGTGCACCGCCGTCGATCTCGACGGCGAGCTTTTCGGAGACGCAGTAAAAGTCGACGATATAAGGCCTCAAAATATGCTGGCGGCGAAATTTCTTACCGAGCAGCCGCCGCTTTCGAAGTTTGCCCCACAGAATCTTCTCGGCGCGAGTTGGATTCTTGCGCATATGCTTCGCGCGGCGAAGTAGTTCTTTATAGTCCGGTGCCATGTCTGCCTCCATAGTGAACTCACAAAGTGAACGAGGGCACAAACCCCTCACTATGGTTATCGGCAGATCCACCCAAATCGTTGCGTACTTTTTCTCCCCACAAACCAGAAACGCCGCCGATCATCTTAGATCCCCTCCCAAGGTTGGGGAGGGGATGTCAGGCGATCGGCGGAGTTTCGGATTGTCGGAGGAAGGAGCACGCGCCTCTAGCCGGCGGACGGCTGAAGAATAGCGACAAGTGAGCTGTCATCAGCCTCATCGGACATGACCAACCGCTCGCCGCGGGTCAAGTGCCTCGGCCAGGACGAGGAGCTACAGACAATCTACAGTTGTGTCGATGTCGGGTGCTGTCTACGCTATCCTCACCGGTATTCTAGGTATTGCTGGATCGCCGCACCCGCGAAGAGGGGCGCTCGGCGATAAAGAGAATCGGAACTGCGTAGAGCCAAATCAACTCGCAGCCTGATTTCGGGTAGCTCTTCGCGTACGTACGGCACGTGGTGCAGACTCCTGCAAAGTTGTTAGACAACGCCCGAAAAATCCGGGTCAGATCACGGAGCCGTACAGATGGAGTAACGGGCGGGACAAGCAAACCACGAAGGGCAAAGCCGTGAAAAAGAGTTTCCCAAAAACACACGCGCTCTCTCTATTCATAGTTGTCAGCTTCGCCACGCTCACTGCGTACACGGGAGAACCTGTGCCGATTGCCGATGATTCTGACGAACCGGCTGTGGCAGATGGACATCGGCACGACATACCGCCGATGGTTCGATGGAGTTCTCACATGTTTGGACTTCAGGCCGACTTTGGCTCGAGCACCCAACTCGGCGTTGGTTATCTCCACGGCCATCTGAAGGACTTCGGAACTCACGTGCCCATCATAAGGCTGGTTGGCTGGGGAGCTGATGTCAGAGGAGTGATTGGTGATGACGTTGATGGCGGCGCATTTATTGCGACCGCAATCGGGCGCGCAGCTATCGCCCTTCCAGGTCTAGGTCTTGAGGCTGCCCTCGGCATTGGAAGCGAGGGAGATGGCCTGACCGGGGTGGGACGACTTGGGGCCTTCTCGAGCTTGATTCTGATTGAGGTGGGATACAGCTACCAGTTTCCCATTAACTCGACGCTGCATCGCCCGGACTGGTTGGGCGCCCATTTCTTAAGTTTGCGAGGGCATATCCCGTTCTACAACTACGGCCACGAAGAGCGGGATTCGGACGACCAAGATTCCGAGTGGGTAAGTACGTCTCGCCGTGACTGAATCGTTGCTCTTCGCCTCGAACGGTGCGCACTATGTTGCCAATCTTTCCAAAACTTTCTGAACAGTTGTTGCCCGACTTTCAATCCAAGGCTCAACTTCTTCGCGTCGTCCAACAGTGCCGCATCGGCTTTTACGCGCCCCTCTTTCTGTCGACCGCTGCGTTACTCTGCGCGCTCGGCTGTGAACAACGTGGCCCAGAGCACACCGCGCCCCGAGCGGCTGAGAAGCCCGCGCAGGAGCAATCGCAGGAACAACACGCCCGAGAAGACACAGAGTCGCCTGCCCCTCCGAAAGACGAAACCGCGCCCGACGCTGAACTCTGCTGGAAGCCTCCACTCACAGACGCGACGTTAGGCTCGCCGATTGAAGACATGAGGCTCACGCAGCCTGCGACCCTAAATCTGTGCGGATCTGAAGAGTCGATTGTGAAGTTCACTCCCGGCCACAAGATCTTGAAGTACGCACTTTCACAGAATGAGGATTATGCGTTCGTACTTCTCCAGGATTCCAAGGGGGGCTACGCCGTCGACGCATTCGAAATCCAAACGGGCAGACACACCGGGCGGTGCCCAATCAACGTCGAACGCTTGCACCGTTATGCCTCGCTACTCGCAGTCCCAGGAGAAAGTGCGTTGGTCCGGTGGGGCGCGGGCCCATCCATCGCTTTGAGCCAACTCTGCCACCCCGACGGCCCAGCCGAGACCAGTCCCGGCGGCCCGAGCATCGAGCTTTCACCGGACCGCCGATATGCGGCAGTCTATCGCTTCTGCGGAGCTCCCCTGGCCTCCTATCACGGGATTGAAATCCACGACTTGAGCCAAGGCACCATCGTCGTCGAAAAGCCCGATGCGGTGGCAAACGCTTATGTCAGCGATATCGAATGGAGAGAGGGTGAGGTTGCCTTCACGATCGTCCCCGAGTGTAAGGATGGAGTCGAAGAGGACGAGGTCGTCGTACCGTTGGGAGAGTAGCTCTTTGGCGATTTGGGGTGATCGGACGCGACTCGGGTTGTCGGAGGAAGGAGCACGCGCCTCTCGCCGGCAACCACAACCCAACTTGGCCGACGTTCAGCAATCCGAACTAACCCGATCAGCTTAGGTCCCCTCCCCGATTCGGGGAGGTGGCGGCGAAGCGTAGCGAGCCGTCGGAGGGGGCCTCAACAAGCAGTTCTTCGCGTCTTGCGGCCTCAATAAGCAGCTTGGTCGCTCTTTGCGGCGTTCGATAAAGCTACAAGCAGCCGTCCGTGGCCCCCTCCGTCTCGCACTAAACTACGTGCGAGCCACCTCCCCAACCTGGAGAGGGGATGTAAGATGATCGGGTGATTTTTGGGTTGCTGGGGCCCATATTGGACAACTCCGGGCTCCAAGGGGTAAGTCATGCCACGGACAAAGGTAGCAACGCGCCTGGCCGCCGGCGACGATGTCGGTGGAGCGAGAAACTGAAACTACTTGGAATGCTCGGCTCCCGGGCCCATGTTGAAGGTGTGGACGAACCGGGCTGAATACCTAAACATACTAATTCATGAATCGACGTGATTTCTTAAAAGCAGCGGCGCTCGCCGGACTCGGGGCTATGGCTCCCAGCGGTGCGTGGGCGATGGGTGAGGAGAGCAACTTCACCATCGCCAAGCTCAAATACGCCGAGAGCGGCTGGGATCCGCGGCCGACGGCGCTTCGCCGGCTTCTCTTGGAGGTCGAAAAGCGCACCAGCATCGAGGTGACGACCGACGTGCCGGTGGTCACCGGTGAGTCGGCCGACCTCTTCGACCATCCCTTTTTGGCGTTGGCCGGAGACTCGAAGTTCGACCCGCTGCCCGACGAGGTCGTCTCGAATCTGCGCACCTACCTGAAGTCGGGCGGCTTCTTGCTGATCGACTCGGCCGACGGGGTCAGCGACGGGCCTTTTTCGAAATCGGTCGACCGGGAGATGCGCCGCATCCTGCCGGATAAGAAGCTCGCGCCGATCCCCAAAGACCACGTGCTGTACAAGTCCTTTTATCTGATCGACGAGCCGCTCGGGCGGGTCAAAGTCTCGACGCGCATGCAGGCGATCTTCGACGACGACCGGCTGTTGGCGGTGGTCAACCCCAACGATCTGACCGGCGCCTGGGCGCGCGACAGCTTCGGCAATTGGGAGTATGCGGTCAGCCCCGGCGGCGACCGCCAGCGCGAGATGGCCTTCCGGCTGGGTATCAACCTGGTGATGTACGCCCTGACCATCAATTATAAGGCCGACCAGGTCCACGTGCCCTTTATCCTCAAGCGCCGTCAGTGGAAGGTGGACTAAAGCATGTTCGACCTCTTTGGCGACTATAACGCCGGTGATATCCTGTGGTTGGGCGATTGGAGCCCGGCCTGGATCGTCGTGCTGGCCGTCCTGGGCCTGCTGGTCATCGCGATCAGCGCCTACGACCTCAAAAACCTGGCCGCCCACAGGCGCTGGACGCTGGTGGGGCTGCGCGGGGCGGTCTACGCGATGGCCGTGGTGTTGCTGCTCGAGCCGGCCGTCGACTTAAAGCACGTCTCCAAGGTCAAAAACGACGTGGCCGTGCTCGTCGACACCAGCCGCTCGATGACCCTCAAGGCCCAAAAAGACGGCGACGAGACCCGCCACGACCGCGCCCAGGAGGCCCTCGATGACTTCAAGTCGGTCACCGAGCGCGGCAAGGACGACCACAACTTCCACTTCTTCGCCTTCGGCGAGGACACCCGCCCGAGCTCGCGCTCCTCGCTCGCCTCGGGCCCGGCCGGCGACGACGCCTCCGATATGAGCGGCGCGCTCGACAGAGTCAAAGAAGAGCTCGACGTCGATAACCTTGGCGGGCTGGTGGTCTTGTCCGACGGCATCGACACCGGAGCCATCGGCCGGCGCGTCCAGCGCGGCGAGGCCGTCGACGAGGCCACCCTCGACCAGCTCGACAGCCTCGACGCGCCGGTCAACACGTTGGCCGCGGCCTCTTCGGAGGGCCTGCGCGACGTGGCGATCACACGCGTGCTGCACGATGATTTTGCCTTCATCCACAATAAAGTCAGCGTCGACGTCGACCTGCAGGTCATCGGCATGCAGGAGAAGACCTTCCCGGTCGAGCTTCGCCGCGAAGGTGAGCTCTTGCAGACCCGCCAGGTCAGCATCAGCCCCGACGAGACCGACTATCGGGTCAGCTTTGATTTCGTCCCCGAGCAGCTCGGCAAGGAGATCTACACGGTCACCACCCCGGAGTTCTCCGGGGAGGTGCTCACCGAGAATAATATCAGCCACTTTCTGCTCAACGTCATCCGCGACAAGGTGCGCGTGCTGCAGGTCGTCGGCCAGCCGAGCTGGGACGAGCGCTTCTTGCGCCGTCACCTCAAGAAGAATCCCAATTACGACCTGATCAGCTTCTTCATCCTTCGCACCGACAAGAACGTCCAACTGGTGCCCAACGACGAGCTCAGCCTGATTCCGTTCCCGACCCGCGAGCTCTTCGAAGACGAGCTGGGCAGCTTCGATCTGGTGATCTTCCAAAACTTCAACTTCGGCCCCTATAATATGCGCCATTACCTGCCGCGCATCGCCGAGTTCGTCAAAGACGGCGGCGGGTTTGCGATGGTCGGGGGCGATCTGTCCTTTGCCAGCGGCGGCTATGCGGGCACGCCCATCGAGGACATCCTGCCGGTTCGTCTGCCGCCGACCGGTGATCCGTCCAGCGCCATCGACACCGAGCACTTCCGGCCCAATTTGAGCGAGTCGGGGCTGCGACACCCGATCACCCAACTGGCCTTCGACCCGCAGTCGAACGTCAATATCTGGGGGAAGCTGCCCGAGTGGCGCGGCTCGAATGTCGTCGCCGGCGCCAAGTCCGACGCCACGGTGCTGGCTACCCACCCCAACCTGACCTACGAGGGCAAACCGATGCCGACCATCGCCGTCAGCGAGGTCGGCGAGGGACGCTCGATGGCGCTGACCTCCGATTCGACCTGGCGCTGGGCGTTTAAAAATGTGGGCGAAGGCGGCACCTCGCGCGAGTATCAGAACCTGTGGAATAGCGCGATCCGATGGCTCATCAAGGACCCCGAGCTCAAACTCATCAAGGTCGACGTGCCAGAGGACGTCTCCCCCCCGGGCGGCGATATCGAGGCGACCGTGCGCATCTCCAAGCCCGACTATTCGCCGGCCGACGGCGTCGAGGGCGAGCTGCGCATCCTGCGCCGCGACCTGCAACAGCCCGACGACGACAAGCTGCCTCCCTTCGAGCAGCTCGAGGTGGTCGACTACGAGACCGATCATAACGGCGAGGCGACCATCGACATCCCGGTGCGCGAGACCGGCGTCTACCAGCTCGACGCCGAGGCGCGCACTGACGCCGGCGAGCTCACCGACCGCGACATCTTCTTGTCGGTGCCCGAGGTCAACGAGTTCCGCCAGATCATCCCCCGCGAGAAGCTCCTCGCCGCGATGTCCGAGGCCACCGACGGCTACCACACCGTCTTACCCGACTTCGACGGCTCATCTCTCAACTTCGAGCCGCCCAGCTACGTCAAGGTCAACCGCCGGCAGGTCATCCAGTTGTGGGATAGCTTCATTATCTTCTTTATCATCCTCGGCCTGCTCGGCGCCGAGTGGACGCTACGGCGCCATTGGGGCCGACTGTAGGCCGGGATCGAGTTCCCAGACCAAAGATGGTCTTGCACCCATCGTCCGGACAAAATCTTCCAAGTCATCGACCAACAAAGTTGAGTGAAGCGTCACTGTGCGATACGTTGGTGACAACTAGATTGCCCGCCTGACATCGTCTGCCTCGCAACCGCCCCGACAAGCTTCGTCGGGGAAATACGGCGAGTATATGGCGAGACTGTCAGACCAAGTGAACGCAGTGCGCGAGTTGTCCCCATGGGAGACTCTCCCGAAGTCGTCAAAATCGCCTGTCCAGGCTGTGAAACGCAGTTTCGGTTGAAGCCCAAGAAGGGGCGGCTTCCCAAAGGCCCGGTGCCCTGCCCCAAGTGCGCCGAGAGCATTCCGGTCGTTGAGGAGAATATTCTCCGTAAGTCGGTCACCAAAAAGAGCAGCGCCCCTAAGGCTCGTGCGTTCAACAAGTCCGCCGGGCCACGAGACGACACCAAAAAGAGCAGCACGGTCACCGGCAGCCCTATCTCGGGTGGCCCCAATCCCACGCCGCACCACGTCGACGCCGTCGACCCCGACGCCGATGAGGACGATGAGTTCGACCACGTCAGCGCCGCCCCGAGTCTCGACCAGAGTGACCCCAAGTCGACCTTCTTGGGCATGGGCTCGGCCCTTGCGGCCATCCCGGGCCCCGGTCAAGCCAATAAAGAGAGCGACGAGGACCAGGAGCATCGCCACGACAAGACCGCCGTGGTCGACGGCGAGCTGCTCGACAAGATTCGCAGCGAGTCGAGCGTCGTCGAAGACGACGAGGGAGAGCCCGACGACGATCACCTTCGGCAGACCTCCGAGAACAAAGGGCTTCTGCGCGACACTGCCGAAAAGCCGGCGGCCAAACCCGACGAAGATGAGTCCGAATCCGCCCCGGGCCACCAAGTCATCGGTAAGATCAAGCTCAAGAAGAAGCTCGCTCGGCGCCTGCGAAAGAATCTACAACCCAAAGAAGGCGACGACTCTGAGCAGAAGACGGCCGCTAAAAAGCCGTCGCTCGCCTCACTTCTAAAGAAAGCGCGCGACCGCAAAAACAAGAGCCAAGCCGGCGACTCCAGCGAGGACCACACGAGCGCGGCCGACAACAGCGGCGAGCAAAAATTCGACCAGGCTCTCGACGACCTGGCCGACGAGACGGCGCGCGCGCTGAATTCGAAGGACACGGAGTCGCCGGACAAAGCTCCCAAGGATGACCCCGGCGCGACCGCCCCGGCCGACAATGATTTTGTCCAGCCCCGCAATTTCGACAGCGGCGATTCGAGCATGATCGACATGCTGCGACGCCGTGTCGCCGAAAACCAGCAACCCGGCGCCGCCAGCGAGCGTCGCGGCAGCGGCTATATCCGCCTGCCGACCGCCGAGATCCAGGACGTGCTCGGCCAGGGCAGCTATCGATTGCGCGTCGAAGATATCGTCTACGAGCCGATCGACAAGGAGGGGCTCACCCAGTTGGTCAAGCGCGGTGTCTTGCTCGGTGCCGAGCAGATCGCCGACGCCGACGGCGACTGGATGCCGATCACCGAGCACCCCGTCTTCCACGAGCTTCGCCGAAAGATGGCCCGCGAGGCCCACGACCTCCTCGCCCAATACGGCAAGCCTGCTGAACCCGCCGGGGGCGAGCGCGCCGATCTGCCCACTCCGGCCAAAGGCGCCGGCAACGCCAACTTGCCCGCTCCGGCCGATGTCGGCCTGCCCGCCTCGCCCGGTAGCGAGTCCAATGACGCCTTGGACGAGCAGCTCGACGAGGAGAGCATCCCGACCATCGACGCCGACCTGGACGAGGAAGCAGAGGCGGCTGCTCGCGATCTCTTTGGTGATGCCGACGGATTGAGCGACGACTTCGAGGACACCCTCGTTGCCGATGGCGGTGGTGCGCCGCCGCCGATGCCGACGCCGGCCAAACAATCTGAGCCCGGCGAGCCTGCTCAGTCCGCCGAGCCTGCTCAGTCCGCCGAGCCTGCTCAGTCCGCTCAGCCCGCTCAGCCCGCTCAGCCCGCTCAGCCCGCTCAGCCCGCTCAGCCCGCTCAGCC
>JBKGZI010000262.1:0-8638 GCA_046545675.1 Persicimonas sp.
GGTCCAGATCGAGCATTGCCTCGAGCGAGCTGACGATGTGGGCGTCGGGGGCGGCCTCGTGAGCGTGGGCGATCGCCTCCTCGTTGGGGTCGCAAAGCGCAGCGACGCGGGCTGCGCCGCTGTCGATGACGCGCTGCATGCGGTGGCGGCCGATCCAGCCGACGCCGACGCAGCCGAGTCGTGGTGTGTCGTTCGTTGCTGTCATTGTCGCTCCTCTGCCAGTTAATCTGCCCTGCCGGTAAGCCACAAGAAAGTTAGATAGTGAGAAAGTAAGAGAGTTAGATACTGCAACGGCTCTCTAAAGCTGGAGTGCTCGAGGGAGAATCTTACTTTCTCACTTTCTGACTTTCTCACTCTCTCAATCCCGCTGTTCAGGGATTGATCACCAACGCCTTCATAAACCCACGCGGCCGCTCCCTCGCCGCCTCGAAGGCGTCATTGATCTCATCGAGCGAATACTCATGAGTAAACATAGGCCGCGGGTCCAACCGGCCCTCTCGGACCGCGTCGACCGCGTCTCGAATGCCGCGCAGATACACGCCGCGGTCGCGCTCGTGGGCGTTGATGACGTCGAGGCCGCGCCAATTCCACATCTGCATATCGACGTTGCGTGCGCCGTCTTGGTGGTAGCCGGCGACGACGAGCTTGCCTCGAACGCGGGTGAGCGCGGCGCCCAGGTTCAGCGGCCACTGCTTGCCGGTGCACTCGATGACGCGGTCGCACAGCGTGCCCTCGGTGAGCTGCTCGACCTGGTCGATGATGGCGTCTTGGTCCTCCATCGCGATTGTGTCGGTGGCGCCGAAGTCCTCGCCGAAGCGACGCGAGGTTTCGCGCCGACTGATGGCGATGACGCGCGCGCCGGCGTCGGCGGCGAGCCGGGTGAGCAGCGAGCCCAAAAATCCGATACCCACGACCGCCACGGTGTGGCCGTCGCGGATGCCCGCGCGCCGAAAGATATTCATCGCGCAGCCCAGCGGCTCGCCGGGAAACGGGATATCATCCAGCTCGTCCGGAAGCCGCACGCAGGCCGAGGCATCGGCCACGTCGTGGGTCGCGTAGGTGTGGTAGCTCAGCGCCGCGACGCGGTCGCCCGGCTCGAATGCGTCAACCGCCTCCCCGACCTCCTCGACCACGCCCCAGCCCTCGTGGCCGGGCTTTCCCGGCTCGAAGGGATAGTCGAACCACTCGCGGCCCTCGAAGGAAGGGATATCCGAGGCACATATCCCGGTGCCCTCCAGCCGCAGCCGGACTTGGCTGGGATCGAGGCTTTTATGTGATTGATTTTCGAGGCGAAAGTGTCCGGGCTCGACAAGCACGGCGGCGCGCATCGTCGGGTCATCGGCATTCATGTGGCTCATCCCCGTGGTGGAAGCTTCTTGTTCTCCGTGTGGGGATGGAACTTGGGAGCGAGGTGAAAAGCGTCAAGTCACGTCGCGATCGACGAATGCGATCGGCGCGCCGAGAGCCTCGTCGGGGATACCCCAGGCGTCGACCAGCGGCAGTGCTTGCTGGCGCGCCTCCAGGCACAGCTCGTTGAGCAGGTCGCGGATCGCGCGCGATTTGGCGGGCTCGATATAGCCGTTCTCGAGGAACCAGCCGATGTCCTCGTGCAGCTCGAACATCGCGTACAGGTCGCGCAACAGCTCGAGCACGTCGCGCTCGGCGCCTTCATCGACGCCCTCGATGCGCTCGACAAATGCCTCGAGGACCAGCCGACGCGCGTAGGCATTGGACAATGCGAGCAGGTGGTCTTGGACTTCGTTGAAGGCCAGGAATGCCTCCATACCGCGGTCGAGGCGAGCCTTGAGGCGCCGGGCGACCGAGCCCAAGAGGTCTTCTTCACGCACACGAAAGGTGTTGAGCTGAAATTCCGCGCTTCGCAGGTGACCGATCGAGGTCTCGCGGGTGACCAGCGGGTTTCGTTGGCGCACGGTGGTCGCGGCCTGCTTGGCCAGCCAGCGGCCCAGCGAGAAGACCGACGCGTCGGCAAATTGCTGCTTATAGTCGGAGAGGTGGTTTCTGGCGACGAGCATCATCAGCACCACGTTGTCGCCCTCGAAGGTGGCGAAGACGTCGACGTCTCGCCGATCTTGAGCGATGCGATTCTGGGTCAAAAAGCCCATCCCACCGCAGCATTCACGCGCCTGCTGGATGCTGTCGATGGCGTTCCAGGTGCTATAGGCCTTGAGCGCAGCGGCCATCGCCTCGATCTCGCGGGTGTCTTCTTTGCCGCCCATGTCCAGATACTGTCGTCGAAGCGACTGGACGGCAAAATGCAGCGCGTAAGCGGTCGCGATGCGCGGCATCAGCCGGCGCTGATGGGTGCGGTAGTTGAGGATGGGCGCCTCCGCCTCGCCGGCCGGCCCGAATTGGCGGCGCATGGCGCTATAACGCGTGGCGATGGCAAGCGAGGCCTTCGTCGCGGTCAGCCCAGCCGCGGCCACGCTGACCCGCCCGCCGACCAACGTGCCGAGCATCGTAAAGAAGCGCTTGGTGGCGCTCGGAATCGGGCTCGAATACTCGCCATCGGCCGAGACGCTGCCGTAGCGGTCGAGCAGGTTTTCGCGCGGCACGCGCACCTCATCGAACCAAATCCGGCCGTTGTCGACGCCGTTTAGGCCCATCTTATGGCCGCAATCCTCGATGCGAATGCCCTCCAGGGTGTGACCGTCTTCGTCGCGCACGGGCACCAACAAAGCATGCACCCCGTGGGTGTCCTCGCCGACGACGAGCTGGGCGAAGACGGTCATCATCTGGCCGTGGACGGCCCCGTTTCCGATCCATTCTTTGCGGGCTGTTTCTGTCGGTGTGTCGACGACGAACTCCTGCGCGTCGGCGTCGTAGGTCGCCGTGGTCTCCAGATCGCGCACGTTCGAGCCGTGGCCGAGCTCGGTCATGGCGAAGCCGCCGGGCAGCTCGAGCGAGGCGACGTCGTCGAGGTAGGCCTCGTGGTGGCGCTGGGTTCCCAGCGCCAGAATGCTGCCGCCGAACAGGCCAAACTGCACCCCGTATTTGACGACCAGGCTCAGATCGAACATCCCCAGCGCCTCGAAGGCGACCATGAAGCGGCCCATGCCCGCGTTGGTCTTGCCTTCCTCGTCGGCCGCAATGCGCCCGAGGCCGCGCTCGGCCAAGACCTCGAGCCACTCGAAGACCTGCTCGCGGTAGGCGTCTTTGGAGATATCTTCGACATATTCGAATTTGCCCGAGCTCAGCAGCTCGCGCACATCTTGCCAGGTCTCCCGCCAGGGGCCATCGAGCAGGCGCGTCATCGCGTCGACGTCGAAGCGCGCCGCCGGCTCGTCGAGCCCCTGGCGACCACGCCGGTCCAGCCCGTGCAGCAGGGCGTAGGTGGCGTCCTCGCTGACCACGCCCAGCCCTTTTTCGAGCTCGAGCAAGGCCTGGTGGACATCCTCGTCGAGCCACTCGGCCTCCTCGCCGGGCGCCTCGAGCCGGACGATGCGCACCCCGAGGTCGGCCAGCGTCATGCGCTCGTCGACGCCTAAGCGCTCGGCGGACTCGCAGATCGCGCGACTTAGCCGGCTCAGACGAGTCGCCGACGGCGGCGACTCGGGGTCCAGCCACTTGGCGAGCGAGGACTTGGCGGACTCGTCGAGCCACTCCTGCCGGGCGGCCGCCCGGCGGATATTGCGGATCTCGTCGTCGGTCAAGTCCCCGTCGGCCCACGCCACATACAGCATGGGCGCGACGGCCAAGAGTTGCTCGTGGCCGACGAGGTTGGCGACGGAGGTGGCGGCGTGCTCGGCTTGTTCGTTCATGGTGGTCCCCTGGTCTGGAGCATTGAATGTAGGCGCAAATTGGCATATCCAGCATAAAAAATGAAGATTCACAGCGACCGACCCGTTCCGGAATGTGCCTCCACCGTACCCCGTTGGCTTGACGCGGAGCCTTGCACGCGCATATACGGGCTACCCATCCCTGAATCGGTTTCTCCAAGAGTATATCCACCATGGTCTCAAAAGAATCGGTCTGGCAAGAACCACTCGAAACCGTCGAAGCACAGCTCAACGCCCTGAAGAAGGATACCGGACTGGGCGACTCCGCGATCGCCGAGGCGGTCCGCAACACCGCCTGGCGCCAGGACGTCCCGGCGCCGCTGAGCGCCGATGATGAGCACGTCGACCTGGTGTTTCGGCTGGCGTGGTGGATCTTCGTACGCGCTCCGGCGCTCGACGTGCGCTACTTCTTGATCGGCCCGATGAGCCTGGATCTGGTGACCAAGGGGGACCGCTCGTTCGACGAGCTCTTCGCGGAGATTCGTCAGGTCGAGCAGACCGCCCAGGCTGGCCAGGACGCCGACGACCTGCCCGTCGACGTCGACTTCTTGGAGGAGCACCTGGGCACGTTTCGCCAACACGCCCAATTGGTCGACCGCATCGACAAGCACGGCCGAAGAGAGCTCGCCAAGCCAGTCTCGGAGTGCATGGCGACGATCTTGGCCAACGAAGAGGACTTCCGAAAGCTCTACTCGGCGATCACCGAGCATTTCGTCGGGGAGTTCGACGAGCTCGCCCGCTCGGGAGCCTTCGAGGAAGTCCTCCACGGTGAGGGCCACGACCACCACCATGACAAGGAGTACGAGGAGCTCGACAGCGCCCAGGAATATGTCGAGCGCGCCGAGGAGCGTTTCGCTCAGGGCGAGCTGCACGGGGCGATCGACGACTGCACCAGCGCCCTGGAGTTCGAGCCCGAGTCGGTCCACGCTTACCTGCAACGCGGCGTCGCCCACGCGGCCCACGAGAATGTCGACGAGGCGATCGACGACTTCAGCGCCGCGCTCGAGCGCGACCCGGACCTCATCGCCGCGCTCATCAACCGCGGGCTGGCCTATTACGGAAGCGGCCAGCTCGAAGAGGCGCTGGCGGACTTCGACCGCGCCGCCGAGCTCGACGACCAGGCTGCCGAGGTCTTCGCCAACCGCGGCATCGTGCGTTTTGGCCTCGACGACCCCGAAGGCGCCATCGAGGACTTCGACCGCGCCGTCGAGCTCGACGACGACTCAGTGGTCGCCTACACCAACCGCGCCATGGTCCACCGCGCCACCGGCAACGTGCGCGAGGCGGTCCTCGACTACCAGAAGGCCATCGAGCTCGACGAAAATTACGCCGAGGCGTGGGCCGCGCTGGGCTATATCTTCCTGACCAGCGGGTATGACGAAAAGGCCATCGAGCACCTGAGTAAAGCCATCGAGCTGCAGCCCTATGCCGCCGAACACTACTACAACCGCGGCAACGCCAAGGCGACGCTCGAGGATTATAGAGCGGCTATCGAGGACTATAATCGCGCCATCGAGCTCGACGACGAGGACGTCGAGTCGCTGCTCAACCGCGGGCTGGCCAAGCTCAAGCGCCAGGACTTCAACGGCGCCATCGACGACTGGAACCGGGCCATCGAGATCGACCCGTATAACCCGATGCCCTACGCCAAGCGCGCCGGCGTCTGGAACCTGCTCGACCAACCCCTCGAGGCCGCCCAGGACCTCAAAAAGTCCCTGGAGCTCGCCCCGGAAGACTGGGAGTACGCCGACTTCGCCCACGAGATGCTCAACGATCTCGTCGAGCAGATGGGCTACGACCCGAGCAAGAAAAATTAGAACGTCGCCGCGATGGCCTCACCCGCCCGGAGCGCGAAGCTCATGATGGTCATCTGCGGATTGACGCCCAGCGAGGTCGGAACGACGCTGCCGTCGACCACGTGCAGGTTGTCGGTGCCGAAGACGCGGTAGTCGAAGTCGACCACCGCCTCCTGCTGGTGTCGGCCCATCCGGCAGGTCCCCAGCGGGTGAGCCCCGAGCAGTCGAAAGTCGAGCGGCGACAGCTCGGCGTCGAGCAGCTTATCGGCGCTGGCCCGGTCGCGGATGACCGGCTCGTCGCCCACCCCCACGAAGACCTCCGAGGCGCCCGCCTCCAAAAAGACGCGCGCGAGCAGCGCCGCGCCCTTTTTTAGCTTCTCGATGCTCTCCTTGCTCAGCCAATACCCGATCAGCGGCTTGCCGCCGGGGCCGCGGCGCACCCAGCCGTCGCCTCGGTCGCGGATCATAAACCCGAATTGGCCGATCTGGTGAAAATCGTCCATCCAGCGCACCAGCTCCTCGCCCACCCACGGGACCATCGGCGACATCAACTGCGGGTGCAGATAGTAGCCCTCGAAGCGTATCCCTTCGTCTTCGAGCGCGTGGATGCCGTAACCCTGCGGGATGGCGTTCCACGGCTTCAAATCCCGGCCGGTGCGCGCAAAGATGCCCATGCCCGGGTGCACCGATAGATTCTTGCCGAGCATCGGCAGTCGAAAGCCGTTATCGCGCAGCAACAACGGCGTCAGAAGAGAGCCGCAGGCGAGCACGACCCGATCGGCGAGGATGCGCAGGGTCTTCTCCTCGCCGTTCTGGTCGACCCCGCGCGCTTCGATCCCCACCGCGCGTGAGCCGTGCATCAAGATCCTGGTGACCGGAAGCCCACAATATAGCTCGGCCCCCGATTTGAGCGCCGCCGGCACATAAGACTGGTCGGTCGAGCGTTTGGCGCCCTCGGGACACCCCAGGATGCACTCGCCAACGCCCGGACAGCCGGGGGCGTTTCGCGGCAGCGGGCCGTGGCCGTGGCCGAGCCGGTCGGCGCCGCGGCCGATGAGCTCTGCGATGCGCCCCAGCGCCGCTTTATGGCCCGGTCCGACCTGGAGCATGGCGTCGACCTGCTCGGACCAGCGGTGGTAGTTGTCTGGACGAAAGTCGTCGGGGAAGCCTCGCTCCTCTCGCCACTCGTCGAGCACCCCGTCGGGCGTTCGAAAGCAAGTCCCCGAGTTGATGGTCGTGGTACCGCCGACCACCCGCCCCTGCGGGATCGCCACGGGCGTGCCCACCGTCATATTCGTCGCGCCGTAGCGATACATCTGCTGGATGCGCTCCATGGGCGAGCCGACGAAGTCGTGGCGCTGGCGGTAGCGGCCCTCCTCGACCATGGCCACCGCGAGCCCCTCTTTGGCGAGCTCGTTGGCCACGGCAGCTCCGCCCGCTCCGGTGCCAACGACGACCGCGTGAGCGCGAATCTCGGTCTCGGCGCCCAAGTCTTCGGCGTCGACGACGCGGCGCAAATACCGGGGCGGGTCCTCGGCGCTGACCTCGCGCTGCGGCGGGTGGCCGATGGCCTCTAGATAGTCGGGCCGGGCGAAGTGAGCCGCCTTGGGGATGGCGCATAAGAGCTGCAAGATCAGGTGGCTCTGCGTGCTGCGCGATAGCCAAGAGCCCTCATCGGGATCGGTCAGCTCGACGAGCAGCTCGGCGCGCGCCGCCGAGTCGAGGGCCGTGAAGCTCTTTCGGCGAAGCAGCATGGCCATCACCTCGAGCCAGCCCAGCCCGTAGCGAAACAGCGCCGATATCCGCGACGGCGCCTCGGCGAGCTGGGCTTCGACCGCCTCGACGGTCAACCCGTCTCCGGCGGGCACGCGCTCGCCGGCCGGAAACGCCGCCTCGACGAGCGCCAAGAGGCGGTCTCGCTCGTCGGCGCTGAGCGTCTCTCGAGCTTCCTCCTGATGGTCCTCGCTCTCTCGAGTCTCGCCGCCCTTCCCTGCCCCTCCGTAGACGCCCCAGGACGCCAAGAACTCGGGCAGGTCGGACAACGTGAACCGAAACTCGCCGCGGGCCAGCTCCTCGCCGTCCCGCTCGAGGCTGGCGTCGAGGTGGGTCATCGAGTGCACCGGACGAAGCAGGCTGATCTCTTTTTTGCCGCTCAGCCGGAAGCGCTGCCAATCGGCGTCCTGGAAGTCAAAATCGTATTCGATGGTGCGCCCGACGATCGGCGAGATATGCACCGTCCCCTCCAAGGGCGCATACTCCGCCCACGGAGGTGCGTGGATGACGCCGGTGATGTCGGCCTCACCGGTGGTCAGCAGTTGGCTCAATCGACCGGCGTCGGCCTTGATCTCGAAGCTGGCCGGATGGTCGGTCCCGCTGGCGTCTCGCAACTCACCGCGCATCGTCTCGAAGAATCCAATCCCCATGACAGCACCTCCACGTTCGAGCATCACTCAAAACACTGACTCATGAGTCAGTCACCATAAACTGATTCACGAGTCAGTCAACAGAGGAGCGGCCAAAATTGTGTCGAGATGTCCCTACTCGTTCGCCGGCGCTGAGCCGGAACGTCTTGGCGTTGGCCGGAAGTGAGCTCCCGGAGCTTCCCACCGCGGCGATATCCACCGTTGCTGCACCTGCGAGCAGCTCTTCGACCGCCTCTCGTTGCCCTTTGGAATCGATCATCTTCGCGAAGCTCGTATGGCCGCCCGGGAAGCGGTGTGAGCGGGTGCCGGCGTCGGTCTCGGGCATATGGCAGTCCGTGCAGCTCTGCGCCTCGACGGCCTCATCGAGCCGGGTCAACGGGTTGCCGGCGTAGCCCGATCGCGCCCACGGCCGGTACTCGTCGATCCCCTGGATGAACGCGTCGTGGCCGGTCGCCTCGGTGAGAAAGTCGCGGTGGCACGACGCGCATACAGCGTCGTCGTCGACCGCTCGAGTGGAGACCCGCTCGACGTGACGCTCGAGGCTGGCCGGGTCGTCTTTCTGGGGCACCGGAATCTCGGTGGTCGTCAACTCGTAGCTGGCGTTGCCGTCGAAGCTCGCGCC
>JBKGZI010000263.1:0-8612 GCA_046545675.1 Persicimonas sp.
AAAAACGCCCCGAGCTGATCTGCTTAATCAACTCGGGGCGCTAAATACGTACAAAGCGCGCGGGGAGGGGGCCTCAAGAACCTTCCGTTTCACCCTTCATCAACCTCCCCTCCCTCCACCCTTCAACCCAATTATAAATCACCGGAATCACCACCAACGAAATCGCCCCCGACACGAACAACCCGCCGATGACCGCGCGAGCCAGGGGCGCCTGGGTGTCGCCGCCTTCGCCCAGGCCCATCGCCACCGGCGACAGGGCGAGCATGGTGGTGGCGGTGGTCATGAGGATGGGACGGAGCCTGCGGCGGGCGCTGATGGCGACCGCGTCCGACACCGACATGCCGTGCTCGTCGCGCATCAGGTTGATGTAGTCGACCAGCACGATCGCGTTGTTGACCACGATGCCGATGAGCACGATGCAGCCCATGAACGACTGCAGGTTGAAGGTCGTCCCGGTGGCCGCGAGCATGGCCAGCACGCCGATGGCGGCGAACGGGATCGAGAACATGATATAGAGCGGCTGGGCGAAGCTCTCGAATTGCGAGGCCATCACCATATAGACGAGCACGACGGCCAGCAGGATGCCTACCAGGAGGCTCTGGAAGGTCTTTTCCTGCTCCTCGGACTCGCCTTTGACCAGCACGCTGAACCCCTGGGGCATCTCCATCTGGCGGATCTCCTCGCGCAGCTCCGAGCTGAGCGAGCCGAGGTCGCGCTCGCCGGTCATATTGGCCGATAGCGAGACGACCCGGCGCTGGTTCTCGCGCTCGATGGTCAGCGGGCCCTCGACGTTGCGCACCTCGACGACCTCGCGCAGCGGCACGGTGCCCACGCCCGGGATGACCAGCGGATTGTCGAGCACCGCCTCGATGCTCTCGCGGTCCTTCTCGCTCAGGCGAACGAGGACGTCGAATTCATCGCCCATCGCCCGGAATACGGTCGCTCGCGTGCCCTGCACGTAGGTCTGAATCTGGTCGGCGACCGTCGTCGGGGTGATCCCCAGCGCGGCGAGCTTGCTGCGGTCGGGCACGATCTGCAGCTCTTTGCCGCCCGGCTGGCGGCTGACGCGCGCCGAGGCGATGCCGTCGGTGTCCTCCATCAACTCTTTGAGCTGTGCGGCCAGATGATCGGCGGCCTCGATATCGTGGCCACGGACCTGCAGCTCGAGGCGCTCACCGCCGCCGCGCAGCACGCGCAAGATCCACAGGCCCCCGCCGGCGTGCGTCCGAATATCGGCGCCGGGGGTGTGGCCTTCGATGACCTCGCGGATGTCGTTGGCGACCTGCTCGCTGCTCCTGGAGCGCTCGTCGGGGCTGACGAGCTTGAGCTCGATGCTCGCGCTCTCCTCACCGCTGGTCGACCAGAAGCCCGGCGTGCCCACGATGGTGCGCATCGTCTCCATCTCGGGGACGGCCTCGGGCAGCAGCGCCTCGATCTTGCGGACGGCCTCCTCGGTGACCTCGATGCGGGTGCCCACCGGCATGTCGATATTGACGTTGACCTCGCTCTGGTCGTCCTCGGGCAGCAGCTCGGTGCCGACCAGCGGCACCAGGCCCAGCGAGGCCACCAGGGCGGCGACCCCCGCGGTCATTGTGATCTTGGGGTGGGCCAAGCACCAGTCCACCAGGTTGCCATAGGTCTTCTCGACGGCCGCCAAAAACCCGCCGACGAAGCCGGTATCGCCGCTCGCCTCGACGGCGTCGCTCCTCAAGAATTTCGCCGCCAGCATCGGCACCAACGTCAGCGCCACCGCCAGCGAGCAGACCAGCGCGAAGCTGACCACAAACGCCATCTGGCCGAAGAAGATCGAGGCGAAGCCGGTCAAAAAGATCACCGGCACGAAGACCACCAGGGTGGTCGTCGTCGAGGCGACGATGGCGCCGGCGACCTCGCCTGCACCGCGCACCGCCGAATGCTCGGGCTCCTCGCCCTCCTCGAGTTTTCTGTAGATATTCTCCAGGATCACGATCGCGTTATCGACCAGCAGGCCGATGCCCAGCGCCACGCCGCCGAAGCTGATCAGGTTCAGCGTGATGTCGAAGGCGTACATCAGCGTAAAGATGCCGATGATCGAGATGGGGATAGCGGCGGCGATGATCGCCGTGGAGCGCACGTCCCGCAAAAAGAAGAGCAGCACGAAGACGGCCAGCAGGGCTCCGATGAGCACGGAGTCCTGCACGTTCGAGATGGAGTCCTCGATATATTCGGAGGTGTCCTCGAGCACGGTGAGCTTGGCGCGGCCTTCGTAGTCGCGGTTGATCTCGTCGAGGGCGGCGATGACCCGCTTGGACACCGCGACGGTATTGGCTCCGGATTGCTTGGAGACGCTCAGTCGAATGCCCGGCTCGCCGTTGACGCGCACGACGTTATTGGGGTCCTCGTAGGTGTCGACCACCCGGGCGACGTCCTCGAGGAAGACCGGGTTTGGGGTGCCGTCCTCGCCGGCGCGCACGTCGACGACGACCTTCTGGAAGTCACTGACCTCCTCGGACTCACCGAGCGTGCGCAGCAGAATATTCTCGTCGTATTGCTCGATTCGGCCGGCGGGGACGTTGCGGTTTTGGTCGCGCAGCGCCTGCACGACGCTCTGCGACGAGAGGTCGAGCGCTTCGAGTCTCTGCGAGTCGAGCAGCACCTGGATCTGGCGCTTGAGCCCGCCGCGCACCTCGGCCTGGGCGACGCCCTCGATGCGCTCGAGGCGGGGGCCGAGCTCCTGCTCGGCGAGTTGGCGCAGGGCGGGCTCGTCGAGCTGGCCGGACAGGCCCAGGTAGACCACCGGGAAGCTGCCCAGGTTGAATTTGTAGACCACCGGGGTGTCGGCCTCGTCGGGCATCTGGGCTTTGACCCGCTCGATGGCCGCGCGCACGTCGTTGAGCGCGGTGTCGAGGTTCGTCCCCCACACGAAGCGAAGCGCCACGCGGCTGCGGCCCTCGGCCGAGAAGCTCTCGATGCTATCGATGCCCTCGATGGTGCTCACCGACTGCTCGACCGGGCGGGTGATCAGCGTCTCGATCTCCTCGGGGCCCGCTCCCTCGTAGGTGGTCACCACCGAGATGCTCGGGAAATCGATCTCGGGGAGCAGATCGATCTGCAGGCGCGTAAAAGAGACCGTGCCCAGGATGATCAGCGCCAAGAAGACCATCGTGGTCAACACCGGCCGCCGGACTGCTGCCTTGGGTAAGTTCATTGTTCTTCACCTTCGGTTGCGTCGTTGCCGGCCGACTCCCGGTTCGGGTCGGGCGTGTCCTTCGGGTCGGAGAGCGACTGGACTTCTTTGCCCGGCTCGAGCTTCTCGAAGCCACGCAGCACAATGTCCTCGCCACCTTCGAGCCCCTCGACGACTTCGACGCGGTCGCGGCCGCGAAGTCCGACCAGCAGCGTCTGCTTGCGGGCCTCGCCGTCGTCGGCGACCCACACATACGGCGCGCCGCCGCGCTCCTCGAGCAGGGCCTGCTTGGGCACGGTCACGGCCCGGTCGCGCCGACCATGATCGATCTGGACCTGGGCGTACATGCCCGGCCGAATGCGCCGGATGAGCTCGTCGGGGTCGGCTTCATCGTCAGTTTCACCGTCGACTTCGGCTTGCTCACCGTCTGAGCCCCGGGCGTCGAGGATCACGTCGACGCGCAACATGCGGGTCTTGGGGTCGATGCCCGGGGCTACGCGCGCGACGCGGCCGGTCAGCTCGGCGCCGCCCAGTGAGCCCATGCGCACGCGGACCTTCTCGTCGACGGCGACGTTGGGGGAGTCTTGCTCGGGCACGTTGATCCGCAGGTAGACGTCGGCGTCACTGACCAGCCGAAACACCGGCTGGCTGGGGCCGACGTGGGTGCCCAGATCGACGTGCCGGGCGGCGATGCGGGCGTCGAAGGGGGCGCGGATCTCGGTATTGCGCAGATTCTCGCGGGCGGTCTGCAGCCGGGCGCGGTTCTGGTCGAGGGTGGCCTTGGCCACGGCGACCTTCTGGCGCGCCTGGCGAAGCTGGGCTTCGAGGTCCTCGAGTTCGCGCTCGGCGATGAGCTGCTTGTCGAGCAGCGGGCGCTTGCGGCGAAGATCGGCCTCGAGGTTCTCGACGGCGACCTCGGTCTCACCGAGGCTCGCCTGGGCCATCTCGACGGCCGCGCCGGCCTCGCGGAGCCGCTGGCGATAGGTGGTCTGCTCGATGCGCGCGAGCGTCTGGCCCTCCTCGACGCGCTCGCCGATATCGTAGTCGAGCATCTCGATGCGCCCCTGGACCTCGAAGGCGACCTCGGCGGTGCGCTGGGCGACGACCTCGCCAGCGTAGTCGCCGCGCACCGAGAACGGGCCACGCTCGGCCTCGGTCGTCTCGACGAGCACGGCCGCGTTGACCTCGAAGCCGCCGCCGCGCTTGCCCGAGGAAGCCTCGGCGTCCTCGTCGCCGTCGCAGCCGACGGCAAACCCGCCCACGACGAGCGCGAGCAAATAGGCTGTAAACTTGAATGTTGAACTCTTCATTTGTCGTCCGTTGGTACTTTTTCGACAGATCGGGCAATCGAGCTTGGACGTACCGTTCTGGATAGATCGTCGAGGTTTTTGGTTCTTGGTTCTTGGTTCTTGGTCAATCGGCTTCGCCGACCAAGTCGATCAAGTAGCGATATTCGGCGGCGGCGACCTGGGCCTCGAGCCTGCGCTGGTTCAGCGCGGTCTCGGCGCGAAATAGGGTGTCGGCGGCCTCGATGACCTCGAGGTTGGTGCCCAGGCCCTGCTCGAAGCGCTCGCGGGCGCTTTGGTGGGCCGCGCGGGCGGCCTGGATCTGCTGGCGCGCGACGTCGACCGAGGCGGCGGCGCTCTTCCAGCGGCGCAGCGCCTGACGGATGCCCACCCGCGCCTGGCGAAGCTCGCGCTGATAGGAGAGCCGCTCCTCTCTGACCTGCTCGTCGAGTTGATCCATCTGCGCGTAGCGCGCACCTCCGTCGTATAGCAGCCAACTGGCCTGCAGGGTCAACGACCATGTGTAGCCATCCGGGCGCGAAAACGCGCTCTCCGGGCCGGCCTGGGCGTCGGCGCGCAGCTCGAGCAGCGGCAAGAGACTCCACAAGACGGCCCGCTCGCTCTGCTCGACCGCCTCGATCTGGTGCTCGACGGCGCGGAAATCCGCGCGCTGCTCGAGGTCGGCCACTCGCGCCTGGTCGGGCGGCTGCTCGACGGGCGCGTCTTCGAGCTCACCGCCGCCGACCCGGGCGCGAAGTGTCTCTTCGGGTTCGATCGCCATGAGCGAGGCGAGCGAATCGGCCGCGTCTCCGAGTTGCGCGCGCGCCTCGAGCAGATCTTGTTCGGCCTCGAGCAACTGCGAGCGGGCCCGCTCGACGTCGAGTTCGATGGCCAGCTTGGCCTCGACGAGCGCCTCGGCGCGGTCGAGCTGCGCCTGGCGAAGCTCGATGGCCCGCTCGGCGATCGCCACCTGCTCTTCGGCGGCGGCGAGCAGGTAAAATGACTGCGTAGCTTCAAACACAACCGACCGGCGTCTCCATTTCGACAACGCCTCGGAAGCCTCCAGGAGGCGACCTGAGCGGGATAAAAGCGGGTAGCTTCTACCGTCGAAGATCGCGATCGAGGCGCGACCCGAGGCGCCCCAATCATATTGCGGGCGCACCTGCTCGCCGCCGAATTCGATCTCGCGGCCGTATCGGGTCACGTTGGCGGACGCCGACACGCTGGGCAGCAGGGCAGCCCATGCCTCTCGGCGCGCCGCCCGCGCCTGCGCGATGCGCGCCTCGGTGATCTCCCACTCCTCATTTTGCTCGCGGACCTCCTCGAGCACCTGCTCGAGGGTGAGCGCGCGGATGTCCGGAGCGCTGACCTGGCGTTCATCGCCAGAATCCTCGGATTGGGCCACCGCGATGCTCGTAAAAGACACCATCAGACCGAGCAGTCCGACGATCACAAAAGGGGTTCGCAACTGCATGGTTCTCCAACGTTTGATTGGCGCGCCAGGAACTGCTGCGCCGATGCATCAATATCGCGCGCAAGCATTGATCTATAATACGATCGATCGAGAAAACCTTCCGCTTCACGTGATTCTCATTATCAGTTAATGCTATGCTGCCCGCGATTTTGCAACGAAAGCAATTATTTCGAACCAGCCCGGTCTGCCTCGTGAAGATAAAATATTATCTGACGTCCATCGCCCTCGCCGCCTCCGTGGCCGCCTGTAACCAGTCGGCCGAGCCGGGAGAACCGACCGAAGAAGCCCAGACCGGTGAGACGACCGACGTCCGCACTATCCCGGAGATTCGGGCCCGGCTCGAAAACGTGCTCCGCCAGCCGGTCGACTCGGTCGGTCCGCGATCTTTCGAGCGCTCGTTGGAGCCGATGGACGGCCACCTCGAGGAGCCCGACGCGCTGGTCTGGAAGCACGACTGGGATTATACCCACACCGGAGGCGTCATCTTCGGCGGCGCGCTGGCCAGCGCAGGCGACGTCAACGGTGACGGCCTCGACGACTTCATCGTCGGCACCGGACCCTATCTGCAGGAGGAGGATTCGACCCCTCACGGCACGTCGTTTGTCTTCCACGGCAATGAGGACGGGGTCGGCAACGCCCCCGACTGGTCGCAAGAATCCAAGCAGGACCGCTCCTGGTTCGGCTTCGACGTCTCGACCGCCGGGGACGTCAACGGCGACGGCTATGACGACGTGATCATCGGCGCTCCCAACTTCAACGACGAGGCGGTCTCCGATGACGAAGAAGACACCGAGGACGTCGGCGCCTTTTACGTCTTCCACGGCGGCCCCGATGGCTTGTCGGACACGCCGGACTTCTCCTTCGAGATCAGCTCCGAAGAGGGCGCCGAGATGGGGCGCTCGGTCGCCTCGGCCGGCGACCTCGACGGCGACGGCTTCGACGACGTGCTCGTGGGCGTCCCGTTTGCCCAGGGCAGCGGCGCGGTGCTGGTCTTTCGCGGCAGCGACGATGGGATCAGCGAGACGCCCGATTGGGGCATCGAGGCACCGTCGGCCCAATCGGCGTTCGGCTGGGCGGTCGACGGCGTCGGCGATGTCAACGGGGACGGCTTCGACGACTTCGTCGCCGGCGCTCCCGGCCACACCGATGGCGAGAGCGGCGAGGGCGCCATCTACCTCTTTTTAGGAAGCGCCGACGGTCCGTCCGAAGAGCCCGATTGGCACGCCGAGTCCGACGTGGCTGACGCCCTGCTCGGCTACGACGTCTCGGCCGCCGGTGACGTCAACGGCGACGGCTTCCCCGACGTCATCGCCGGCGCAGCCGCCTACACCAGCGACGAATACGAGCAAGAAGGCGCCGTCTACTCCTATCTGAGCGATGGCCAGACCTTCGAGGACACCCACGATTGGATGATCACCGGCGAGCGCGAGGGCAGCAACCTGGGACGCGGCATCTCCGGGGGCGGCGACGTCAACGGCGACGGCTACGACGATATCCTCATCCCCGACGCCCACTTCGGCCTGGTCTCCTTCGGCGGCATGCTCTACCGGGGCAGCGCCGACGGACTGGAGGACACGCTCGCCTGGGAGGCGCTATTCGAGGGCAACTCGACCATCGGTGATACCGCCGCGATCGCCGGCGATCTGGACGGCGACGGTCACGACGATCTGCTGCTCGGCGCGCCACACCTGGCCGAGATCTACGTCTATTATGGCGCCGCCTGCTTCGACGCCGACTGGGATGGATATACCGGCCCCTCGGAGACCTGTCCCGACGGCACCGACTGTCACGACCTGGCCGATTGGGCCTATCCGGGCGCCGAAGAGATCTGCGACGGCCTGGACACCAACTGCAACGGCGACGTCGACGAGGGCTGCGACGACGACGGCGACGGCTACTGCGACGACGAGATGGATGCCTGGGTCCAAAACGGCCTGCCCGAGACCTGCCCCAACGGGGTGGGCGATTGCGACGACGAGGACCCCGACCACAACCCGGGCACCCCCGAGGACTGCAACTTCCGCGACGACAACTGCGACGGCAACGTCGACGAGGAGCCCGAGGTCTGCGGCGGCGAGGATATCATCTGCTACCAGGGCGGCTGCTTCGGAGCCTGTGAGGCCGACGCCGACTGCTCCGACGGCGAGCGCTGCTACGACGGGCGCTGCTCGGAGAGCGCCTGCGCCAACGTCGAGTGCCCCGACCGGCGCGAGGAGTGCTTCGGTGGCACCTGCCAGCGCGCCTGCGAGATCGAATCGCAATGCCAGCACGACGACGGCAGCAGTTGCATCGACGGCCGCTGCGCCAAAGACCCCTGCGACGGCGTCATCTGCGGCACCGAAGAAGAGTGCCGAGACGGCGCATGCGTGGACCCCGACGCAGTTGATCCCGACGCCGGCAACGGCGACGGCGACGCGGGCGAGTCGACGGGCTCGCAGAATAATAGCGACGACGGCGGATGCTCGACCACGCCCGGCGGCCGGGCGCCGGTGGGCTTGCTCGGCCTATTTGCGATCGGGGCGGGGTTGTTGTGGAGGCGGAGGGGTTGAGGGGATAAGGCGTGCTTTTTTGAGCGGCGACCCTCTCTGGGGGGTGCGCCCCTCCGGCCGCGCCTACGGCGCATCCGGAGGCGGCTTACCCCCAGCTCTCTCAAGGTAGTCAAGTCGGCTATTTGGGGAGGGACGCA
>JBKGZI010000264.1:0-8604 GCA_046545675.1 Persicimonas sp.
GCAGAAGCACTTGAACAAATAGGCCCTTTTGAACGCGTGTTCAATCAAGTATATTTACTCAAGTAGCGACGCATGTAGCCAACAGAACTCACAGCCCCCAACGATATCTGACTAAACCCCCTGCTTTGAACACGTGTTCATACATACTACTTTAGTCAAACCACCATCATGCGCGACATCACGCCATCACCACTGGAGCACCTTCGCCGGGTCGAGTACCTGCTATCAAATTGGTTCGGGGCTGATGATGTAGAAATCGATATGTCCCTCTCGTTTGACGTTGCCAGTAATGACTTCCTAGCCCGAGTCCGCAACCAACAGTTTGCCGGCATGCTACGTTCGCGCGGAGACACCTCTATCGTTGCCGCCGCGCTCGAGCAATTCAAAGCAGCGCACCTGCCACCTACCGTATACCCTCTTCTGGTTGTACCCTACATGGGCGAGGTTGGCGCTCAGCTCTGCAGTGATGCAGAAGTGTCTTGGCTCGACCAATCCGGTAATGCCCACATTGACACGGATGCGGTCTTCGTCCACGTAGAGGGGAAACCCAACAAGTTCAAACGGCCGGGGCGGCCATCCAACGCGTTTGCCCCGAAAAGCTCCCGCATATCACGGTACCTACTGCAGCACCCACACGAGTACTTTGCTCAACGGGAACTTGCCGAAGCCACTGGGTTGGGAGACGGCTACACGAGTAAAATTGTCCGACGGCTCGAGGAGATGCACCTCATCGAGCGCACGCCCGACCGTAACGTAGGCGTCTCAGACCCGGATCTGATGCTGGACGCTTGGAAGGAGACCTACGACTTCTCGAAACATCGAATTATCCGGGGAACGGTAGCGACGCGACAGAGCCGAGAGCTGATGGAGCGCCTCCTCGAACCGCTGGGTGAACTCGACGGAAGGTTCGCCGCGACGGGTCTTGCTGCAGCCTGGCAGATGACACGCTTTGCGAGTTTTCGAACTACAACGTTCTACGTGGAACGTAGTCCTTCCGAAGAATGGAGGCGTTCGATTGGCCTTCGAGAGGACCCAAAGGGCGCGAACCTGTGGCTCGTTGTCCCCAATGATGCCGGCGTCTTTCAAGGAAGTGACAAGATCGAAGAAGTCCCCTGTGTCCATCCGGTACAGGCCTATCTGGACTTGAAGGGCCATCCCGAGCGCTCGGAAGAAGCAGCAAACTCCATTCGCCACGAGCTGTTAAACTGGAATAGAAATGGTTGAAGTACCCAGAACTGCGAAGGATTACTCTCAGGAAGATCTCGAGTTGGTCAAGGCAGGCTGCCTCACTGTAGCCACCAAGCTCGGCGGTCTCATGAACGACGTCGTGATCGTCGGCGGATACGTGCCAACCCTTCTAATCGACATGCAGCAGCAACCGGAGGAGAGCCCCGACGAATGGGATGCTCAGGATGTCGTGGATCGGCATATAGGCACTAGAGACCTAGACATAGGGTTTTCCGTCGGCCTTCTCGACGAAGAGCGTTACAAAGAGATCTCGAAGCAACTAACCCAAGCCGGTTTCGAGCCGGACACAAATAAGGACGACAACGAAACGCTCCAACGCTGGAGATTTAAACAGAATCCTCGCCTGAAAATCGACTTTTTGATTCCACCGATCGAGGACGGCGACGAAGACCGTGGTGGTCAGCCAAAACATCTCGAGTCGAATTTCGCGGCGACGATCACGCCCGGTCTACAATTAGCCTTCGAGGACTCGGTCACTGTCGAAATTGACGGCCAGACCCTTAGAGGGGCAGACGCGATTCGTAATGTACGAGTCTGCGACCTCGCCACGTTCCTCGTCCTCAAAGGGCTGGCGATACGGCTACGTGGCAAAGACAAAGATGAGTATGACATCTTCTACGTGCTCCGGAATCACTCCGACGTCGACCCAGTTGTTGACACTTTTGCGGACTACGTTCGTCGGGAGATTCCAGAGGCCGAAACGGCACTTGAGAATCTCGAGGAGGATTTCGCGAGCGCAGATTCCGTCGGCCCTATTGCTGTCAGCCAATTTATCTACGGGTCTAATGACCCTGATCTTCAAGCTGATGCGAACGCGTTTGTCCTAGGTTTTACGACCCGCGTAAGGCAATCGCTCGAGCAATCTGCTTAAGCCCGAAGCGCTTATTCATTTTGATGCGCGGCCGACGCCACTTCATCAAGGCCGAGTGGGTGCGGCTGGTGACCGGCAAGATGCAGTTCTCCGCTGCGCGGCGCCGACGGCAGGGACGCCGTCGCTCCTGTTGATTGACGTGCTCGACCCGTGTTTCCGATCACACCCGGCACAACATGGGGTGGAGCCTCAGCAAACATCCCGCTATAGTGTGCCTCGAATCGTGTCCCCGATCCGGCGAAGCTAAATGCACCGACGTATACTGCTGCCCCAATCCGCCCTGCTGGCCGCGCTTGTGGCGCTTTTTTTGCTCTCCTGTGGCGAGGCTATCGAGGAGACGGAGCCGCTCGATGTCTGGTGTCCGGAGCGGATTGAGACCGAGGCGAGCGAGGATGATGTTCCGTTCGAAACAGTGCAGGCCGACGATGGCGAGCTCACGCCGCGCTTCGAGCCGGCCGAAGAGGATTTCTACCGGATGCCCTGGCCGTCCGATGCGCGGCTGACCGCCGACGGCGGCGTGGATATCTCGGACATCCCCAACCGGAACAACAGCTTCGTGTCGAAGTATGTGCCGGAGCTGGCCCTGGTGAAGGGGTTTTCGACGATGCCGGTGGCCTATATCCCCTTTTCAGATGACACGCAGCCTGCCGATGACGCGCTGCCCGAGCCCAGCGACACGCTCGGCGAGGATGCGTCGGTCCAGCTCATCAACCTCAGCGAAGAAGGTTGCGGCGAGCGAGTGCCGGTCGAGGTCGTGTGGGATGGCGAGGGCGACGAGTTCATCGACCCGAATACGCTCAAGATCGCGCCGGTCGTGGGGGCGACACTTCGGCCCAAGAATACCTATGCGTTCGTCGTGACCACCGCCTTTGGCGGCGAGTCCGGCGCCACGGCGCGCTCGGATAGCTTCGCGGCGCACTTCAACGGCGAGGGCGACGACGCGGCGCTCTCGGAGAGCTTCGAGCCGCTCCGCCGCTGCCTGCCGCGCACGAGCCTGGCGCCCGAGGAGGTCGCCATGGCCACCGTCTTCACCACCCAGGCGCCCACTGACGAGACCCGGCTGATGCGCGAGGTCGTCTGGCGCGAGGACACCCCCATCGAGCCGCTGTCCGGGTGGGAGGAGTGGACCGAGAAGTCGACCGACTCCTATAAGGTCTACCGCGCCTCGATGCAGATGCCGATCTTCCAGGCCGGCGAGCCTCCCTACAACCAAGACGGCGGACTGGAATTCGACGAGCAGGGCGACCCGATCATCCAGCGCTGGGAGGCAGTGCCGATGGCCGTCACCGTGCCCGCCGACCACGACGGGCCGCTCGATCTCTTGGTGTGGGAAGACGGCACCGGCGCCGATATCGAGAGCCACGTCGGAGCCGGCCAAATCGTCGGCGCGTTGAACCAGGGCTTTGCGGTGGCCACCTTCGTCGCCCAATTCCACGAGGGTCGCGGCGAGCGCAGCTTCGACCCGCAGATGGACACGTTCAACTATTTGAACCCGCGCGCCGGACGCACGGTCTTTCGCCAACAGATCGCCGAGACGAGCTACTTCATTCGCTTCCTCGAGCAGACCCTTCCCGAGCTCGACGAGCTCCCCGAGATCCGCACCGACGAGGTCGTCTTCGGCGGCCAATCCCAGGGGTCGCTGGTCGGCGCGATGGCCGCCGGCGTCGAGCCACGCATCGACGCGATGGCGCTCAACGGCGTCGGCTCGTATCTGTCCAACACCGTCGTCTGGAGAAAAGACCCCTTCGATATCGCCGCGCTCGTCGAGCAGTTGGTCGACGTCTCTCGCCCACTCGACCGATTCCACCCGGTGTTGCAGATGGCCCAAACCGGCGCCGACGTGGTCGACCCCCATAATTACGCGCGCTATTGGGCGGGCTGGGACAAAGCCCCGCTGGGCACCAGCGTGTTCATCATCAACGGCGTCGACGACCACACCACCTCGAATACCGCGATGAACGCGCTGACCAACACCGCCGACGTGCCGATCATCGGCAACCCGGCCTGGGAGGTCGACCCGTGGGGCGTCTTCGACGTCGAGGTCCTGCAGGCGCCGACCAAGCGCAACGCCTCGTCGCGAAGCTGCGCCCGACGCACCACCGGCACGCTCCAGAGCGCCAATCACGGCCACTTCACGATCTACCGCGACCGGGGCGTGCGCGACGCGATGGTCAACTTCTGGCGCACCGCCGCGAGCGACTCGCCCGTAATCGACTTCTGAACCACTCCTACATAAACACCCGAGTCTTGGCTGCGACAGTTCAGCGTCTGTCGGTCTCTCCTCCATCCACGGAGCGCTCCTACTCGTCGGCGGGCTGCACATACCCACGATTCTCATTGCCACCCAGGATGCCGCGGGGGTGCGGCGAATCAGCAAGTCCCGAAAACCCGGTTTGAACTGCGAATACCCAGCCCCATGTGGCCACGATCACCTTGCCTTGCGGAGTGACCACGGGTCGTATTGCAGACGACGACGCAGTAGCATCACTTGGTCGGTGAATATCAAAAGTTTCCCGCTCAGTCATAGCTGACGTGTCGAAAACATGGAACCTCCGAATGGAGCCCTCGCTCTCCAAACTATATTTTGCACCGACCATCACGTGATTGTCAGTCACAGCGACGCTGTCATGAGTAAAACCTACGTAGGTCGCGTCGCTCGGTGGAACAATGGTGGCCTCGTTCACGTCACCAGACTCGAAGTCCAATAGGTTCACTAAGAGAACTGGATCGCCCCTGCTCGATGTGCCGTCTGAAGTACACGCCACACGACTGCCACTCATGGTGACCATCGACTCGCAAGATACGTCGAACTCAATACGCGAGTCATCGTTCGGATTTACAATCACTGAATCTGCCGTTCGCGCCACGATACTGTCGTTGACGATGCTCAATATGCGAGTGCGCGGCAAATTCTCAATCTCTTTCGCCTCACCGCATCTATCCACTTGGTAGAAACGACCATCGACCTTGACAACCAGCCTGTCGCCACTCAAGGCAAAGGGGCCTCTCAAGCTGAAGTCGTCGTGTTCGACGTCGAAGGCGTCCGCACCGATCGTCCAGTAAACCTCTCCGGTTTCGAAATCAAAGCTGACCAGTCGACGGTGCTTCCAATTGACGACGACCTGCCCATTGGCGGTGATTTGACTGTCGGCGCCGTTACCGCCGCGCGAATGGCGTGCGATGTCGATTTGCTCGTCGAAGAGCTTGCCCTCTCCAGGCCGATAGGCTGCCAGTCCGAATATGTCCGGAATGTCGAATTCCTCGGCCGCCTCGCCGCGCTGAGTGACGTAGGGTACGTAGATTCCCTGACCGGAGACGACTTTGAGCGACCTCTCGGTGATATTTGCCTCGAGCGGCAGCTGCATGCACTCGAGAGACTCGCCGGTCTCGGCATCCAGAATGGCGATGGCCTGGGGAACTGCCCCCAGAAGGTCGGGCTCGTACCCATCCTTGACAACGACGACGACGTCGACATCGTCACCGTCGATCTCGAATCGACCGTAGGCGAAGTCCTGGCTGGTCGCGTGATCGAAACCATCTCCGGAGGCTTCCTCGTCCTCGGGAAAACCCGGGCAAATCTCCGCCTTACGCCACAACATCTGGGGCTGGTCACCGGGTTCCATAGGCGACTCGCCTTGCATCACGGGTTCCGGGTCGACGACATCGCGCTCGGGGGCACACCGATTCTCGAATGTGCTCCAAACCGGGTTGGGTCCCTGACCGCCGGTATCCGGTGGCACATCGCTCGAATCCGCGTCGTCGGCATCAGCATCTCGGTCTGGACGCCGCGCGTCGGGCTCATCGTCTGCGTCGCCGGCCGCATCTTCAGCGGAGCCGTCTCGCTCGCCGGTGGTGTCATCGTCGCAGGATGCTCCCAGCCCGAGCACGAGGACGCCGATAAATATCAGTCGGGTCAAGACTCGCCGGTTCATAATGCCTCCAGGTCGCATTCGGAATCCTCGTCCACGTCCACGCCGCCCAGGATAATCGACTGAAATCCCCCGCACCTATCGTCCTCGTATACATCTTCAAAGTGTTGGCAGATATCATCTTCCATGCCTGCAAAATCGTTGTAATCCTCGAGCTCCAAGTCGAAAACACCGTCCGCATAGGGATGAAATTGCACTGGTGTAATCGGATTACCGTCGTCGTCGTCGATGTCCGCATAAGCGACCGCA
This sequence comes from Persicimonas sp., assembly GCA_046545675.1. Lineage (GTDB taxonomy): Bacteria > Myxococcota_A > Bradymonadia > Bradymonadales > Bradymonadaceae > CAYLTX01. The sequence continues at coordinate 6,298 of JBKGZI010000264.1, forward strand.
TGAAGGTTGTCGTCGTCCGGGTGATAGAGCATGTCAAGTCCGTCCATTTGACACCACTTCGACCAGCGACTGGCACGTCGCTTCAGTAAACGGCCCTCACATGAGCGTCAGTTGACGCCGTCTGGCCGGCGAATACTCTAGATAACCTCACCCCCCACAAGCTAAAATGTTGACGGGATGTAACGCAGCGCCCCCCAAGCTCGCCCGTCAAGGGGCTTCTTCTTCTAGGAGCGTCGTTCGACGCGCAAACATCTAAGAATCGGCTAAATCTCGCAATGAACCATCGAGTCTTCGCAGAGGCAATCCGGTACCGTCGAGCCCATGAATTGCCGAGAACTCATGCTCATACACGTCCATTGGGTCCACGTTCCTACGAAGAAATGGGGGCGGGCAGACGACACCGGTGCCAACCTCGCTGGACAACGCTCAGCGCGGCGCCTGAACGACGGCGCCTGCAAGGCAACGGCAGAGTCAACGGCAGCGTTGGTGGCCTCTCCGAAAATTTGAAAAGCAACGCATCAATCGGTACATCTTGGGTAGGTGGCTGAAGCGAGAAGCCGCCGTTGCCACACACTTGGTAGTACCCATGTATGCGCCCATGTTGCGATTGATATTGACCTTGTTTTTGGGGGGGCTGCTCAACATTGGACTGGCTGGATGCGGCGGCGGTGACGACGCCGGCAGCGCCGGTGTGTCCGGAAACTATGCGCAGGGAGACAACAATAACGCCGAGCCGGCCGAAGACGCCGGGGGCCATTCGTCGGACGCGGGAGGCGGCGCTCAGGACGCCGGCCAGTCGGGCGAGGACGCCTCGGGGGGCGAAGACGCCTGGGAGCACGATTCGGTCGACGCCGTCGAGATGAACCAAGTGTCGGCGCCGGGCGATCCGGCCCTCGGGGTGCCCTGCTCGTCGGACAGCGATTGTCCGTCGGGCCACTGCGAGAGCGTCGGCGGTGAGCAGCGAGGTGTCTGCAGCGTCCGATGCGAGGACACCTCGGGCTGCCCGTCGGGCTGGGGCTGCGAAACGGTGTACTCGGCCGACGGGAAATTTTGCACATGTGAGAGCAGCGACGAGGTCTGCGACGGCCGAGACAACGACTGCGACGGGCTGGTCGACGAGGGCGGCAGCGAGGAGCTCTGTGGCGGGGACGGATTGTGTATGGAGGCTGCGTGCATGTGCCCGGTCGAGTTTTCGTGCGGGGATAGCTGCCGCGACCTCTTTAGCGACCCGGACCATTGCGGGGCCTGCGGCAACGAGTGCGACGTGGCCTGCAGCGCCGGCTCGTGTACCGCCGCAGTCCAGGTCTCGGTGGGCGCCGACCATGTGTGCATGGTCCTCGCCGATGGAAGGCTTCGCTGCGCCGGAGACAATAGCCACGGCCAACTCGGCGACGGCACGACCACCTCGACCGACCGACCCACCGACGTGCTTTGGATGGACGAGACGTCACGGGCGGCCGCTGCCGACCAGTTTGGCTGCGCCTTCGACCGACGCGGCGACGTCTATTGTTGGGGCTATAACGGCCAGGGCCAGGTCGCCCCGCCGCCGCATACCGAGCGCCACCGGCCCACACGTTGGACTCAGCTCAGCCAGGCGGTCGCGTTGGACACCGCTAATTATACCGGATGTGCGGTCACCGCGGGCGGCGAAGTCCACTGTTGGGGCCCGCACGGCTTCCCCGAGCCGACGCTCGTCGAGGGGCTCCGCGACGCCACCCAGATCGGGGTGGGTGACTACCACCGATGTGCCGTGGTCACCGGCGGGCAGGTCGCCTGCTGGGGCGACAACTCCAGCGGCCAGCTCGGCGACGGCGGCACGCTCAACCGCGACGAGGTCCAGCTCATCCCGATGCTCTCGGACGCCGTCCAGGTCACCGCAGGCCAGGAGCATACCTGCGTGCTCCAGACCTCCGGGTCGGTCAAATGCTTCGGCAGCAACTCCGACGGCCAACTCGGCGACGACCTGCTCGCTCAGCTCCAGAGCCTGACGCCCACCGAGGTACGCGACCTCGATGAGGCCGCCGCGATCACCGCCGGCTCACACCACAACTGCGCGGTCACCGAAGACGACGGCGAGGTCTATTGCTGGGGCGCCAACGACCAGGGTCAATTGGGCGACGGGTCGACCAGCGAGTCGACGCGCCCGGTGCGTACCCACGGCCTCCCCGCCGCCCGGAGCGTCGACGCCGACGGCCAGACCACCTGCGCGCTCACCGAGGCCGGCCAGGTCTATTGCTGGGGCGAGGGCTTCGGGGTCAACCCGCGTCGCATCCGCTGGTAATAGCTTGGGAGACTGCGGGCTTGGGG
>JBKGZI010000265.1:0-8591 GCA_046545675.1 Persicimonas sp.
CTTCACCAGCGGCACAAGGCCGCTGGGGTCGCCTAAGATCATACCTATGAGTCATCGAGCAGTTCGAGCAGCAACGCTCGGTATCCAAGTTCCTCGCACAACTCGGCGTTCGGGTCGGCCTCGAGCATTGTCTCGAGCCTCTCCTCGACCTCAGCTGGCCTCGGGGCCGGCGCACGCCGACAGCAGCAAGCCCACCACGATCCAGACACCACCCATCACTCGCGAGCAAAAAGCCAGCGTAGAATAGCCTGCCAACCTCGGGGTTGCCGTCGAACGGTCGACCGCAAGGAACGTCTGGTTGATGCGATGCTTGTGCGCGTTCTGGCCGGCGTAGGTCAGCGATAACCCGCCGCCTGCAGCTCGAAGAGGCGCGCATAAGTGCCCCTGAGGTCCATGAGCTCCTCGTGGCTGCCGAGTTCTTCGACCGCGCCGTCGGTCAGCACCGCGATGCGGTCGGCCATGCGCACCGTGGAGAAACGGTGCGAGATGAGGATGGCGATCTGGTCGGTGGTCAGGTCCTTGATGCGCTCGAAGACCTCGGCCTCGGCGCCGGCGTCCATCGCCGAGGTCGGCTCGTCGAAGACCAGGATGTCGGCGCCGTCACGCATGAACGCACGCGCCAGGGCGATCTTTTGCCACTGGCCGCCGGAGAGCTCGCGGCCGTCTTTGAACCAGCGGCCGAGCTGGGTGTGGTAGCCCTCGCTCATCTGCTCGACGAAGGGCGCGGCCATCCCGCGCTCGCCGGCGTCGGCCCACCGCGCCTCGTCCTCGAAGTGGTCGACGTCGCCCACGCCGATATTCTCGCCGACCTTGAATTGGTAGCGCACGAAGTCCTGGAAGATCACCCCGATGCGCTCGTGCAGCCGGTCCATATCCCAGTCGCGCAGGTCGGTGCCGTCGAGCAGAATACGCCCCTGGGACGGGTTGTATAGCCGGGTCAATAGCTTGATGAGGGTGGTCTTTCCGGATCCGTTCTCGCCGACCAGCGCCAGCTTCTGGCCCGGCGGCAGGTGCAGGTCGACGCCGCGGATGGCGTGCTCATCCTGGCCGGGATAGGAGAACCAGACATCCTCGAAGCGCAGCCCGTCGCCGGGGTCCTCGCCGACAAGAACACCGCCCTTTTTGGTGGTCACCGGCTCGTCGAGCAGCTCGTAGAGCGTCGACAAATACAGATTGTCCTCGTACATCCCGCCGACCGACTCCAGGCTGGCCGACACCGCCGATTGGCCCTGTTTGAAGAGCAGCAAATACATCGTCATATCGCCCAGGGTAATCCGAGCGGCGATGGTGGCGATGACCACCCACACATAGGCGCCGTAGAAGGCCGCCGTGCTCAATAGGCCGAGCACAAAGCCCCAGAAGCCGCGTCGAAGCGTCAGGTCCCGGTCCTCGCCGTAGACCACCTCGAAGATGTCACGGTAGCGGTCGAGCAAGGTGGAGCCGAGCCCGAAGAGCTTGACCTCTTTTGCGTAGTCCTCGCGGGCGAGCACCGTCTCCAGGTAGCGCTGCTTGCGCGACTCCGGTGAGCGCCAACGAAACAGCCGAAACGCCTCTCCGGAAAAGCGCGTCTCCACCAAGAAGGCCGGCAGGCCGGCGACCCCTAAGATGATCACCGCCCAGGCCGAAAACGTCCACAAGAGCGCGGCGGCGCCGACCAGGGTGATGGCGTTTTGGACCAACGAGAAGGTGCGGTTGACCAGGCTGAGCGGCCGCGAAGAAGCCTCGCGGCGGGCTCGGGTGAGCTTGTCGTAAAACTCGCTATCCTCGAATTGGGTCAGATCGAGGGTCAGCGCCTTCTCGAGGATGAGCGTGTTGACCTTGTGGCCGAGCTGAGCGCGAAGCAGCGACTGCGCCACCGACAACCCGCGCTGGGCGGCGGCCATCGCGACCACCAGGCCCGCCTCGATCCCCACATACCAAAACGCGGTGATGCGGTCTTCGGCCGCCCCGGTCGAGGCCGCCTCGATGACGCCGTCGACGATGAGCTTGCCCACGTACGCGATCGCCGCCGGCAACACGCCGGCGACCAGCGTCAACAGCCCGAGCACGACGGTCAGCTTCCAACTGGTCGACCACACCAATGTGATGGCGTGGCCGCTATATTTGAACACCCCGAGGTAGCGCTCGAAGATGCCGACGTCGGCGCCTTTTTTGGGATGATGTGGTGGTGACATAAAGAGTGCGGCGCGGCCGGATAGGTCTCAATGATAAGCTAACCATCGACACCGCCCGAATCATCCGCAACAGCCAAATCGGCGCTCGGCGACGGCCGCGAACCATTCGACCGCGAGCAGCCGGGAAGAGTGCAATTTTAGACATGCTGACTAACTGACCTCCGCCTGGGCGGAAAAGTAGGCCAGACAGGCCGGGCAGATGTCCTGCAAACGTTCTCAGGCGGATGCTCCAAGAACGACGGCACCCAATCCCAGGACTGCTCCGAGGCGGGACATTTGGTGCGTCGGCAATGCACGCACATGGTGATCGCCCCTTTGGGATCGGCATAGATGTCGCGGAGCACCTCCTCTCCGGGGGTGCCGTCGTAACCCGGTCCCTCTTGTCGATCATGAGGCCTCTCGACGATCCCGGTATTGCTGACGATACAGCCGAGACCGCGCGCCATCGGCAAGACGTGCATACGAACCTGCTGGTGACACGTCGGCGACGGGCATTCATAGTCGAAGGTCCACGGCCGGCGACTTGCGATGCTCGAGCGCAAATGCGACGCGAAGAACTCCTTCAGAACCGCCGGCACCGCCTCCAGATACGAGCCGCCTAGCCCGTATTTCTCATAAAACTCGGGCGGGGCGCCGTTTTTGCGGGCGAACGCAAACCACCCCTCATTGAGCAGCGCCAGCCTCAGATCCGCGGATAATCCATAGATCGTCGACGTCTCTGCGTCGAGCATCTCCAGAATAGTCTCGCCAAAATACTCCTCGAATTTCTGCGTCACCTCCATCACCGCCCCTTCCAGCCGAAGCACAGTAGGCGAGCCCGATCGACACGCAATATAGGATCGTATGAGTTCTTGGTGAGCGAAAATGATGAGAGCCGAGGGAGGGGGCGCTGTGGTCGGCCACCCGGCGCGATCATCGAAGGGACTGACGTCCTCTGGGCGTCGGAAACCATAGGGCGCGCTTTGACTTTCCGAGCAGCTTCGCCACAATAGTTCGCATGTTGTCACAATCAGCGGGGCGCCGCCGAGCGGTAGAGCGCGGCCCAGGCCGCACAACTCTACCCTCACCGGAGGCTACACCCGATGCACGAAGCCATCATTCCCGCTGTGCTATACGCGACCCTTTTCTTCGGTATGCTCCTGTTCGGGCGCCTCTACGAGCGTTCCCAACACGCCGACTTCGACATCAACGAGGGCCGCGAGCCGGCCCTCGATACAATTCCCGCGCTCGAGGACCTCCGCACCGACCCGCGCGCGCTGTCTCGGCTAAAGGGCAAGATTTCGGCTGTCGGTATCGCACCCAAACCCCCACGCAACTATAAGATGCCCGAGGGCATCGAGCCCTATGTCGTCGACACAAACGGGGTCGTCCACACCTTGGAGACAACGACTTCGTTCGGAGACCAGATCACGCTGGCGAAATTCCACCGATCACAGGCCGAGATCGTGGAACACGCCCGCTGGTTGGCGGCCACGCTCGGCGTCGACTTTCAGGATCGATGAGGCCTACAAATCAGACTCCACCGGCGCCTCCATCCGGCGATAATAGGCCTGCTCACGCTTGTGATTGATGAATCGATACGTCCCATAGCCCGCGCCGAGCCAGCCAAAGATCACGATGATCATGACGATTTGAGACGACGCTGCCTCGGTAATCTCAGCTAAAGCCAACATGGTGCCGAAATATCCGAGCCCTCCCACGACCACCATTACGATCACCATCAGGGCGGGAGAACCATGCATATGCTTCTTCTCACGGGCAATCAGCGCGAAAGTCACACCAAAAGCAATCATTTGGGCGATGAACATCATAAGATTTCCTTGGGTTCGAGAAATAGCCAGAGCCACTCGCATGCCTGATGCATCGAGCCCTCTACTCTGGTTTTCGACAATTTCTCGAAATCGTTGCGTGATTTTTTAAAATTCGCCCCAGGGAGCGCTTTGGGAGGGGGTCGCTCTATTCGGAACGTTCGTGTGACACCTGGGGGGCGCTTCCACACCTCCACGCTTCCACGGATCAGAGAACCCCGCAGCACCCCCAACCCTAAACCCTTGACTTATCTCCCCTTTCGAAGCCCAACAAAAATTTTCTCACCAAATCACGCAACGATCGGGCCCGTTTTGTCGAAAACCATAGTGAGAGGACGTGCGGACTCATCACTCAGACAAACGGAGCGATCATGAACAATCGAATCGGCGGCGGAACGAGCAGCCAGACCACCTCGACGAGCGGCGAGCATACGTCGGTCCAGGAGTCCACCTCGGCCGACGCGCCCGCGCAATCAGGAGGGGCGGACGGGGCGAGCGGGCCGGACGAAGGGTCGACCTTCATGGACGGCTACGACGCGGATAGTTGGGAGGATGCGTCTGCCGACGAAGACGATGTCATGTTCATCATGGGTGCCGGCGGCGACTACCAGGCGGCAGCGGCCGGCGACGACGGTGATTCCATGTCGGTCATGGAGCTGCAGGCGCAGGCGGCCGTCACCGAGCCGGAGCCCGATGGTATCGAGGACAATCCCATCGCCTCGGACCTCGCCGACATCATCGCCGACGAAGGCACGAGCCTCGAGGAGATCGTCTACGCCCGGGACCTACGCATGTCGGGCGGCCCGATCGACCGGACTGTCAGCAACTTGTCCACAGACAAGCGCGAAGCGATGCTCGAGCTCTTCGAGAATCCGGCCGAGACTCGCGCCTTTTTGCGCGAGGCGATCGGCGCGAAGACCGCCGACCCCGAGGAGATCGAAGACGGCGTCGACGCGGTGATGGGGCATATGAAGGCCGACATCACCAGTAAATTCCAGCAACGCGTCGGAAGCCGCGTCTCCCATATCACCCGCAAAGCCAGCGAGCCCTACGAGGCGATCAACGCGTCGAGCGACACGCGCAGGAACTTTTTGTCGCAACTCGCCGAACTCGAAGGCGACAAGGGCAAACTCGCCGAGCGGATGGAGGCCTTCGGGATCGACGCCGACGCCGCCGGAGACATCGCCGAGGTGCTCGCCGACGCCCATGGCGACCCGGAGGCGCTCGCCGCCCTGCGCGACGGCGCGGAGGGGCCCGAGCGCGCCGGCATCCAAGTCTTCGAGGAGAGCAAGGCCTACGCCTTCGCCGACGAGGAGCTCAAAGACGCCCTCGACGACAACCTGGGCGCGCTCGCGGCGCTCGGCGACCGCGCCAGCGCCGACCAGGTCACCGGCGCCATGCTCACCAACGACGACTTCAAGGTGTTGCGCGAACAGGTCTTGTCGGAGATGGGCGGCGACAATGAAGATGCCCTGCGAAGCGTCATCGGCGAGTCGACCGCTGATGTCGCCACGAGCCAGCGCAATGAGAATATCGCCAAGGCGGGGGTGAGCGTCATCACCGCCGTCGGCGTGGGTGTGGCGACCGGCGGAGCCGGCCTCGCCGCTGGAGCGGCCATCGGTGTCGGCACCAACGCCGCGGGCGCCGCGCCGGATTTATTGGTGGCCGTGGAGAACCTCGACATGGCCGAGTTGGCCGCCCAACAGGAGATCGTGATGCCCGACGGCAGCGCCGTCGAGATGGGCATCTCCGATCAGGCCAGCGCCGACAAGGCGCGCCACAACCGAAATGTCGCCGGCGCCAAGGCGCTGGCCGCGGTGCTCCTGGGCGGCGCGGGTGCCGGCGCAGGGAGCGCTGTGGCGCTGGAAGCGGGGGCCGCTGCGGCCGAAAAGTAGCTCGCCACTTAACAGAGTGGCCGGTCCACCCCGGGGACAGCTCTCCCCGGGGTGTGCCACACTGTCACACCCTTCCCGCCTCACCCTCCATCTCTGGACCACCCCAACAATCTCTGCGATGATGGCATCATCATTGCAATCACATAGTAGTAGTTGCACCTACATCGCAGCACACGTGGCAGCCACGAGCCGGAGAACACAACATGGACACGATAAAGAGCCAGTTGATAGACGCCCTGGCCAGTTTTCACAACGACCAGCGCGGAGCGACGGCCACCGAATATATCATCTTGCTGATCCTGATTGCGTGCTTCGTCATCGCGATCGTCAAGGTCTACGGCGAGACGGCCAGCCAGAAGTACAACGCGGCCAATGAAGCGGTGACCAAAGACGTGACCTTTTGAGACAGCTCACCATCCACAATGTCTGCCTGATGCTGCACTGCGCTTATGAAATTGCGCTTAATGAATAGGAGAGAGACGATGAGCCGCAACACGCCCCGTACGATACACACTCGACTCGCCGCTGTTTTGATGACCCTCGGACTGCTGGCCACCGTCGGCTGCGGTGATGATACCGCCGAGCCCGCCGGCCCGAATGACGATACGGTCACCGGCACGTATTCGCTCGAGGACAGCAAGCATACGCGCAACGTCGAGGTCTTCGACAACGTCAAGCGGCTCGACGATCGTGCGGCGCGCACCGTCCATATCGACGGCGACAAACTCTTCTTCCCCGAAAGCGTGGCCGACTCGCTGTCCATATACCGCGACGGTGACATCATGGCGACCGCGGCCGGCAAGGGGCTCTTGCGTCGGGTCGAGCGCATCGAGGAGCGCGGCGACCAGGTCATCGTCCACACCAGCTCGGCCTCGCTGGGCGATGTCTTCGCCAGCGGCGAGATCTACGTCGCCGCTCACGCCGAGCCGGGCCTGCAGGCCCCGGAGAGTTTCCGCTACGAGCCCCAGCGCCTCGAAGGCGACCTGTCGGTGCGCCAGCAACCGCTCGAGGTGGACTGGGACGACTCGCTGTTCTCGTATGACAAGGACTTCGCCTCCGACCTCAACTCGCACATCCCCACTGACCATCTCATCGTCGAGCAGGCCAGCATCGGCGCCGAGGTCGGCGCCGAATTCTACGCCAACGCCGGCGCTCAGGTCTGGCCGCCCTCCTTCGAGCTGAAGTCGCTTCGCGCCGGCGCCAACGGCACGGCCAACGCCACACTTCGGCTGCGCGTGGAGTCCGACGACGCGTTTGATTTCGAGCGCACCTACTATCTGGCCTCGACCGACAGCACCGACGAGCCGTTCAAGCAGCTCCCGGCCCAAGAATTCGACATCGGCAACGACTTGATCAAACTCAAATTGGGCGCCAAGTCCAAGCTCGAGCTCAGCGCATCGGCCCAGGGCACCGCCTCGGCCACCGGTGAGGTCCAGGTCAACGGCAACCTCCGCGGCGGCCTGGAGCGCAAAAACGGCGTCTGGGACACCTATACGGCTCACGGCCTGTCGCCCAGCGGCTACGGCCCGGAGTTCGAAGGCGAGAAGAGCTTCGACGCCCAGGCCAAGCTGACCACCACGCTGACGCTCGATGTGTCCAACTCCGCCAGCGGCTCCCTGGTGGTCGAGCCGGCCACGATCACCGCCGACTTCCTCCAGGAGATCAACGCCAACAACGGCCAATGTCCGTATCTGTTCAACGTCAACGCCAAGGGCACGGTCAGCGGCCTGCTCGAGTCGGTCAGCCTGCTGGGCTTCGACGTCGACATCATGGACAGCCCGTCGAGCTGGACGATGTACAATAAAGACTTCGTCACCAAGGACGGCCAGCTCGAATTCGCCGGGGTCTGCGATCCCGACTGGGAGCCGCCCTCCTTTGGCGACGGCGGCCGCAGCGCGGGCATGATGTGCCAAGAGGACAACGACTGCGACGACGGCGCGACCTGCTACCGAGACACCTGCGTCACCGAGGGCCCGATCCGCTTCTCGGTGGCCTGGTTCGAGGATACCGACGTCGATATTCAGGTCACCACGCCCAGCGGCGAGGTCATCGACTGGCGCAGGTTTGCAAATGGGCCCCTGGACGGGCTAGTCTATGACTTCCCGATGTGCACCACCAAGTGCACCGGGCCGGGCCCGTACGTGGAGAATATCTATTCGGAGGATTCGCCCGAGCCGGGCACCTACATCATCGATATCTTTCACGAAGAAGCTCGCGCCGAGTCCGACTTCGCCCTGGTCATCGACCACGACGGCGACGTGCGCCATGAAGGCGGCAAACTGCCGGCCGAAGGTGAATCGGTGAGCTTCGAGTATAAAGTAAACTAAAATATCCGCCGTCGTCGGAACCAGCTCATGAAACGAATGTCCCTCGAGTCTCGTCGCCCTGTGTTTTTCGTACTGCTCATCATGGCGCTGACGGCTTTCGGGTTGAGTTCGGCTGGTTGTGGCGACGGCTCGTTGACCAGCTCGATCGGCCAGGAAGCCGACGCCGGGAACAACTCGGCGGTCGACGCCGAGCCGGACACCTCGCCCGACACCGGCCAGCCGGATGTCGGCGAGCCCGACACCGGCGAACCCGACACCGGCGAGCCCGATCCCTGCCTGGACACCACCCCACAAGAAGCCGCCACCTTCGCCGGAGACTACGTCACCGCCCTGTGCGACAAGCTCATGGCCTGCGGCGAAAACCCCAAGGTCGCCCGGGCGGTGACC
>JBKGZI010000266.1:0-8582 GCA_046545675.1 Persicimonas sp.
CAAGGTGGGGCTCCCTCCCCGCGCGCTTTTCAGCGCGGGGAGGATCAAGGTGGGGCTCCCTCCCCGCGCGCTTTTCAGCGCGGGGAGGATCAAGGTGGGGGGCCGTTTGCCGAGTTGGTCGCTACATTCGGTCGATCCGACACGTAAGGCCCCACCTTGATCCTCCCCACTTTTGGACTACAAAGCGGGGAGGGTAGATCGCCCGCCACTCTCTGCCGCTCAAGCCGTCTTCGACCCCACCTCAACCTCACGCATCGTCGTCAAATACCCGCCTTCCTCGAGATACTCGACGATCTTCGCCGCACTATGCGCCGCGGTCTCGTCCTCGACCGTATCGACCACGACCTCCGGCGCCTCCGGCACCTCATACGGCGCGCTGATCCCCGTAAAGTTCGCGATCTCACCCGAGCGCGCCTTCGCGTACAGGCCTTTCGGATCGCGCTCCTCGCACGCCTCCAAAGCAGCGTCGACGTGGACCTCGATAAACTGCCCGTCTTCGAGCGATTCACGCACCCGGTCGCGCACCCGCTGGTACGGCGAGATGAACGCGCTGATGACGATATTACCGGCGTCGACGAAGAGCTTGCTGACCTCGCCGACGCGGCGGATATGCTCGTCGCGCTCGGCGGCCGAGAAGCCCAGGTCCGAGGACAGTCCGTGGCGGACGTTGTCGCCGTCGAGCACGTAGGCGTGGACGCCGCGGCGGTGCAGTTGGCTTTCGAGTTCGACGGCGACCGAGGATTTGCCCGAGCCGCTCAGCCCCGTCAGCCACACGCAGGCGCCGCGGTGGCCGTTGAGGCGCTCGCGGTCGGTGCGGGCGATCTTGCCCTCGTGCCAGTGGATATTCTCCTGGTGCAGCTCGGGCTGGAGCACGATGCCGCCGCCGGCGACGTCGTATTCGTCGACGATGACGAATCGGCCGACCTCGGGGGTGGCGTCGTGGCGCTCGACGGCGATGGGCCGCTTGGTCTCGATGATCAGCTCGGCGACGTCGTAGCGCTCGATATTGGTGCGGTCTTCGCTGACCTGCTCGAGGGTCGAGCCGTCGATGATGCGCACGACCTCGCGCACGTGGCATTCGACCTCCTGGGTGGCCAGCTTGAGCTTATAGGGCCGGCCGGCCAGCAGGTCCTGTTTGCCCATCCAGAAGACGTTGGCCCGGAATCGCGTGGTCTCCTCGGGGGCCTCTATGGCGTGGCTGGCCACGTGGCCGCGCTCCACGAAGATCTGCTCGTCGAGCGTGATGCCGATCGACTCGCCGGCCTCGGCTTTGTTGGGTGCTTTTCCGGAATGCTCCGCGCTCCAGCGCTCGATGGTCTCCACCCGCGCGGTCTTGCCGTGCGGCGTGAACACCAGCTCGTCGCCGACCTCGACCGTGCCCGCCTCGACGCGGCCGGCCAGGATGCGCCGGTCGTCGAAGCGGTAGATATCCTGGACCGGAAAGCGCAGCGGGCGCTCCTCGAGGGTCTTGGGCCGATCGAAGGCGTCGAGCACCTCCAGAACAGTCGATCCGTCTTCTAAGTACCAGCTCATATTCTCTGTCGGCCGCGACGCCACATTATCGCCGTCGCGCGCCGAGATCGGGATGAACGAGGACGGCTCGATGCCGATCTCGTCCAAAAACTCGGTATATTCGGCCACGATCTCCGCAAAGCGCTCCTCGGAGTAGTCGACCAGGTCCATCTTATTGACCACCACGGTCACCTGCTCGATGCCCAACATGCTCAACATGTGGCAGTGGCGCCGGCTCTGCTCCTGGATGCCTTCGTCGGCCGCGATCAACAACAGCGCCGCGTCCGCCGACGCCGCCCCGGTGACCATATTCTTCAAAAACTCCTTGTGGCCCGGCGCGTCGATGATCACGTACGGCCGCTTCTCCGACTCGAACCAGATCTGCGCCGTATCGATGGTGATATTCTGGTCGCGCTCGGCCTGCAACGCGTCCATCAAAAACGCCCACTCGAAGGGCACCCCGCGCCGCTCGCAGGTGGCCTTGATGGCCTCGTATTTGCCCTCTTCGAGCGAGCCGGTCTCGTGCAAAAAGCGACCCACGAGGGTCGATTTGCCGTGGTCGACGTGACCGACGATGACGATTTTCAATGGCGTAGTTTCAGATGACATCTTGTACCAGTTCTCGTGCTTAACGTGATTTCCAGCAACGCCCTCCCCGCTTTGCAGTTTAAAGTGGGGAGGATCAAGGTGGGGCCCCTCCTTGATCCTCCCCTTCTCTACGCTGCGCTCCGAGCGGGGAGGGAGTCTCTGCTACATATACCCACTAGCCCGCAAAATCTCGAAAGCATCCTCAGCCTCTTGATCCTGCGCCCTCGTCGACCGCTCGGCGACCTTCGTCGCTTTGAGCTCTTCGATGATCTCCGGCACATTCTTCGCCGTCGACTCGATCCCATCGGTACACGGCGCACAACCCAGCGACCTGTACCGATGGTTGTTCTCATCGGCGAAGTACAGACTGACGACCGGGATCTCCTCGCGGTCGATATACTCCCAGATATTGACCTCGGTCCAATGCAGCAGCGGGTGGATGCGCAGGTGGGTGCCGGGGGCGAAGTCGGTCTTGAATTGGTCCCACAGCTCCGGGGGCTGGTCCTTGAAGTCCCAGGCGAAGTCCTTGTCGCGCGGCGAGAAGTAGCGCTCCTTGGCGCGGGTGCCTTCTTCGTCGCGGCGGATGCCCAGGAAGACGCCGTGCATGTCGTTGTCGGCGATCAGATCCTGCAGCGCGTCCTTTTTGAGCGCCGAGCAGCACTCCACACGCGTGGCCTCGCCGTTGGGAAAGGTCTTGCCCGAGGCGAGCACCTCGGTGTTCTCGCCCACACGTAGATCCAAGTTCCACTGGTCGGCGACGTAGTCGCGAAACTCGATCATCTCCGGGATCTTATAGCTCGTATCCACGTGCATGATCGGAAACGGCACGTGCCCGAAGAAGGCCTTCCTGGCCAGCCACAACAGCACGCTCGAGTCCTTGCCCATGCTCCACAACATCCCGAGGTTCTCGAATTTATTGAACGCCTCGCGAATGATGAAGATGCTCTGGGCCTCGAGCTCGTCGAGGTGGCTATAGTCGGGTTTGTCGGTCTGGTCTCCCAGCGGCGAGAAACGCTGCTCTTCTTGGAGGTGGCTGAACGGGTTGCGGCCGCCCGATGCGGCTTGGGGTGTACTCATGGGTTCCCTGCTTGAACTGATTACTGCGACATCTCGTCGCCGGGTAACTCCGCGGTATGTTGGCGGTTTGGTGGGGGATAGTCAACTCGGTTGGGTGGTTTCTATGGAGGTGTGTGAGCGTCGACCCTATCCGGGGGTGCACCTCGCCGGCCACGCCTAGCGGCGCGTCCGGCTGGGCTTACCCACGGATAGGGTCTGGTTGGCGGCCACCGTCTTTCCCCCGCTCCGTCGAGCCCTTCTCGGGCGAATCTTCGCTCGAAGGAACCTCCGGAAGTTCGAGAGATGTGTTTGGTCATAAGACCATTTACGCTTAGCTTTCCAGTGCGGACTATTGCGCTACGGATGTAATGAAACTATTCGTCGCCCACGGGAAGTAAATGCCGGAAGACGCCCCCCAAGCCGACCACCTCAGCGCCGCGCGCCACCTCGAGGCGTCCCGGGAGTCCATCGTCTCGAGGTGGCTCGAGCTGGTCGCCGACCGAATCGACGGTGCCGAGGAGGTCGACGACCCGGCGCTGCGCGACGACGTCCCCGCCATCGTCGATCTGCTCGTCGACTCGCTCCGAGAAGGCGAGAAGCAGGCCCGGATGGAATTCGAGCCGGTGCGCGCCCACGGCAAGCAGCGCGCGGCGCTGACGCATACCAATATCCGCTGGGTGCTGGCCGAGCTGCACCTCTTGCGAGCGGTGGTCATCGACGACATCGAAGAGGCGCTCGGCCGGCTCAGACGCGACGCGCTGCTGCTCATCTACGACGTCTTCGAGCAGATCAGCACCACCTCGGTCGACGCCTATTCGAGCTGGCAATTGCGACAAGAGGAGGCCGCCAGAAAGCAGGCCGAGGAGAGTGTCCGCGAGCTCAGCAGGCTGACCGCGTTGCTCGAGGAGGAGCGCGAGCAGCGCTCGCTCTTCGTCAGCGCCGTCGTCCACGACCTGCGCACCCCGCTGGCCTCGATGCAGATCGCCACCGACCTGCTCGCCAACTTCGCCGATCGCCCCGGCGTGCGCGACAACGCGCTCGAGAAGCTCCAGCGAAATGTCGGGCGCCTCGACGCCATGGCCCAGCGCCTGCTCGACGTCAATCGCATCAGCGCCGGCAGCCGGTTGCCGCTCGATATCGAGCAGGTCGATCTGGTCGAGGTCGCCCGCAGCTACGTCAAAGACGCCCAGAGCAGCCACGGCGCCGACACCGTCCGCCTCGAAGAACCCCGAATAGACGAGCTAGACGGCTGGTGGAACCGCCAAGCGCTCTTTCGGATCTTGGCCAACCTGGTCGAAAACGGCCTCAACTACGGCGAGCCCCCGATCACCGTGCGCGTCCAGCTGTGTTCGCCATCTGGCGACGATGGGCCTGTAGAAAATGAGGTCTGCATTCGGGTCCACAACAAAGGCCCGGCCATCCCGCCCGAGGAGCAAGAGCGCATCTTCGAGCAATTCGTGCGCCTCGAGCATGGCCAGCAAAAAAACAAGCAGGGCTGGGGCATCGGCCTGACCCTGGTCCGAGGGCTGACCGAGGCCCTGGGCGGCCGCCTCGACCTCGACAGCAGCGAAGACGAGGGCACCACCTTCACCGTCCGCCTACCCCGAGACGCCCGCCCGTTTCAGCATGACGACGAGTGACGCAAGAACCAAGAACCAAGAACCAAGAACCAAGAACCAAATCACCCCGCATACATCGCGCGCAACTCGGCGATGACATCCTTGACGCGGTCGCGGCGCAGGGTGGCGATGTCGAGGAATTCCACGACGAACTTCATCGCCTGGCGCGGGTTCTCGATATAGGCGTGGGAGACCAGGCTGGAGACCACCCGGGTCAGCGCGCCGAGGTGGCGCTCGTCGAGGTCGGCACCGGGGCGCGCGTGGGCGTGGCACTCGAAGACGCGGGCGACCAGCGCCTGATAATCGTCGAGCTCGAAGGAATCGATCTCGGCGATGAGCTCGTCGGGAACCGCCTGGCCGAGCGCCTCGATGCCCTCGGCGTGCGGGGTCATCGCGAAGACGGTGTACAGCCCCGGCGCCTCGCCATATTGGGGCGGCAGCTCCTGCAAGATCCCGCTGCCCCCGAGGTCGAGCTCGGCGCGCTCGAAGGGCAGCAATTGGCTGTCGGCGCCCAGCGACGCCCAGGCCAACGCCTTGAACAGCGAGCGGGCGTAGTCGCGGTTTTGGGACGACAGCAGCGAGTAGAATTCCGCCTCGTCGACCAGCACGACCATCCCGGCATAGCCGGCCTCGCGCGCCAGCGCCGACAGCCCGCTCAACAGGTATCCGTAGATGCGCGCCCAGGGCCGATAATCCTTCATGCTGAAGATGCGCCCCTTGCGCCCGACCATGCGCGGCAGGGCGCGGTCGATCTCCATATTCGAGATCGTCGGGTGCCCCTCGAGCCAGTCGAAGAGCAGCGACAGGCCGTCGTCGCGCGCTTCCGGATGCAGATCAGCGGACGCGTCGGTCAGGGCCCGGAAATACCGCAGCGCCGGGGTCAAATACAGATGCGCGCCCCGGTCGAGCAGCTTCCTGGAGCGCGAGCGCTCGTCGACGCAAAACGCCTCGAGCGCCTCGGGGCGGCCCACGGCGCGCTCGAAGAGCGGCCGCAGGCTGGCGTGGCCGCCGGTGGGCCGATCCGGATAGGTCAGCGAGCGCACCAACTCCCGATAGACCCGCTTGGGGTGGCTGGGGGCGGTCTCCTCGGGGTCGAGCACCGCGCGGGCGACCAAAAAGTTGGCCGCCAACGCCTGATGCGCGATCAACTCGAGCAGGTGCGTCTTGCCGGCGCCGTAGCCGCCCAAAAACGTGCGCAGCGCCCCGCCGCGCTCGCCGGCGCGGCGCAGGTCGTCGGCGACCAGCGCCATCTCGGGGTCGCGGCCGACCGTAAACGCCTCGATATCACCGCGGGGCACCACCCCCAGACGCATCGCCTCGAGGGTCGCCGCCGGCGACAGCTCCGGCTGGCTGAATGTCTGAGGGGCGTTCATCTCAATAATCCTCGAATTTGACCACGTTGCCCGAGCCGGCCTCCGACAGCGCCTGGTGGCCGTCGATGACCAGGTCGATGGCCGCGTCCAGATCCAGCTCGACCTCTCCGTCGACCGCTTGCCACTGCAACAGATCGACGAACGTCTTGACGAATAGGCGCCGGTGGTTGACCTCGAATTGGGTGTTCACGCAGGCCGCGCCCAGCACGGCGGCGTTGTCGGCCTGCAGCTCGGCGTCGAGCTCGACACCCCGGGCGACCTCGAAGACCGGCACGATGCGCTCGCCGAGCGCCGCCAAGAGTTGATCGGCGGGCAGATCGAGCTTCTCCAGGTCGATGAGCACCGCCTGTGGGCTGCGCACGCTCAGCGGCACCGGGCTCTTGAGGCGCTGGTGCAGCGCCGGATAGTCGGGCACCACCGTGCGCATGAACTCCGGAGGGACCGCGTACATAAACAGCGTATTGGGCAATTGGTGGCGCCCGCACAGGTCGATAACCTGGCGCAGGTTGTCGCCGATCTGCTGGCTGCGCTTGGCGGTGACCGACAGGTTGCGGTCGACCTCGTCGAAGAGCAACGCGCTGCCCGCAAAGCCCAGCCCGCGCAGCATCTGGGTGAGGCTGCGCAGCATCAAAAACCCGTTGGCGCGGCTCATCTCCTCGTAGACCCCGTAGTCACGGACCTTGCTGCGCGGGATCGGCTCGCCGATCAGCCACGCCTCGAGGTGCTCGACGCGCTCGTAGTCCTCCTCGAGCCAGCCCAGCGCAAATTCGACGACCGCCTTGCGATACGACGCGCTCTCGCAGACGGTGCGGGCGACCTCGCCGCGCAGCCAACGCTCGACCTCGCGCTCGGCGGCTGACTGCGGGTAGTCCGAGCCCTGGGCGGCGAACTCCTCGGCGAGCTGCTCGCGGCGCCGATCGACCGCCTGGCGCAGGAGCTCGCCGATGCCGTAGCGCGACTGGCCGGCCTCGTCGTGCGCCGCGGTGATCCGCCGGGCGACCGTCGAATAGACCTTGAGCGTGTCGTCGTAGGGGCATTCGACCGGCGATAACTCCACCAGAGCCACCGCGAAGCCGTGGCGCCAGGCCATATCGCGCACACAATATAAAAAGTGCGTCTTGCCGCCGCCGAAATACCCCTGCACCAGCTTGAAGCTGGCCCCGCCGTCGAGCAGGCCGTCGAAATACTGCTCCTCGAGGACCTCGAGGTAGCTGTCGTTGCCCACGTTGATCAGCTCGACGCCGCGCTCGGGGGGCTGGCCGCTCTCGCCGAGGCGCTGAATGACGTGCGCGCAGGTCGCCGCCGAGGCGTCCTCGATTGATGGTTTGCGAGTCTTCATCGAATCTCCCGGGAGTTCTATGCCTTGGTGAAGCGAAGCGAACCATAATACTGACCGCCCTTGGCGCCCACCGGCACGAATAATACGTCGCGCTTGTCGCGGGTGGTCCCGCCGGTGGCCGCGCCCAACTCCAATCGCAAGCCGTTTCGCTCCAGGACGCCTTCGGCGCGCAGGCCGGCCAGTTGATAGGCCAGCAGCACGCGGCCAAACGGCTCGAGCGCGTCGGTGCCCTCGCGCCGCCAGCGCTTGCGCTCGGCGCCGAGCACCGCCAGCGGCACCAGCACATCGACCAGGTCGACCCGCTCGCCAAATTCGGCGTGATCGGCGACCAACACGGTGCGGTAGGCGTCGTGGAGCCGGTCGAAGAACGCCTCGGCGTCGAGCGCCCGGGCCTCCAAATCCTCGACGGCCTGCTCGCGCGCGTCGAGCAGCGCGGCCGGCTTCATGGCGACCTCGGCGATGGGCTCGTGGCCGAATAAAACCCGCGCCGAGCCGGCGTCGAAGTCGATCTCGAAGGTCAACGGCTCGGCGTGATAGACCAGCGGCGACTCCGAGACTTTGTCGAGCCCGAGCCCGCGCTGGCCGGCCAAGATCTCGAGCTTCTGGACGAACTTCATACGCGCCTTGATGCGCATGCGCTCGAGCTGCTTGGCCATCTGAGCAACCAGCTCGTCTTTGAGCTCCTGGAGCGCAGGTTCACCCATATCGAGCCCTTCCAACCCCTGGCGCACCTCGAGCCAGGCGGCGTAGTCGGCCGCGTCGGGCTGCTTTCCCTTGACCGACCCGAGTATATTCTTGGCCCGGCTGAGCTTGCGCGAGCGGCTGCGCAACTCCTTGAGGAACGCGTCGACCCGGTCGCTCAGCTCGGGCTCTTTATTTTCCGATCCCTGTTGACTAGATTCGGATTGACTGGAATCGGGTTGGCTGGAGTCGGACTCTGCCGAAGTCATCGTTGGATCTCCGCTTTTTTCGACCACTGAAATGTTCTGGTTTCACGCACGTTGGCTAGTAGTTCGGGACAGTGATAGTGACAGTTTGACAGTGGCTCAGGGTGACGAGGTCGAAGGCGTTGCAGTGAGGCGATTCAGTCGAATC
>JBKGZI010000267.1:0-8573 GCA_046545675.1 Persicimonas sp.
CACAAAAACGCCCCGAGCTGATCTGCTTAATCAACTCGGGGCGCTAAATACGTACCAAGGCGCAGCCGGTTTTTTTATTCTCTCGCCTTTCGCCTCGGACGGATTACCAGTCGATATACTCGTCGTCTCCGTCACGCTGCTTGTTCGGCGCTTCCTCGGGGGGCTTGTCGGGGGCTGCGCGGTTGTTTTGCTGGCCGTCATCAGCCGGGTTGTCGGCGGGTGGCTGTTGTTGCTGCTTGGCGCGTGTCGACGGCCGGGTCGGCTCGGGCACCGCGGGTTGAGCGGGCTGCTTGGGTTGGGTTGGGCCGGTGTCGCCGTGGGGCTTGCCGGAGTAGATGCCGATCGCGGTGGTGGCTTCCTCGACAACCTGCGCCAGGCCCAGGGAGACCTTATAGTTGAGCTCTCCGGCGGCCGAGTTGCGCTGCGAGTCGGTCATGAACCAATTCGGATACGTCCGCAGCTCGTGGACGACCGCGCCGGACATCACCAGGGTGCAGAGCACCGCGGTGCCGAACGAGAAGATGGCGGTGCCCACGAACACGCGCACGATCCGGTCGTAGGGGTTGTCGACCACCTCGAAGCGCTCGCGTTTGCTGTTCTCGCCCAGCGCCGTCAACAACGGGATCGCGGCGGCCAGGATCAGCGTGGCGATGAGCTTGAGTTGGCCCGATAGAAATTGCCCGAAGATGGTGCTCACCACCAAAAAGGCCACATACAGACCGATCCCGGCGACGAGGCCGAATAGGCCCATGCGCAAAAATTCGACGACGAAGTCGGTGGAGGTGTCTTGTTCCGGCTCGCCGAGGCGCTGGCTCGAGGTTCTCGAGGTGGGGGGCGGTGTCGGCTCGGGCACCGCAAAAGGGTTGGTGTCGCCCGGTGGTGGCGGCAGTTCGTCGCCGAGCCCCATCGTGAAGTCGTCGCGATATTCGGAGATATCATTCGACATAAACCCGGGCGGTCTCTCCGAACGGCCAGCCTGGGTGGGGGCGGCGCCGGTTTGTTGCGACGCACCCCATTGTTCGCCCTGGCGTTGAGTGGCCGGCGGCTGCTGATTGGAGTTTTGTTGTTGCGGTCTCTGCGGGCTCTGCTTTCCCTGCTGTTGGCTGGCGGCGTTCCATCCAGCTACGGCTCCCGCCCCGGCGCCAAAGCCGGCCCCAAATTGGTTGGCGCGTCCAGGGCCTTGGTGGCGTTGATTGGCGCCGCCGGTACGCTGGCTGGAGGCGTCGATGGCCGGGAAGCGTCCGGATTGACGAGCGCTGGCCGAGCCGGGCAGGGGGCCGCCGGCGGCGACCAGCGCCTGGTCGATCCCGTCGATGAGGTTCTCGGCGTTGACGAAGCGATCGGACAACGCTTTGGCGGTCGCCCGGCGGATGAGGTCGGCGATATTCGGGTCGAGAGCGCGCAGTCCGGCCAGGCGAAGCGGCTCGCGGCTGATCTGCTGGCTGATCAGCGCCATGGTCGTGTCGCCCTGGACGGCCGGCTCGCCGACGAGCATCTCGTAGAGGATCAGCCCGACGCTGTACACGTCGCTGGCCGGGCCGAGCGACTCCCCGCGCACCTGCTCGGGGCTCATATACCGGGGCGTGCCGATAAGCTCGCGCTCGCCGTCGGGCAGGCCGACGCTGGTCAGGTCACGCTCGTCAGTGCGAAGAAGCCTGGCGATGCCAAAGTCGAGCACCTTCACGAAGTCCGACTCCGTCTCCAGGTCGGTGACCATGATATTGGCCGGCTTCAAATCCCGGTGGATGACCCCGTAGCGGTGGGCTTCGGCCAGTGAACGGGCGATCTGGCCGCCCAGGGCCAGCGCGCGTTGCGGGGACTGGGCTCCCTGACGCTTGAGGATCTCCTTGACCGTGTCGCCCTCGATATACTCGAGGACCATATAGAGGACGCCGCGGCCGGTCTCACCGAAGTCGTGGATCGTGACCGTGTTGGGGTGGCGCAGTTTGCTGATGATCTTGACTTCGCGCAGGAATCGCTCTTTGGCGCTATGGTGCAGATCGCCGGCCCCCGACTTGAGGACCTTGATGGCCACGTGGCGGTCCATCTTCTGCTGGTACGCCAGATAGACCATGCCGAAGCCGCCGCGGCCAAGCTCGCGTACGATGCGATACTTGCCCTCGAAGACGACCCCCGGGTCGAGATACGTGGAGTTAGGCTGTCGTTGACTGGACACGCCGAAGGAACCTTGGACTCATGGCTAAACTATGCGAGCGTTCGCGCCCGTATAGGTGTGTATACAAGTTGAACACAGGCTATCAGTGCCTATCTGGGAGATCAATTGTGGAGTTGGGCGCCGGGGCCGGTTATTGCTACACTGCGCTCGGCCGTGTCACGGCCCCGGCACACAAGTGACCGGTTTGCGCCAGACTCCCAGACTCCCGGTGCGAGAGCACATCGATGAGCCCCCAGTTGACCCTCAAACTCGACGACGCCCCCGAACGCCAAGATGATGGGCCGCTGACGCTGCGCTTCGAGGCGGGCACGCTGGTCATCGACGGGCTCGGCCGCGCCGATGAGCAGCTTCAAACGCTCCAGTGGGATGAGCGCATCGAGCGCTTTCGCGCCGAGGCCATCGACTATCGCAAAGTCCTCGCCGCGCTGCTGCGGCTTGGCTACACCGTCGTCGACGGGGCCCGCGAATACGTCGAGTGCGACCTGTGCATCGGCGAGCCGCTCGAGCCCTACGAGCACCAGTCCGAGGCGCTGGACGCCTGGAAGACGGCCGGCAAGCGCGGGGTTGTGGTGCTCCCGACTGGTTCGGGCAAGACCTACGTCGCACAACTCGCCATCGAGGCGGTCTCTCGCAGCGCGCTTGTCGTGGTGCCCACCATCGACCTGATGAACCAGTGGTCGGGTGTGCTCGAGGAGGCGTTCGGCCGTAAAATCGGCCTGATGGGCGGCGGCTACCACGAGGTCGAAGACCTGACGGTCACCACCTACGACTCGGCGGCCATCCACATGGAGCGCCTCGGCGGTCGCTTCGGGCTGGTCGTCTTCGACGAGGCGCACCACCTGCCCGGTGAGGTCTACCGGCAGGCCGCCGAGTGCTCCATCGCGCCGTTTCGGCTCGGCCTGACCGCCACCCCCGAGCGCGCAGACGGCAAAGAGACCCAGCTCGACGACCTCATCGGCCCCATCGTGTACCGCAAGGGCATCAAGGAGCTCTCCGGCGATATCCTGGCCGACTACGAAGTGCGCACGGTTACCGTGGGCATGACCCCCGAGGATTACGAACTCTACGGCCGCGCTCGGAAGTTCTATCGGGATTTTGTCGAGGCGCGTGGCATTTATATGTCCTCGCCCAGCGGCTGGCCGAGGTTTTTGGCGGCGACCAACAAATCCGAGAAGGGCCGCCGGGCGCTCAAGGCCTACCAACTCCAAAAGCGCCTCGCGCTGGTCCACGAGGCGAAGATGATTCGACTCTTCGAGCTCCTGGAGCGCCACCACGAGGATCGCACCATCGTGTTCACCAACGATAATGAGAGCGTCTACGACATCAGCCACGAGGCGCTGGTGCCGGCGATCACCCACCAGACGCGCATCAAGGAGCGAAAGGAAATCCTGGCCCGCTTCAACGAAGGCTCCTACCGCGTCGTAGTCACCAGCAAGGTGCTCAACGAGGGGGTCGACGTGCCCAAGGCCAACGTCGCGATCATCCTGTCCGGCTCGGGCTCGGTGCGCGAGCATGTCCAGCGGCTGGGCCGCATCCTGCGCCGCGCCGAGGGAAAGCGCGCGGTGCTCTACGAGCTCGTCACCGAGGATTCGGTCGAGACTTTTGTGAGCGAGCGGCGGAGGAAGCACGATGCTTACGACTGATCTTGTACGCACACGCGTCTCCAAAGGCCGCGTCGAGCCGCTATATTTGGACACGGGTTCTGGAAGCGATGGGGAGGCAGGACAGGCGCTCGCCAAGGCCCGCGAGCTCATCGGCATCTTCGAAGCCCACGCCGGCGGCGAGCGC
Source organism: Persicimonas sp. (assembly GCA_046545675.1). Lineage (GTDB taxonomy): Bacteria > Myxococcota_A > Bradymonadia > Bradymonadales > Bradymonadaceae > CAYLTX01. Next base: position 3,965 of record JBKGZI010000267.1, read on the forward strand.
GGCGACGTCGACGAGTCGGTCGAGCAGACGATCGGCCACGGCACTGATTTTTTGATCTGGCGCGGCCTCGCCAAGCTGCTCTACGACCGCAGCGAATTCGAGACCGTCGCCTCGCTCGACCCACAGGAGATACGACGCGCCGTCTTCGAGGCCAGCGGCGAGCTCGGCCCGGTCACCGGCGCCGATGCGCGCCAGCGCGTCCTCGAGCGCGCTGGCGAGCATCTCGAGCTGGAGCCCGAAGAGATCGAGGAGAGCCTCTATGCCGACCTCGAGGAGCGCCAACGTCTGGTCGACTTCGACACCCTCGAGCCCCGGGAGCTGCTCGACCGCTACAACCTCGCGCTCGCCCAGGCTGTGCTCTACAAGGCCACGCGCCTGGTCATCGATCTGGGCGACGACAACCCGAATATGCTGCGCTACCTCTTCCAGGCGCTCAAATTCAACCGCCTGATGCACCGCGCCGAGCGCCTCGACGACGGCTATCGCCTGGAGGTCGACGGCCCGGCGAGCGTCTTCAAGCGCAGCCGCAAATACGGCCTGCAGATGGCCACGTTCCTGCCCGCGCTGCTCCTGGCCGACACCTGGGCGATGCGCGCCGAGCTCGACTGGGAAGGCGACGGTCCCACCCACGAGCTGGTGCTCTCCCACAAAGACGGCCTGGTCTCCCACTACAAAGCCCGCGGCCAGTGGGTCGCCGAAGAGGAGCGCTACTTCGAAAAGCGCTTCTCCGAGACCGAGACCGACTGGGAGCTCGCCCGCCAGGGCACCATCGTCGACCTCGACAAGAACGAGGTCATCATCCCCGACTACGTGCTCACCCACCCCGACGGCCGCGAGGTCTACCTGGAAATTGTGGGCTTTTGGCGGCTCGCCTACCTCGAGCGGCGCATCGAGATGCTCGTCGACTCGTGTGACGTCCCGCTGGTGCTGGTGGTCAGCGAGCGGCTCAAGACCGGTCGCAAGGAGCTTTCTGAGGCGCCCGCCGAGGTCGTCTTCTTCAAGGGCGTCATCCTCGTCGACAAGGTCCTCGCCGCCGCCGAGGCGGCGGTGATGCGCTGATGTGGGATGAAGGATGGTGGATACTGGATGAGCTAATCGGGATGGCTGATGATGTCTGGATGGGCCGCTGATTGAGCTGATGATAGCTGATGGCTGATACGCATCCGACATCAGCTATCATCAGCTCAATCAGTAAAAATCCAGACATCATCAGCCATCCAAATCAGCGCATCCGAATCAGTATCCGAATCAGTATCCAAATCCCCCATCCCAATCAGCGCACACACCCCAAATTTGCAATTGCCCATCCCCGTGCTGAGTTTTGATCTGTGATTTAAGCACCACTTTCAGCCCGACAGGATGACGATGAAGAGCACCGATTATACATGGAAGCGCGAGCGGATGGTCGAGGAGCAGCTTGTTCGGCGGGGTATCGAGCAGGATGAGGTGCTCGATGCGATGGCGGCTGTGCCGCGCGAGGAGTTCGTGCCCGCCAAATATAAGGTGACCGCCTATAGCGATCGGCCGCTGCCCATCGGCGAGGGACAGACGATCTCTCAGCCGTATATGGTGGCGATGATGTGCGAGGCGCTCGAGCTCGAGCCGGGCGACAAGGTGCTCGAGATCGGCGCCGGTTCGGGCTATGCAGCCGCCGTGCTCGGCCAAATTGCAGGCGAGGTCTTTACCGTCGAGCGCCACAGATCGCTGGCAGAGCAGGCCCGCCAGCGCTTCGAGAAGCTCGGCTACGACAATATCCACGTGCGCCACGCCGACGGCACCCGCGGCTGGGCCGAGGAGGCCCCCTTCGACGCGATCGTCGCCGCCGCCGCCGGTCCCACCGTGCCCGACTCACTCAAAGCCCAGCTCGCCCCGGGCGGCAGATTGGTCATCCCGGTCGGCCAGCGCATCGGCGCGCAGACGCTGATGCGGGTCACACGCACCGGGGAAAACGGCGAGTTTGAAGAGGAGAACCTCGGCGCGGTGCGCTTCGTGCCGCTCATCGGCACCGAAGGCTTTGACGAGACCCAGGGCGGCGAACGCCCCGGCTCGCACTTCATCGAGTGAACGAATAAGGAAGATGGGCCCCTCGACCCCCTCCCCAAAGCCTTTGCTCACTCTCTTAAAAAACCTCGGCCAGGGCGTCTTCGGCCTTTTCGAGCACTTCACCGATAATCTCGGGCGTGTGCGCGGTGGCCAAAAAGCCCGCCTCGAATTGGCTGGGGGCCAGGTAGACGCCGCGGCTGAGCATCTCGTGGAAGAAGAGGTTGAAGCGCTGGATGTCGCACTTTTTGACGTCGTCGTGGTCGCGGATCGGCCCTTCGCCGAAAAAGAGCGAGAACATCGAGCCGACGCGCTGCTGGAATAGCGGGTAGCCGTTGTCGTCGATGATGCTCTGAAGGCCGTCCTGGAGCTGCTGGCCGCGCTCTTCGAGCACGTCGTAGACCGACGAGTCGAGCTGCTCGAGCTGCGCGATGCCGGCGGCGACGGCCACCGGATTGCCCGAGAGCGTGCCCGCCTGGTAGACCGGCCCGTCGGGGGAGACGTTGCGCATCATCTCTTCCGTTCCGCCGTAGGCCGCCAGCGGAAACCCGCCGCCGATGACCTTGCCGAAGCAGTAGATATCCGCCTCGACATCGTAGCGCTCGGCCGCGCCGCCGCGGGCGACCCGAAAGCCGGTCATCACCTCGTCCATGATCAGCGCGACGTCGCGGCGCGTGCACAGGTGGCGAAGCTTCTTCAAAAATTCGTCTTGCGGCGGGATGCAGCCGGTGTTGCCGCAGACCGGCTCCAGGATGACCGCGGCGACGTCGGTGGGATTGGCGTCGATGAGCGCCTCGACCGAGTCGATATTATTGAATTCGGCCAAGAGCGTGTCCTTGGCGGTGCCCTTGGTCACGCCGGGGGAGTTGGGCACGCCGAGGGTCAGCGCGCCGCTGCCGGCGGCGATCAGAAACGAATCGGCGTGGCCGTGATAGCAGCCCTCGAATTTAATGATCTTGTCGCGAGGCTTGTCGCTCTCAGAATGGGCGCCGCGGGCCACCCGAATGGCCGACATGCACGCCTCGGTGCCGCTGTTGACCAGCCGGACCACGTCCATGCCGGGCACGCGCTCGACGAGCATCTCGGCCATCTCTACCTCGCGTTTGGTGGGCGCGCCGAACGACGAGCCGTTGGCGACCGCCTGCTGGGCAGCCTCGACGACCTTCGGATTGGCGTGGCCCAAAATCGCCGGGCCCCAGCTCAGCACGAAGTCGATATAGCGGTTGCCGTCCTCGTCGAAGACGTACGGGCCCTCGGCCTTCTTGATGAACGGCGGCGTGCCGCCGACGCTCGTAAAGGCGCGAACCGGCGAGTTTACGCCGCCGGGAATGACTTTTTGTGCGCGTTCGAGGAGTTTTTGGCTGTTTGTGAGCATGTGATTTATGGGGGGCTAAGGTTTCTCGAGAAGAGATAGTGAGAAAGTCAGAAAGTTAGATTTCACAATCGAGCGAAACGGGTCGAGAGAGAGCCGTTGCCGTCTCTCACTCTCTTACTTTCTCACTCTCTTACTTTCTCACTCTCTTACTCTCTAGAACACAGAATTTCATGGTTCGCTTGATCTAAGTGGCGCCACGGGATGTCTTTCAACCAAGCCACCTCGCAGGAAGTTCGTGACGAATTTTTCGAGCACGTCGATCCAGCGCGGGTCGTCGTTGAGGCACGGGATGAGGCGGTATTCTTCGCCGCCGGCCTCCAGGAAGTCTTCGCGGCCGCGGATGCCGAGCTCCTCGATGGTCTCGAGGCAGTCGGAGACGAACGCCGGCGAGATGACGGCGATCTTTTTGGCGCCCTGGCTGGGGAGTTCTTCGAGGCGTTTGTCGGTATAGGGCGTCAGCCACGGGTCTTTGCCGAGCCTCGACTGGAACGCGAGGGTGTATTTCTCGGGCGGGATGCCGGCCTTTTCGGCGAACGCCCAGGTGGTGGCGTGGACCTGGTGGCGGTAGCAAAAGGCGTGCGCCGGGTTTTTCTTCTGGCAGCAATCGGCGTTCTCGAGGCAGTGGTAGCCCGATGGGTCAGTCTTGCGGACGTGGCGCTCGGGGATGCCGTGGTAGCTGAATAGGAGCTGGTCGTAGTCATCCTCGAGATATTCCGAGGCGCTCTCGACCAGCGCCTCGATATAGTCGGGATCGTCGAAGAAAGGCGGCTGGACGGTCAGCTCCATATCGAAGGGCAGCTCGTCGAGGTCGTCGATGACCTTGGCAACGGCCGTCTCGTAGCTGGACATCGCATAATGCGGGTACAGCGGGATGACGAAGAGATCGTCGACGCCCTGGCTGGCGAGCCTGCGAAGCCCGCTCTTCACGTCGGGGTTGCCGTAGCGCATGGCCAGCTCGACAGGGACGTCGACGCGCTCGCGCAAAAGCTCTGTGACCTTCTCGCTGATGACGATCAGCGGCGAGCCCTCGTCGGTCCAGATCTCCTTATAGGCCTCGGCCGACTCGGCCGGACGTGTCGGCAAGATGAACAGGTTGACCACCGCGTGGCGAATCGGCGCCGGGTTGTCCAGCACTCTCGGGTCGGTCAAGAATTCACGCAGATACCGGCGCACGTCGCCGACGTCGGTGGACTC